>CAZRLM010000075.1:0-13262 GCA_964600835.1 uncultured Oscillospiraceae bacterium
GTGGGGAAGCCGGGATGCGGCTGGGTTTGCAGCTGCGAAAAGGCGGTCAACCGCCGGGGCGCGCGCAGATGAATGAAGTCCTCTTTCTCGTCCGCGCGGCAGCCCATTTCCCGCAGCTTGGCGACAATCGCGCCCATATGCTTGACTGGCGCGTCCGTCAGCTCAATTTCCCCGCCGGTGATCGCCGCCGCGGCCAGCAGCGTCCCCGCCACGATGCGATCCGGCATGGGCTGCCAGGTCACGCCGCGCAGCCGCTTCACGCCCTCGATTTCAATCGTTTGACTGCCCGCACCCCGCACGCGACCGCCCATCCGGTTGATACACGCCGCCAGGTCGGCAATCTCCGGCTCCCGGGCGGCGTTGTGCATCACCGTCGTGCCCGGCAGCAGCACCGCCGCCATCATGATGTTCTCCGTCGCGCCCACGCTGGGATAATCGAAGTGCACCTCGCCGGCGCGCATCTGCCCGCCGTCGCAGTGGATCAGCCCGCCCTCCTCCCGGATGCGCACGCCCAGGCTGCGCAGGCCGTTCAGGTGCAGGTCGATGGGCCGCAGCCCGATCTCGCATCCACCCGGATATGTAACCGTCGCCCGACGGAACCGGCTGAGAATCGGCCCCAGCAGGAATATGGACGAACGAATCTGCTTGGAGAGCCGATCGGGCATTTCCCAGCCGCACAGCCCGGCGCTCTCCACCGTCAGTCGCTTTTTATCGCGCGTCACCCGGCAGCCGAGCATCGCCAGGATGTCCGCCATATGGGCCACGTCGGTAATGTCCGGCACGTTTTCGAGCGTCATCGGCTCTTCCGTCAGGATCGACGCGGCCAGCAGCGGCAGCGCGGCGTTCTTCGCCCGATCCACCCGGACGGTTCCCTCCAGCCTCGCGCCGCCCTCCACCAGCAGGCATTCCATCATTCTCCACCTCCATCCTCACTGCTTCAGGCTATGCCGAAGCCAGAGGATGGTGCGGATTATGTTTCCATGCGGCCCGCGGTGCGGGAGATATTCATCAGGATGCCCACCGCGGCCATCGTGATGGAAATGGAGGTGCCGCCCGCCGAAAAGAACGGCAGCGGCAGCCCGGTGGTGGGCAGGATGCCGATCACCACACCGATGTTCAGAAACGCCTGCACGCTGATCGAGCAGGTAATGCCCGCCGCGAGCAGCGCGCCGAACTTATCCCGGCAGCTCATGGCTACCCGCAGCCCCGCAAGCAGGAAGCACACGAACAGCGCGATGACCGTCAGGCACCCGGCCAGGCCGAAGTCCTCTCCAACGATGGCGAAGATAAAATCGCTTTCCGGGTACGGCAGGTACGCGTACTTCTGCCTTCCCTGCCCCAGTCCCATACCGAACAGCCCGCCGGAGCCAAAGGCAATCAGCGACTGGGCCAGCTGGTAGCCCTCGTCGCTCATCTTGGCGAAGGGATCCCGGAAGGACAGCAGCCGCTCCCGCCGGTAGGGCGCGCTCCAGGCGTAGAAGCCGCCCACGGCCAGCCCGCCGGTCAGCATCAGCAGGATGTGCTTTCCCCGCGCGCCGGCGATGACGATCATGATCAGGCTGACGATGAGGATGGAACCGGCGGTGGACAGGTTCGGCTGCTGCAAAATCAGCAGGAACATCACGCCCGGCACCAGCAGCGTCGGCACGATACCGAAGATCAGCGACCGAATGCGCGGCCCGCGATTAGTCAGCGTCGAGGCCAGGTAGAACACCGCCGCGATCTTCGCGACCTCCGACGGCTGAAAACTCATCCCCGCGATGGAAAGCCAGCGCCGGGAGCCGTTCAGGTACACGCCGACGCCGGGGATGATGACTAGGATGAGCAGCACCGCGCTCACGGCGAGGCTGCCCGTCACCACCCATGGCTCCCGCCAGAAGCGGAACGGGATGCGGCTCGTCACCGCCATCGCCGCCGCGCCCAGCGCCACGCCAATCAGCTGACGCTTGACCTCGCCCAGCGGGTCACCCCGATCCTGCGCGGTGTAGTAGGTCGCGGAGAAAAGCGTGACCAGACCCGCCAGCAGCAGCGCCGTCAGCACGACGATCAGCGAACTGTCGATCGGCGGCAGGCGCCGGACGGGTCTCTTTTGTGCGCCCGGGACAGCGTTGCGCTGCAGCATAGGCGCTCCTTTCCTGGATAAGAAGGAAACGTAACGGTCAGCGGAGGTCGTTCACCAGTTCCTTGAAGATGCGCCCGCGCGCCTCGTAATCCGAGAACATATCGAAACTGGCGCAGGCGGGCGAGAGCAGCACGTTCCAACCGTCGGACGCCAATGCGCGGCAGCGGTCGATCGCTCCCTTCAGCGTTTCGGCCCGCGACACGCCCTCAAAGCCGTTTGCCGCCAGCGTTCGGGCGATTTGCTCCGCCGTCACGCCGATGAGCACCGCCTGCCGGATCATCGGCGAGGCGACCATTTCCCTGGCCAGCGGCGTAAAGTCGCAGTGCTTGTCGTAGCCGCCCAGGATGATCGCCGTGGGGCGGGTCATGGTCTGCACAGCCTTGATGGTGGAGTCCACATTCGTGCCCTTGCTGTCGTTGATGTAGCGCACGCCGTCCAGCTCCCGCACGAACTCAATGCGGTGCTCCACGCCCGGAAAGGTACGCAGGCTGTGGCGAACCACCGCCGTCGGCACGCCCATCGCCACCGCGACGCAGCACGCGGCCAGCGCGTTTTCCAGGTTGTGCGGGCCGGGAATGCGAATCTCCGCCGTCTCGCACACGCGCAGCTCGCGCCCGTCCCAGCGCACCATCATCCAGCCGTCCTTCACATACGCGCCGAAGTCCACCGGATGCTTTCGGGAGAAGCGCATCACCCGGCTTTTGACCTGCGAAATCAGCGGCACGAGGGCGGGGTCGTCGTCGTTGAACACGGCCACGTCCTCGGCGGTCTGGTTCTGGAACATCCGCATCTTCATGCGGGTGTAGTTTTCCATCGTGCCGTGGCGGTTGAGGTGATCCTCGGTGATGTTGAGCAGCGCCGCCACCCGCGGGTGGAAGGTGTCCGCCGTCTCCATCTGGAAGGAGGAAACCTCGCAGACGAACACGTCCTCGTCCCGGCTTTCCAGCCCGGCCTGGGAGTAGGGATAGCCGATGTTGCCCACAACGTGCGTCACGCGGCCCGCGTTCTTGAATATCTCGCCCAGCAGGGAAACCGTGGTCGTTTTGCCGTTGGTGCCGGTCACGGCGACCATTTCGCCGCGGCTCAGCTGCCAGGCCGTTTCCAGCTCGCCGGTCACATACGCGCCCTGCGCCCGCGCCTTCTGCACAAAGGGCGCGTCTACGGAAATGCCGGGGCTGATCACCAGTGCGTCGATCCCCGTCAGGCAGTCCGCCGCCGGACAGCCCAGCTGTCGCTCAACCGGCAGACCGGAAAGGGGCGTCAAAGCGTCGCCCAGCTCCGCCTCCGTCTTGCTGTCGTTAACAATCACCTTCGCGCCATGGCGCAGCAGCAGCTGCGCCACCGCCACGCCGCTGCGCGCCATGCCGACGACCAGCGTCCGCTTGTCCTTGAAGTCAAACCGCATGAAATCACTCCTTCATAGCCGAATAGGGCCGGGGACGCACGCATCCCCGGCATTTACCCCTTACTTCACCAGCTGCAAACCGTAGAGCGACAGAATCGCCACCAGCGAGAGCACGGCGGTGACCACCGTGTACATCGCCACGATCTGCGTTTCCGAATAACCGGACAGCTCAAAATGATGGTGGATCGGGGTCATCTTGAACAGGCGGCGCGGCGTACCGTAAATCTTCCGCGTTGCCTTGTAGTAGTACCGCTGCACAATCACGCTCAGGGAGGAGACGACCATCGTAAAGGAAATCAGCAGCAGCATCAGCGGCTGGCGAAGCAGCAGCGCCATGCCGACCGTCGCACCGCCGATGAACATCGAGCCGGTGTCCCCCATGAACACCGTCGCCGGGTAGTGATTGAAGCGCAGGAAGCCCATCGTCGCGCCGACCATCGCCATGCCGAACACCGCGACGGCGTAGTAGTTGTCCTGCGTGACCGCGTCCGCCGTGGGCGCAACCGCCATCAGGAACAGCAACGCCATCATTCCCCACGCCGCGCTGCCCACCGCCGATACGCTGGACAGCAGCCCGTCCAGTCCATCCTGCAAATTGGCGCTGTTGATCATGAACAGCACCGTCAGCGACATCAGTGGGATGTAGAAAACGCCCAGATCCCACTCGACGTTCGCGAAGGGCACCCAGACCGCCGAGCCGACCTGCGGATGCAGATAGCAGTAGGTGGAGAAGCCGACCGCCACGAACACCTGCCCGGCAATCTTCTGCCAGGGGGTGAGGCCCAGCGAGCGCTTTTTGGCAACCTTGATGTAATCGTCCGCAAAGCCGACCGCCATAGAAAGCAGCGACACCGCCAGCAGCGCGAGCATGAAATCCTGCGCGCCGTGCCATCCGGCGGGGTGACACGCCAGCGCCGCCACCGCGACGCCCAGCCCGATCATCACGCCACCCATGGTGGGCGTGCCCTGCTTGGTCTTGTGGGACTGCGGGCCAAGCTCATAAATCGTCTGACCAAACTTGAGCTTTCTCAGCTCGGGAATCACCCGCGGCCCGGCCACCAGCACAACGGCCAGAGAAAGCAGCAGCGCAAAGATCATCCTTTGCATGGCTGATCGTAACCTCCCAACGTGCGAACGTTATTCCTTCCCCGCAGCGCGCATTTCCGCCAGCAGCTCCTGCACGACGACCTTCTCATCGAAGGGACGCTTCACGCCCATGATCTCCTGATACGTCTCGTGACCCTTGCCCGCCAGGACGATCACGTCGCCCTCCCGGCCAATCTCCAGCGCGTGACGGATGGCCTCCCGCCGGTTTTCGATGACCACATAGGGCTTGCCGGTGGGCTTGATGCCCGACTCCACCGCCGAAAGGATCGCCATCGGATCCTCCGTGCGCGGGTTGTCCGAGGTGAGGATGCACAGATCGGCCAGCCTGCCGCCGATCTCGCCCATCATCGGGCGCTTGCCGTGGTCGCGGTCGCCGCCGCAGCCAAACAGCGCGATGACCCGCCCGCGGGTAAACTCCCGCACCGTTTTCAGAATGTTTTTGAGCGCGTCGGGCGAGTGGGAGTAATCCAGAATGACGCGGTAGGGCGTGCCGGTGTCCAGCATTTCAATCCGCCCGGGGACGGACTTGACGCTCTCCAGGCCGCGCTTGATGTCCTCCGCGGGCACGCCGAGGATCATCGCGCAGCTGGCCGCCGCAATCGCGTTGTACACGTTGAACATTCCCGTCATCTGCAAATTGACGCGCAGGTTGTGCATCCCCTGCAATTGAAGCTCGAAGGAGACGCCGTTCTCGGTGATCTCAATATCCCGGGCAAACAGGTCGGCGTCGGCGCAGATGCCGTAGGTGATGTGCGGGATCGTCAGCTCCGCGAGCACCCGCGGCGCGGTTTCCTCATCGGCGTTGATCGCCGCGTTGTTGACCATGCCGGAGGTGAAGAATGCCTTCTTCGTCTGGAAGTAGTTCTCCATCGTTCCGAAATAATCAAGGTGATCCTGGCTGAGGTTGGTGTAGCAGCCCACCTCAAAGGTCAGCCCGTCCAGGCGGCGCATATCAATGGCGTGCGCGGAAACCTCCATGCTCACCACCTGCACGCCCGCGTCCGCCATCGCCCGCAGCGTGCGTTGCAGCTCAATGGGGTCGGGGGTGGTCAGGTTACTCTTGATCCGCTCGTCGCCGATCATGTTGCCCGTTGTGCCGATCAGTCCGCACTTGTACCCGGCCTGCTCGCAGATGGCCTTGATCAGGTAGCTGGTCGTCGTCTTGCCCTTGGTGCCCGTCACGCCCACCAGCTTCATCTGCTTCGCCGGATGGCCGTAGAACGCCGCCGCCATGCGGGACAGCGCGCCGCGACCGTTGCTCACCCGCACCTGCGGCACGTCGCATTCGGGCAGGAAGCGCTCCACCACCAGCGCGCAGCAGCCGTTTTCTACCGCCTGGGGCGCAAAGGAGTGGGAGTCGAACCGCGTGCCGGGGATGCAGAAAAACAGCCCGTTTTCGGTTTTTTCCCGGCTGGAATTCGTAATGGAGCGAATCTCGACGTTCATATCGCCGCGGGTATCCACCAAATACGGCATATTCTGAATCAATTCGTATAGCTTCATAAGCCACTCCTTCTGCCAGCCGCCGACGGCGACGCGCCGTCAGGGGCCTGTTGATAAGGTGACGCGCACCGTCGTGCCCGGCGCGACATAATCGCCCGCCGCCGGAGTCTGCCGGACGCACAGTCCCGTGCCTTCCATTTCGATATTCAGTCCGCGCTGCCGCGTCAATCGCGCGCAGTCCAGATCGCTCAGGCCGGAAAGATCCGGCACACAGGCAAGCTCCTCCGGCGTGGCGGCCTGCTCGGACACCGTGTAGGCCATCACATGACCACCCGTGCGCAGCGACGCGCCCGCAGGCGGCAGCTGCCGGAGCACCACGTCCGCCGCGCCGTCGCTCATCAGCTCCAAGCCTGTCTCTGCAAGTGTACGCCTTGCGGACGAAATCGTCAAGCCCGTAATGTCAGGAACCGTCACTTCCGCCGATGTTTCGTCCGTCGTCGGCGAAATTTGCAGGAGCGGCAGCGCGTTTTCCAGCACCTGCGCGGCAAAGGGCGCGGCGGTCGTGCCGCCGTAATCCACCGGAACGTGCGCCTCCTTGACCACCACCAGCACCGAAATGAGCGGGTCGTCCGCCGGCGCGAAGCCGTAGAACGAGCCGATGTGCACGTCCCGCACGATGCGGCCGTCCTTGTAGACCTGCGCCGTGCCGGTTTTGCCGCCGACCCGGTAGCCGGGCACGCGGCCATTCTTGCCACCGCCGCTTTCCACCACGTTTTCCAGCAGCGCGCGCATCGTTTCGCTCGTCTCCGGGCGGATGGGGGTCGCCACCACCGTGGGATGAAAGCGCTGGAGCACCGTACCGTCCGCGTCGCGAATTTCCTTCACCAGCAGCGGCTTCATCAGCTTGCCGCCGTTGATCGCCGCGTTGGCCGCCATCATCAGCTGCAAGGGCGTCACCGCCACGGACTGGCCGAAGCCGATCCGCGCCAGATCGACGTCCTTGACGTAACGGCTGCCGATCAGGATGCCGGCGGACTCGCCCGGCAGCTCGATTCCGGTCGCCTTGCCCAGCCCGAAGGCGGTCAGATACCGGTAAAACTGATCGGTGCCCATGCGCAGCGCCAGCTCGACGAACACCGGGTTGCAGCTGTTTTGCAGCCCTTCCGCCATGCTCTCCGCCCCGTGCGCGCGGCCCCAGCAGCGAATCGTATCGCCGCTCACGGTGATCTTGGCCGAGCAGTAGAACCTGTCCTCCGGCGTGGTCACGCCGCAGTCCAGCGCGGAGGCCGCCGTGATAATCTTGAACGTGGAGCCTGGCTCGTATACGTCGGAAATCGCGGTGATGCGCATCAGCTCCGTCAGCTTTTCGACGTCGTCCCGCGGCGGCTCGTTGGGGTCGTAGTCGGGCTTCATGCACATTGCCAGCATCTCGCCCGTCCGAACGTTGCTGACCAGGCAGATCACCGACTCCGCGCTGTTGACCTCGATGCACTCGCGCATCGCCTTTTCGCAGACCTCCTGCACCTGCGCGTCGATGGTCAATTGAAGCGTGTCGCCCTGCTTGGAAGGAATGTACCAGCCCTCGCTGCCGCTCAGGGCGCGGTTGCGCGCGTCCACCTGCCGCAGATAGCTGCCCTCCTGCCCCGCCAGCACCGGCTCATACCGCGCCTCCAGCCCGGACTGTCCCTGGCTGTCAACGTTGGTCAGCCCCAGCACCTGGGAGAGCAGCTCGCCGTAGGGATAATACCGCCGGGAGTCCTCGTCGAAGCTCAGCGCCGCCAGGCCCAGCTTGGGGTCAGCCTCCGCGCGCAGGCGGCGGATTTCGTCCACCGTATCCCGCGGCACCTGGCGCTTGAGGATCACGGAGCCTTTCGTCTTGTCCGAGAGCTTTTTCACCGTCGCCTCCCGCCCCAGGGGAAGCACCGCGTCCAGCGCGTCCAGAAACGCGTCCGGGTCGGATACCAGGCGCGGATCTGCGCAGACGATGTAGGAGGTGGCGCTGAGCGTCAGCACGTTGTCGTGGCAGTCCACCACCGTGCCCCGCCGGGCCGTCACCACGCCTTCCTTTGTCCATTGCCTGACGCCGCGGGCGGTCAGTTCATCGCTTTCCAGTATCGTCAGCTGACCGATGCGCAGCGCCGTCAAAAGGAAAAGCAGCGACAGCACCACGGACATCAGCAGCATTCTTTTGCGTACCAGCAGTTCGGGATGCATTCCCGCCCTCCTTGACGCGTTTATTTCGACCGGGCAGACCCGGAGGAAAGCTGTTTTACCCGGGATAAAAGCTGCCCGCGCCGCAGGGGCGCAAGCAGCCGTCCATCAATTGCCGCCCGCGAGGCTCGCCAGCCGATCGCCAGACAGGAACCAATTATCAGCGGGCGTGATTACCGCATTCTCCGGCGCGGTCAGATAAATCATGTTTGCGCCGCGGGAGGAAATCATCCCCATTTTGACGGCCTTCATGCTCACCTGCACGTCGGCCTCGCGCTCCGCCAGGTCGCGCTGCAAATCGTCGTTCCGGCTGGTGACCTGCTGGATGGCCATCCGCGCGCTGTCGATGCCCTTGCTGGCCTCGTTGAGGCGGCTGCGCGCGACGATATAGGTCATCGCCAGCGTAGCCGTCAGCAGCGCCAGCGCCACCAGCGCGGCGGTCGCCTTCATGCCGTCATGGTTGAAAGCGTTCACGCGCCCGGTGTCGAACCGGCCCACTGCGGGCACGCCGCGCTCCGTCGCCCGACGCAAATCGCCAAAGCTCTCGCGGGGTTCCATGGTCTGTCCTTCCCGGCCACCGTCCTCCATGCCGGGCAGGTCGATGGAAAACACCATCTCCTCCCCGTTCAGGCGGCCATAACCCCGGGAACCATAGTGCTGCGGATTATACCGTGCCTCGCCCACAAACCGCGGCCCGGACCGGCGGAGCTTCTTTGTCCACAGCATACCATATTCACCCTTTCACAGCGTTCATGCATGAAGCGTTCAGTCGGAAGATTTTGCTTCCAGATCGTTGATCGCGTTGAGCAGATCAGGCAGCGAAGCGAGGAAATCGCTGAACTGCTGCGTGCTCGCCTTGCAGGTCATCACGCGGACATGATCATTCGCGCCGGTGATGTCGACGTCCTTTTCGTCGCCCAGGATCACCTGACGAATCTTTGCCGGCAGCAGCACGCGGCCCTGTCCGTCGCACTCCTGATCGCGATAGCTGAGGGAATCCATCCATTCGATGTACCGCTGGATCCGCGTATCCGCGCCGCGGCGCTCCAGGCGCTGATGCATCCTCGCCCATTGCAGGGTGGGGTACAGCGCGATGGACTGGAAGTCAAACGACGGCGCGACGCAAAATCGCCCGCCCAGCTGCTCGCGAAACGCAAGCGGCACCACCAGGCGGCCCTTGCTGTCCAGCGAATGCGAATAAGAACCGATAAACGTCTTGCTGTATTTTTCCAGCAGGCGCGCGTCTTCTTCCGTTTCGGGCGTCTGCGCGGCCGAAGCAGCAGTGGGCACAGACGTTCCCGTTTCCGGTTGCCGCCCCTCACCATCGAACTCAGCCACACAAATCACCACCAAATTACCCTTTTTAGAGTGTACAATGACATTATATCCCACGCTTTCAAATCACGCAAGAGGCAAGCACCAATTTCGACGACAATTTCCTGTTCTTTAATTGTTTCGAATATATTGCAATTTTGTTGCATCTTTTTTGTTCCATCCGTTCGTCTTGTGGCCCGAACATACCTTCGCCCCATATTTGGCGCACAAAAAAGGCGCCGAGCCGATTGCCGAGCGCCGATGCGTCCATCAATTTCAAAATTGTAACAATGATGCCGAAAGATTTAAGATTTTTCGCCCGCCGTTTCCGTCAGCGGAAGCTCCGCCAGGCAAAAGCCCAGGCTGTCGCAGGAGGTCAGCCGATAGCGCACGCCGCCATGCACGCCGTTGAAGCCGGTTCGGATCGCCGCGCCGTGCAGATGGCCGTAGACCACTGTGTGCACCGGATACGCCTCGATCAGCTCCGTAAAGCCGCTGGCGCGCCCTTGCGCGTAGAGGGGCGGATAATGCAGCATCACCACCAGCGGACGACCGTCCGCCAGCTTCGCGCCCGCGTCCAGCGCCATTCGCAGCCGCCCCAGCTCCCGCCGGTAAATCTTCTCGTCCTCCGGCGTCAGCGGCGCGTCGCCGCCGGGGAAAATCCATCCCCGCGTGCCGCATACCACCGTCTCGCCCAGGTCGAGCGCGTCATGCTGGATGGCGTACATCCCCGTCGGCAGCGCCGCGCGCACCTGTGTGACGGAGTTCCACCAGTACTCGTGGTTGCCCTTGGACAGCACCTTTCGCCCCGGCAGCGCCGCGATGGCGGCCAGGTCGGGCAGCGCCGAGGCAAGCTGCATCGCCCAGGACACGTCGCCGGGAATCAGCACCGCGTCCTCCGGTGACACACGCGCGCGCCAGTCCTGCGCGATGCGCTCGAAGTGACCTGTCCACTGCTCGCCAAAAACGTCCATGGGCTTGTCGTCGCCGCCGGGGAGATGCAGGTCGCCAATGGCAAACAGCTTCATCCGTTCCTCTTTCCCCGGCGAAAGTTACCGGTCGTCCTCTTCCTCGTCCTCGTCGGCTTCCTTCTCCTCGTCCTCCCGGACGCTCTCCAGCGAAAGCTCGTTCTCGATCTCGCCCAGCTCCGAGCCGGGAATATCCTCGCGAATCTCGGGGATGATCTCGTCCATCGTGCTCACGGAGTCCATCGTGCCGATGGAGGACGTGTCAACGCCGTCCGTCTCCTCGCTCTCCGTCTCGTCGCTGCGCCCGGCGTTATGTCCGTTCATCTCCTTGAGGCAGAACAGGCACACGTCCCGGCCGGGCAGCGCCGGCTCCTCATTGCAGACGCTGCACAGCTCGATCTCGTCCCTGGACGATTCGCCCTTCATCTCCCGTAGGCAGACCTTGCAGTATTTTTCGTCCTCCCGGATATAGTTCAGGTCGCACCGGGGACATTTCACAAGCTTCATCAGGGATTCCTCCTCATTTTCGCAGGGCATTCCGGCCCGTTTTTCTTTGGCACGCATTTCCATGGACGCGTTCTTCCAGTTTGCTTGACGCTTTTTCGGAAATATATTACGATTTTGTCACGGTTCGTAATCGAATCGAAACAATACGGAGGTGAACCATTGTGTTCAAGAAGTACGCCGCAACCGCGATGGCCCTGACGATGCTCGCAAGCCAAACCGCCCTGGCGGAAGCGCCAAGCAGTCAGTTTGGCTTCAAGGGCTGGCCTTATCGGCAGAAGACGAACTGCGCTGCCACCCATGCGCCGGAAAGCACGCCCGATCAGGGTGCATCCCCCACTTTAACGCCGGATAGTGGCCCTTCTGCCCAACCGACGCCCACTGCAGCGCCTATCGTTCCCACAAAAGCGCCCATTGATCCCACGCGGACGCCATCAGCTCCGTCCACCCCGGAACGGACACCCGTCCCCACGGCGACGCAGCGTCCTTCCATGGATGATGATTATACTACCGAATCCGTGTCAGCGCAAGAGCAAAAAGCCCTAAATTTGCTAAATGCCGATCGGACGGCGAACGGTCTGCCCGCTTTGACCCTGGACGCGGAGCTTTCCCGGCTGGCGCGGCTTAAATCGACCGATATGCGGGACAACGGCTACTTCGCCCACGAGTCCCCCACCTATGGCCGTGCCGCGGAGATGCTCCGCCGCTTTGGCTACGCCTTCAACGCCGTGGGCGAGAATATTGCCCATCACGCGACGGTGGAAAAAAGCGAGGCGGCGTTCATGTCCTCCGACGGGCATCGGCGCAACATTCTGTCCGGCTCGTGGACGAAGGTCGGTATCGGCATCGCGCTGGATCGCAACGGCTTCGTCTACCTGACACAGCTGTTCGTGCGCTGAGTAATGACACAGGCAAGGCTGGGCGGACGCGTCGTCCACCCAGCCTATTCTTTACAGCCACTCCGCCGGAATCACGCCGTCCCGGCGCTCCGGCATCGGCTGTCTGCGCCGCCGCCTGCTGCAAGCGCCGCCGACGCCCGGCAGCGTGACGCCCTCGGCGGACAGGATCGCCCGTCCCGCCGCGCTGCCGCGTCGGGGCGCGGGCTGCGGCGTCGGCGCCGGTTGCTCCTGCGCTGTCTCTGTGGGTCGGAAGTCCTCCGACCGGGGTACAAGAAGCATCACGCTCCGGTTGATCAGCCTCATGCGGGGCGGAGCGGGCGTTTCCGCCGTCTCCACGGGGCGAAAATCCTCCGTGCGGGGCGCGGTCAGCAGTCTTGCAGGCGGGCCGGAAGGCGGCAGCGCGGACAGCAGCGCCGCCTCGGGCCGGGTCATCGCCGGTTCATGAGCGTTGATCCAACGGGTCATCACGGTGCATTCCCCCTTCATGCGGGCCGGCGGCTCCATGCCGCGGGCTTTACTCCAGGGTATGCGCGTCCGTCTCCGCCGGTGTCAGCACGGTTTCGAGCTTTTCCAGCAGCGCGTCCCGGCCGGAGCCGTCCTCGCTGGAAAAACAGATGATCTGCCACGGCTGCACCAACAGCGCCCGGCAAATCGGGGCCAGCTGCTTCTGCCGCGCGCCGCGGCTGATCTTGTCCGCCTTGGTGGCAATCACGGTGAAAGGAATCCCCATCTGCCGCAGGAAGGTGTTCATCTGCACGTCGTCCTGCGTCGGCTCGTGGCGAATGTCCACCAGGCACAGCACATGGAGCAGCTCGTCGGTCGTCGTGAAATAGTCCTGCATCATTTGACCCCAGCGGGCCTTCTCCTGCTTGTCGACCTTCGCGTAGCCGTAGCCGGGCAGATCGACGAGATGGAACGATTCGTTAAGCAGGAAGATGTTGATCAGCCGCGTTTTGCCGGGCGTGCCGCTGGTGCGCGCCAGACCGTTGCGGCGGCACAGCCGGTTGATCAGACTGCTCTTGCCGACGTTGCTCTTGCCCACCACGGCGATTTGAGGCAGCCCGCGGCCCGCGAACGGGCCGTAAGCGGCCAGCGAGGTGACAAACTCAGCCTTTTGGATCTCCATGCGTGTCCTCCTTGCCGGGCCTGCGCGTCAGGGCGACGGCCAGGACATCCTCGATCGTCTCCGCCGTCACCACCCGGAACTGGCTGATGACGTGGGCCGGGATCTCCTCCAGGTCCTTCTGGTTTTCTTTAGGAATAATCAGCGTGCGGATGCCCGCGCGATA
>CAZRLM010000076.1:0-2241 GCA_964600835.1 uncultured Oscillospiraceae bacterium
CACACACCAAATCCCCTGTAGATATTATATATACTATTTTTTAATAATTTAACTAAAGAGCACGTCGCCCTGATTGAGATTGGCCAGCACGGAGGCCAGGTCGCCGGGGCGCTCGATGGCCGGGCCGGAGGTGACGCGAATGTTCTGCCCCATCTCCGCGGCGACGATGCAGGCCAGCGTCGTTTTGCCCAGCCCCGGCGGGCCGTAGAGCAGCATATGATCCAGCGCGTCATGGCGGGACAGCGCCGCCTGAATGTAAATGCTCAGGCTGTCCTTGACGGCCTGCTGTCCGACATAATCGCGCAGGGTTTTCGGACGCAGGCTCTGCTCCTGCTCCTCCTCGCCCTGCTGAAGCCCTGAGGTCACGATGCGTTCTTCCATAAGTCATCCTCTTTCCCCGCGCGTCGCTCGCGCTGTGATGCGCTCACCCTTGCAGTGCCATGGCCCGCAGCGCGCCGCGGATCAGCTCGTCCACGGGCGCGTCCTTGTCCGGCAGACTGGTCAGCGCGGCCCGCGCCTCGGTGGAGGTGTAGCCCAGCGCGATGAGCGCCTCCAGCGCCTCGGACACGTTGTCCGCGGTCAGGGGCGTGTGCGCGGCGGCGGGCGCGTCCGGCGCGTTCACGTCCGCCTGGCTGATCTTGTCCTTCAGCTCCAAAGCGATACGCTGCGCCGTCTTTTTGCCGATGCCGGGCGCGCGGGACAGCGCCGCGACGTCCCCCAACAGGATGGCCAGGTTCAGGTCGCGCAGCGGCATCGACCCCAGCAGCGCCAGGGCCATCTTCGCGCCCACGCCGCTGATGGAGATCAGCGACAGAAACAGCGCCTTTTCCTCCTTCGTCGCGAAGCCGAACAGCTCCATCGCGTCCTCCCGCACCGACAGATAGGTGTGGCAGCGCATGGTTTCCCCGATGGGCGGCGCGGCCTGCAGGGTGGTCATCGAGCAGTTGAGCTGGTAGCCCACGCCGCCGGCGAGCAGCACCAGCGTACCGCCCGCCTTTTCACAAACCTGGCCCTCGATAAATGCGTACATGACGGCTCCTCACTTCATCCTGAACTGCTCCCGGGCGTGCCCGGCCTGGCAGTGGGTTATCGCGCAGGCGATCGCGTCCGCCGCGTCGTCCGGCTTTGGAATTTCCTCCATGTTCAAAAGCAGCTTGACCATCTGCTGAATCTGCTTCTTGTCCGCCTTGCCCCAGCCGGTCACCGCCTGCTTGATCTGCATGGGCGTGTACTCGTACAGATTCTCGGTGTACTCCGCCGCGGCGATGATCGCCGCGCCGCGGGCCGCGCCCACCATCAGCGCGGTGGTGACGTTCCGGGCGAAGAACAGCTCCTCAAAGGCCACGTCGTCCGGCTTGTAGATGTTCACCAGATCCCTCACGCCCAATTGCAGCGTCCGCAGCCGGTGCTGCATCGGCACGCCCGCGTGGGTCTCCACGCAGCCGTAGCCCAGCAGACGCATCCGTCCGCCGTTTTGCTCGACCACGCCCCAGCCCATCAGCGCGTACCCCGGGTCAATTCCCAATACGATCAAGCCTGTGTTCCTCCCGGCGCTGTGCGGTTCCCGCATGGCGCATGAATGGGGAACGTACAATCGCTTTTTTCATCATACCATGATGTTGCGCCTCCGTCAAGCGAGGCGCGTCTTTCATTATATAGCAAACGGGACGCGCTGGCAAGCGCAAGCGTCGGGAAAGCATTTTCAATCGGACGGAGAATGTTCACAATCGGTTCATCTTTCCAAAGTATAATAAAATAAGAAAGATGGATCACGGGGGTGAAGCGGGTGAGCTATATCACCTTTGAGGATGTGTGCAAGGATTATCCCGCCGGAGACTCGGTGGTGCACGCGGCGGATCATGTGAGCTTTGAGATGGAAAAGGGCGAGTTTTGCGTGGTGCTCGGGCCGAGCGGCGCGGGCAAGACGACTGTTTTGAACCTGCTGGGCGGCATGGACAAGGCGACAAGCGGGCGGATCGCGGTGGGCGGCAAGGAGATCACCGGGATGCGCTCGTCGCAGCTGACGGAGTACCGGCGGCTGGACGTGGGCTTCGTGTTCCAGTTCTACAACCTGATGCCGAACCTGACCGCGCTGGAGAACGTCGAGCTGGCGCAGCAGGTTTGCCCCCACGCGCTGGATCCGCGGGAGGTGCTGGAGCAGGTCGGCCTTCGGGAGCGGATGAACAACTTCCCGGCACAGCTCTCCGGCGGCGAGCAGCAGCGGGTGTCCATTGCTCGCGC
>CAZRLM010000076.1:2251-13143 GCA_964600835.1 uncultured Oscillospiraceae bacterium
GCTGGACAGCAAGACCGGCGCGCAGGTGCTGGGGCTTTTGACGCGCCTGTGCCGGGACTTTGACACGACGGTCGTCATCATCACCCACAACGCGAGCATTGCGCCCCTGGGCGATCGGCTGATTCGCCTGCGCAACGGCAGCGTGCAGGAAATGACCGTCTGCGACCATCCGGCCCGCGTGGAGGACATCACATGGTAACGCCTGCGGTCAGGGGCGGCGCGCCCAAGCGGCGGCGGGGCACGCTGACGAAAAAGCTGTTTCGGGATATGCGCCACAGCATGATGCAGTTTCTGGCCATGCTGCTGCTCTGCGCGCTGGGCACCTGGGTGTTCAGCGGGCTGGACGCGACCTGGCGAATGCTCGATCTGTCCATCGAGACGTACTTTGACGACGGCAACCTGGCCGACTTCTGGGTCAAGGGCGCGTCGTTTACGAAGCAGGACTTGTCGCGCCTGTCGCGTTTGGCGGGCGTCGAGGCAATTCAGCCGCGCACCACGCTCGTCGCCGACTGCCCTGAGTTGGGGGAGGACGTGACCGCCGCCGTCAACGCCTATGACGGCGAAATGCGCATCAACAAGCCGCTGATCCGGGAGGGCGAGGGCCTGAGCGCCGCCGACCGGCGCGGCTGCCTGGTGGAGGAGCAGTTCGCCCAGGCGCAGGGATTGCAGGTGGGCGACACATTGACGCTGACGCTTGGCGGCGCGGAGCAGCGGTTTGTGGTGCGGGGCATTGTGATGAGCTGCGAGTACAGCATCACCGCCAAGGACGTGACGCCCGATCCCTCAACCTATGGCTTCGTGCTCCTGTCCCATGAGGCGCTTGCCGGGTTCCCCTTCAACGACGTGTTGGTCGATTTGGCGCCCGGCGCGGACGCGGACGCGGTGGTCGCCGAGATTGAGCGCGCGCTTCCCAGCGCGCTGGTGCTGACCCAGGAAACCCATGGGCCGACGGTCTCCGCGCGCAACTTCACCAGTATGTTCCGCAACCTGTGCTATCTGTTCCCGGTGCTGGTGTTCGCCGTGGCGGCGATGGTCGTGATGACGACGCTGAGCCGCATGATGGAAAATCAGCGGACGCAGATGGGCACCCTGAAGGCGCTGGGCTACCGGGACGGGCAGATTCGCCGTCACTACCTGGCCTACGCGCTGGTGCCCTCGCTGATCGGCTCGCTGATCGGCACGCTGACTGGACAGTGGACGCTGCCCTATGTGCTCTGGCGGATGGTGGTCAACAACGCCCGCTTCCCCTGGCGGCTGCACGCGCCGATTTCGCTGGCCTCCTGGTGCATCACCGGACTGTCGGTGCTGCTGAGCCTGTTCATCTGCCTGCGCACCTACAACAGGGCCGCGCGGGAAACGACCGCCAGCCTGCTGCGTCCCAAGCCGCCCCGCTCGGGCACGCGTATCCTGCTGGAGCGGATCGGCTGGCTGTGGCGGCGCTTCTCCTTCAACACCAAGATGATCGTGCGCAACCTGATGCGCAACAAGGGTCGGACGCTGATGTCGCTGGTGGGGATCATCTGCTGCAATATGCTGATCATCTGCACCTTCGGGCTGATCGACTCCATCTCGTTCTTCGTGGGCCAGTATTACGGCGGCACGCTGGACTATGACCTGCGCGTCGATCTGGACACGTCCCTCAGCGGCACGCTGGAGAGCTATCAGGCCCGGCTGGACGCGGAGCGCGTCGAGGGGGTCATGGAGCTGTCCGTCAGCCTGTCGGGCGGGGACAGCAACCGCACCTGCCTGATGACTGTGCTGGACGACGACCAGACCATGATCCGCCTGAGCGAGGATCAAACCGTGCTGCCGATGCCGGGCGACGGCGTGATCATCAGCCGCAAGCTGGCGCAGGTGATGCACATCTCCCTGGGCGAGCCGGTCAAGGTACTGCTGGCGGGCGACCCGGATCCGCTGACGCTGACCGTCGAGGGCTTTGCCGATACGAACATCGGCCAGGGGCTGTTCATCGGGCGGGGCGCCTGGGAAGGATGCCGCAAGGGCGGCTTCGCGGCGACGGCGCTGCTGCTGCGCGCGCCCAGCGCGGAATGCCGCCACGTCCTGTCCGAAATGGACGAGGCCGCCGACCTGAAGGATCCGCAGGAGCAGTACGCGCAGACGATGCGGATTATGGACTCGACCACGCTGGCGTTCTCCATCATGAGCGGCGCGGCGCTGGGCCTGGCGTTCGTCATCTGCTACAACATGGGGCTGATGAACTTCACCGAGCGCACGCGGGATTACGCGACGCTGAAGGTGCTGGGCTACCACCAGCGGGAGATTCGCGGCCTGATGATGCGGGAGAACAACCTGACCGCGATTCTGGGCGTGCTGCTGGGCATTTACCCGGGCGTGGCGCTGACGGGCGCGATCCTGAAGCTGTGCGAGTATGACTCGATGGTGTTTACCGCCCATGTCACGCTTCAGTCCATCGTCCTGCCCTGCCTGATCACCTACGCGTTCACCTTCCTGATCGAATGGCTGCTGACCCGCAAGGTGCGCCATATCGACATGGTGGAAGCGCTCAAGAGTGTTGAATGATCAATTAGCATGAAAGGATGACCACTGCGATGAAAAAGCTGCTTGCCCTGCTGATGACCGTGTGTATGCTTCTGCCCGCCGCGGCGCTGGCGGAGACTGACCTGACCGATCGCGCCATCGCCAACGGCGTGGTGACCGCCGCCTCCTTTGTGGACGTGACCGCGCCCTTCAGCGGCACGCTGGCCCCCTTTGACTGGGCGGCGGGCGATACGGTCGCGGCGGGGGACGCGCTGTTCAGCCTGCTGACGACCACCGTCTACGCCACCGAGGACGGCACGGTGGACGCGGTGTTCGCCGCCGCGGGGGACGACGCGTCCGCCGTCACCGCGCGCTTTGGCGGCGTGGTCGCGCTGGAACCGGCGGAATCGCTGCAAATTCAGGCGACGACGGCCGGCGCGTATAACGATGAGGACAACCGGCGCATTCATGCCGGGGAGACGCTGTACTTCCGCTCCGCAAAGGCGGACAGGGAGGAGGGCAGCGGCCGGGTCGCGATGGTGAGCGGCAACGGCTATGTGGTCGACATTCTCGAGGGCGATTTTGACCTGAACGAGAATTTGACCCTCTACCGGGACGACGGCTACGCCGCCAAGCACAACGTGGGCAAGGGTACGGTGATGCGGCGCGACCCGGTGCTGCACATGGGCAGCGGCCGGATCGCGGCGGTGCACGTCGCGGCGGGGGACAAGGTCAGGGCTGGCGCGCCGCTGTTCGACCTGATGGCTGCCGACGCCGCGCCGGGCGCGACCCCGACGGTCGCCGCGCCCGCGGACGGCGTGATCGCCTCCGTGGCCGTGGGAGCCGGTCAGCAGGTGTGGAAGGGGCAGGTGTTGGCCCGGCTCTACCTGACGGATCAGGTGGAGGTTGTCGCCGAGGTGGACGAGATGGATCTGGGTGACCTGCGGGTGGGCGACTCGGTGCCCGTGACCCTCGATATGAACGAGGATCAGGTGATCACCGGCGAGGTGACGGAAATTTCCGCCCTGGGCGTGACGCGCCAAAACGCGGCGTACTTCACTGTGCGTGTGTCGATCCCTGCCGCGCGGGTGCTGCTGGGCGCGAGCGCGTCGATCTATCTGGAGCGCTGAAGGGAGCGCGGAGAGCCAATCACAGGCCGCTCTCCGCGCTTTTTTTGAATCTTTTCGTTCTTTTTGGACGTCGGGCGCAAAAAAAACTTTCCTTCCAGGATTTTTTATGGTACAATGATCTGCGGATATGTCCGCCTGTGTTTTGGTTTCGGAAAAACGCGGGCAATCCCCGGCCGCGGCGGCGCTGCGGCGAAGCAAACCAGGAAAGGCAGTGAAAGTTCTTGACAGCTTCCGAAAGGCTTGTGGAGCAGTTGGGGCTCACCGCGCAAAGCGGCGTTGCGGTGCATAATCCCTCCAATATGTTCTATCTGACGCAGGGCTACACGGGAGAGGGCGTTGTGTTCATCTCCGGCAAGCGGCGCGTCATCATTACGGATTTCCGCTACACCGAGCAGGCCGAGCGCCAGGCGCCGGACTTCGAGGTGGTCATGGTGGAACGCGGGCTGAACCACAGCCAGTGGGTGGCCCGCTTCTGCGAGCAGGACGGCGTGACCGCCCTGCGCTATGAGGCCGATTATCTCACCGTCGCCGGCTTTGAGGCCTTCAAGGCCGCGGTGGGCGAGGGCGTGTCCCTCACGCCCCTGGATCGCGCGCCCGAGCAGCTGCGTCAGATCAAGGCCGAGCATGAGGTGGCCATGATCCGCAAGGCGTGCGAGATCACCAGCCGCGCCTTTGACGAGATCCTTCCCAAGATCCGCGAGGGCGTGACGGAGAAGGAGCTGCAAATCGAGCTGGACTTCACCATGCTGCGCCTGGGCGCGGACGGTCTGGCCTTCGATACCATCATCGCCTCCGGCGAGAACGGCAGCCTGTGCCACGCCATCCCCGGCCAGCGGAAGCTGCGCAAGGGCGATATGATCACCATGGACTACGGCGCGAAGTTCGGCGGCTATTGCGCGGACATGACCCGCACCGTCGCCCTCGGCGCCCCCAGCGACGAGATGCGCCGCGTCTACGATACCGTGCTGCACGCGCAGGAGATGTGCCAGGCCGCGCTGGCTCCCGGCAAAGTCTGCTGCGAGATCGACCGCATGGCGCGAGACTACATCGACGCGCAGGGCTACGCGGGCCGCTTCGGCCATGGGCTGGGTCATTCCGTGGGCATTGACATTCACGAGACGCCCAACCTGAACGCGACTTGCCACGACGTTTTGAAGCCCGGCGTGGTGATCACCGTCGAGCCTGGCGTGTACCTGCCGGGCGTGGGCGGCGTGCGCGTGGAAAACACCTGCCTGGTGACCGAGGACGGCGCGGAGCCGTTGACCACCTCCCCCAAGCAGCTGATCATCCTGTAAAAAACCAAACAAAGATAGATGGAGGAATGAATCATGATTACGGCTGGCGATTTCAAAAAGGGCATTACCGTGGAGTGGGACGGCGGCGTGTGGACCATCGTGGACTTCCAGCACGTCAAGCCCGGCAAGGGCGCGGCGTTCGTCCGCACCAAGATCAAGAACGTGATGACCGGCGCGGTGGTGGAGCGCTCCTTCAACCCCACCGACAAGATGCCCAAGGCCATCATCGAGACCAAGGAAATGCAGTACGTCTATAACGACGGCGACCTGTACTACTTCATGGACATCGAAACCTACGAGCAGCTGCCCCTGTCCCACGACCAGGTGGAGGACGCGATCCCCTTCGTCAAGGAAGGCACGAACGTGACGGTTCGCTTCTTCAAGGGCAGCGCCTTCTCCGTGGAAGCGCCCAACTTCGTGACCCTTGAGGTGACGGACACCGAGCCTGGCTTCAAGGGCGACACCGCCTCCAACACCTACAAGCCCGCGACGCTGGAGACTGGCTATTCCCTGCAGGTGCCGCTGTTCGTCAACACCGGCGATATGATCCGGGTGGATACCCGCACCGGCGAGTACATGGAGCGCGCGTAAGCGGCAAACGACCGCATCAGGAGGTTGCTATGAGCAAACTGACAGACAGGGTGAGCTACCTGAAGGGGCTTGCCGCCGGCATGAAGCTGAACATGGAAAAGGACGCCAACAAGCTGCTGCTGGAGGTTCTTTCCGTGATGGGCGACATGGCCGAGGAAATGGAAACCATGGCCGAGGCCCACAGCGAGCTGAACGAGTACGTTGAGAGCATTGACGGCGACCTGGCCGACCTGGAGGAAACCCTCTTTGGCGACGACGAGGACGACGAGTGCCACTGCGACGAATGCGAGGATGACGAGTGCGAGGAGTGCGACGAGGACGAGGTGATCTCCTACGCGTGCCCGCACTGCGGCCATGAGCTTGAGTTCAAGGCCTCCGATGTGGACTTTGACGAGGACTATCTGTGCCCCGAGTGCGGCAAGCCCGTTTTTCCCGAGCTGGCGGAGGACGAGGAAGCCGACGAAGCGTCCGATGAGCCGGACGACGAGGCGTAACGTCCAATCAAAAAGCAGCTCCGCTTCCCCATGGAGGGGCGGCGGAGCTGCTTTTTGCGTATCAAAAAAGTGGCTGAGGCCACTTTCTTGAGAAGGAGGAAGCCGCCTGCGGGCGGCGCAAATTCGCTTGGTCGCTACGCACAGGTTTTCAAATGGAATCTCTGATTCCATTTGAAAAGTCGCTTTGCGACCGCGAATTCTAAAGAATTCGCGCCTTTCCGGCAGCGAATTTGTAAGGAATTTTTTCACCGGAGGCGAAAAAGCCCCGCCCCGCCGACAAAGCCGGCGGATACGATTGCAGTCGGAGGGTCTGCGGCCCCTCCGACACCTCCTATGGTTTTTTGCTTTTACAGCGATTCAATCGCCTGAATGAACGCGTCGACGTACTCGTCCGGGGTGGCCCAGGAGGTGCAGACGCGCAGGGCGACGTGCGCCTCGTCCGTCCGCTCCCAGAAGCCCAGCTCGAAATCCTCCTCCAGCGTCTCCGCCTGATCGTCGGAAAAGATGGGGAAAAGCTGGTTCGTCGGGGAGTCCACGAACAGCGGGACGCCCTTTTTCAGCAGCGCGTCGCGGATGCGCATGGCCTGATCGACGGCCCGCTTGGCGATGGCGAAATAGCGCCCGTCTTCCATCAGCGTGGAGAATTGCAGCCCGAGCAGGCGGCCCTTGGCCAGCATCCCGCCGCGCTGCTTGATCATATAGCGGAAGCGGACGTTCAGCTCGGGGTTGTTGATCACCACCGCCTCGCCGAAGAGCGCGCCGACCTTCGTGCCGCCGACGGTGAACACGTCGCTGTACTGGGCGATGTCGGCAGCACAAAGGTCGTTGATGGGAGAGGTCAGCGCGTATCCGAGGCGCGCGCCGTCGATAAACAGGTACATTCCCTGCTGGCGGCAGGTGAAGTACAAATCGCGCAGCTGAGAGAGGTTGTAGACGGTGCCCAGTTCCGTGGACAGGGAGATATACACCATGCCCGGGCGGACGGTATGCTCGTCATCCGCTTGCAGGGCGGAGGCGACGCTGACCTGGCTGGCGGTGATTTTTCCGTCCTTGCCGGGGAGCGCGAGCACCTTGTGTCCGGCCGCTTCCACCGCGCCCGTTTCATGCACGTTGATATGGCCCGTGGCGGCGCAGAGCACACCCTCGTAGGGGCGCAGCGCCGCGGCGATCACGGTCGTGTTCGCCTGCGTGCCGCCGACCAGAAAATGTACCGCGCTGTCCGGGCAGGAGAACGTGTCGCGGATGCGGCTCGCCGCTTCCTCGCAGTAGGGATCCAGCCCGTATCCGGGCGTTTGCTCCAGATTTGTTTCGGTGAGACGCTTCAATATGGCGGGATGGCAGCCCTCCAGGTAATCACAGTTCAGTCGGATCAATCGGATCGCTCCCTTTTCTTTTGTCACTTTATTATACCGACTTTCCATGAAAGCGTCAAGGATTGCGCATGAAGGGCGGAAAATGCGGACGGGCGGTTATTGCGCGGGGAGGGAGGATTCATCCATATCGAATTGAAGGCGAAGCGCTTCGGTCAGCAGCGCGATCAGCTCACGATTGGCGGGACGTTCGGTCAGCATCGGTGCGGAAATCACAGGAAGCGTCAGGAGAGAGGTCGCGCTGCGCTGCCACATCAGCTGGACGGCGTGGCGGATGGAGCGTTCCACCCGGCTGGGCGAGGTGTCGAAGTAGGCTGCGACCTGCTCGTACAGCGCCTCGCTGGCGACGGGGGACGCGCTTTGCATGGCCAGCAGCACCGCGTGCTTCAAATAACGGTAGCCGTCCAGGTGCGCGGGCATTCCCATGCCGAGCAGCAGCGCCGTCAGGTAATGCTCCGGTTTGCTGCGCGCGTCGTCCAGCCTGCCGGCGGGCAGAAAGACCAGCGGCTGGTCGCGCGCCTGAAGGCGTCCCAGCTCGCCCGCCTTGCGGATGACAAAATCGACGCAGACCGGCTTGATCAGGCAAGCGGACGCGCCGAGGGAAACCGCGCGACGAATCAAGCCGTCCGCAGGCAGCTCGGTGAGCAGGATGACCCGCGGGCGGCGCGATGGGGAAAAGCGATTGATCACTTTCAACAGCGCCAGCGGTTCAGCGCCCGGCAGGCGGCTGTCACAGATGACAACCCGCGGTGCAAAACGGTGCAGCATTGCTTCCGCCGTTTCCTCGTCCCGGGCCGTGCCCGAAAGGATCATGTCAGGCTGTCGGATGATTGCTTGCGCAAGCGCCGATAAAACGATGGGATCCGATTCCGCAACCAAAACGCGCACCAAACACCACCATCCTTTTGTGCAAATTCTGTTAGAGTGAGAGACTTCTAAAAGAATTATTCAACGTCGGCGATTGTTTTCCTGCCGGCTCGGATGAAAAATAATCGAAGTACATTTCCGGCGGCAGGGAAGGCCCACGTTGCAATATCGGAAGAAATATGGTAGAATAAGACGATGAAAGAGGAGGCTGCCATGGCGATCACCGCTTACTGCAAAAAATGTGCGAGGGATGTGCCGCCGGGAGACACCTGCCCGCGCTGCGGCGCGAAGCTCTCAAAGTCCTCGCTGCGGGTCGCCTGGTGCGTTGATCATGCCCCTGTGCGGGATTGGATGAGCTGGAACGCCGCGATGCGGCTGCTGCTGCCGCTGACGGGCGTGATTCTGCTGATCGTTCTGCTTTTGGAAGCGCTGGCGGGTGGAGCGGCGGCGGTGGAAGCGCTGCTGCGGGGCGGACTGGTCTTTACGCTGCTGATGCTCCTGAGCGTGATCGCGCTGTTTCTGCTGTTAGTGTTCATCCTCCAGGGAGAGGACGTGCAGGACTGTGCGGTGGACGGCACGGGCGTACATATCCAGACCTATCTGCTCAACCCGACGCCCATGAAGCTGCTGCTTCGGCTGCGCTCCCCGTCGCTGATGGCGCAGCTGGATCCGGAGGATCCCGCGCCGCTGGTGCTCGTCAGCCGACAGGAGATTGCCTGGCGGGATGTGTCGCGCGTGCAGCTCTGGCCGGAAAAGCGCCTGGTGCTGCTCTACGCGCCTGCCTGGTGGATGCGTCTCGCCATCCCCTGCACCGCCCTGACGTGGGAGGACGTGATGACCTTCCTCACCGACAAGCTGGGGCGGAAGAAAAACGTTGCCCTGCCCAGGGAGCTGATCGCGCCGCCCAAACCCAAGGCGACGAGGGCGCAAAAGGCCGCGACGCCGCCTCCGGCAGCGCCAATAAGCGCGGACGGGGCGGAAAAAACAGAGGATTTTGTCCCTCTGGCGGACGTCCTGGAAGAAATCCGCCAGCAGGAAGAAAAACAATAAAGCATGGAGGTACTGTGCCAATGAAGGGAATTATCCTGGCGGGCGGCGCGGGAACGCGCCTGTATCCGCTGACGATGGTCACAAGCAAACAGCTGCTCCCCGTCTATGACAAGCCGATGATCTACTATCCGCTGTCCACGCTGATGCTGGCGGGCATCCGGGAAATTCTGATCATCTCCACCCCCGAGGATACGCCCCGCTTTGAGCATCTGCTGGGGGACGGCAGCCAGTTTGGTTTGGAATTGTCCTACAAGGTGCAGCCGTCGCCGGACGGCCTGGCGCAGGCGTTCCTGCTGGGGGAGGAGTTCATCGGCGACGACGCGTGCGCGATGGTGCTGGGCGACAACATCTTCTATGGCAACGGCTTCGGCAAGCTGCTGCGCGCCGCGGTGGCGAACGCGGAGCAGTCCGCCCGGGCGACGGTGTTCGGCTATTATGTCAACGACCCGGAGCGCTTCGGTATCGTCGAGTTCGACAAGGACGGTAAGGTGATCTCCGTGGAGGAGAAGCCAGCGCATCCCAAGAGCAACTACGCGATCACCGGCCTGTACTTTTACCCCAAGGGCGTGTCTGAAATGGCGAAGGATGTGAAGCCCTCCGCCCGGGGCGAGCTGGAAATCACCACGCTGAACGATATGTATTTGCAGCGCGGCGACCTGGACGTGCAGCTGCTGGGCCGCGGCTTTGCCTGGCTGGATACCGGAACGATGGACAGCCTGGTGGACGCGGCGGACTTCGTGCGGATGATCGAGCAGCGGCAGGGCATCAAGATTTCCGCGCCGGAGGAAATTGCGTACAAGAACGGCTGGATCTCCAGGGACGAGCTGCTCGTCTCCGCGCAGCGGTACGGCAAAAGCCCCTACGGCGTGCATTTGAGGGCGGTTGCGGAAGGGAAGGTGCAGTACTGATGAATCGCATCGATACGAAGCTGCCCGGCGTGTGCATTCTGGAGCCGGTGGTGCACGGCGATCATCGCGGCTATTTTATGGAGACGTATTCGACCCGCGCGTTCCACGACGTGGGCATTGACACGGTGTTTGTGCAGGATAACCAGAGCTTCACGGCGACCAGGGGCACGCTGCGGGGCATTCACTTCCAGAATGCGCCGATGGCGCAGGCCAAGCTGGTGCGCGTCACCCGCGGCGCGGTGCTGGACGTGGCGGTCGACCTGCGCAAGGGCAGCCCGACCTACAAGCAGTGGGTCACGGTGGAGCTTTCGGCGGACAACAAGCGGATGTTCTACATTCCGCGGGGTTTCGGCCACGGCTTCAAGACGCTGACGGACGACGTGGAGTTCTGCTATAAGGTGGACAACCTGTACAGCAAGGAGTGCGACCGCGGCATCCGCTTCAACGACCCGACCATCGGCGTGGACTGGGGCGAGGTGCGGGAGGAGAACCTGTCGAAGAAGGACACGGTTTCCCCGCTGCTGGACGAGAGCGACTGTAACTTCGTGTTTGGTCAGATCTGAAAAAAGGGAGGACGAACGTCATGACGATCATTGTCACCGGCGGCGCCGGGTTTATCGGGAGCAATTTCATCTTCCATATGCTGAAAAAATATCCGGATTACCGGATCATCTGTCTGGACTGCCTG
>CAZRLM010000077.1:0-13126 GCA_964600835.1 uncultured Oscillospiraceae bacterium
CAGGGGCTTTGCCCCTGCACCCCACCAGAGGGGGCGCTGCCCCCTCTGGACTCCCCGGCCAGGAGGGCCGTTCGGCCCTCCTGGACCTCCCAAGCTGGGCGGCCCAGCTTTTTTCATTTCCGGGGCATTGGCTCTGGCGCTGCCAAGGGCCGTCTTTACTTCCTCGAACGCCGATGCGTAGGCGACCTCTGATGGTCGCCGTTTCGCTCCCAAGCGCCCCATGTGGCGCCACGCGAAGGCTTCGTCCCATGGCCAATGGGAGTGACGTGGGGGCCGGGGCCGCTTTCTCCGCTTACGGCCAGTAGCGGCCCCGGTCGGCTTTTGGTTCTTTTCGCCGAGTCGAAAAAACGTCCTGACTGAAAAAATATATAAAAAGAATGGGCACCCGCGGGTGCCCAAACAACCTCGTTACGTTGTGCCTACAAGGAACCCGCGTCATTTGACGCGGCCCAAATCGCAGGGATTCCGTGCCTGCGGGCACGGGCAGAGGGCTTTCCGATCGCCTCTGCACTCCTTCGGAGCGGACACGAGCAGGAAGCTAATCGCCTCCAGCACGCTTGCGGAGAGACTCATTCATCGAGGCGACTGTCCCGTTTTCACTCCAGCCGGAAAACCGGCTCCAACTTCGGCTGCGCGCCGGTTTCAGGATCCATCTCCAGTTCCAGAATGTCGGCCATGTATTCGTTCCAACGGTCGACAATCGGGCTTTGCGCCTGCGTGCGCTCGGCAAACGCAATCCCCTGCGCGCACTCGTAGTAGCCGAAAAGCTCGTCGCCGTTGGCAAATATGGTATAGTTGCAGATGCCGGCGGACTTGAGCAGCGCCTTCATCTCCGGCCAGATCTCGTTATGACGGCGGATGTACTCCGCCTTGCAGCCGGGCTTGATCCGGCCCTTCCACGCCATGCGTTCCATTGCACTTCTCCTCTCACGAAAAAGGGAACCCGCGCAGACTGGCGACAAGCGGCCGCCGGACTGCGCGGAAAAAGGTTAAATCGCTTCCATCCGGAAGGTGAGCGTGTACGCCTTGTCGGAAGGATAGGTGAACTGCGGCAGAACCGGCGCGCCCCAGCTGTCGTCGCCGCCGATGCCCTTGCGGAACAGCGCCACGTCCAGCACCGTGCGGTTGTGCATGGGCAGCTCGTCGGCGTGATACGCGCAGGCCAGCTCCTCGGGCAGGCAGGGCTGCACGCTGATTTCCAGTCCGCGCCCGGAGACGGCGATGCCGTGACCGTCGTCGCCGGTGATCTCCATCCGGCGCACGCCCATCCGGTTGCCGCTTTCCTGCGGCTTGGCGTAGCGGGTCATGCCGTCCTGCACGTCGTATTCATGCCAGCCCAGCAGCGCGCCCGTGCAGCGGTCGGCGTAGCAGTCGTCCGGGCCGAGGCCGTAGTAGCGCACATGGGACAGCCGGGGATTCAACTGGAAGGACAGGCCCAGCGCGGGCAGGTCGGGCTGCTGCTTCACGCCCGGCCAGGTGAGCGTCACATCCATCGCCCGGTCGGAAACCACCTCGCAGCGCACGGACGGGGCAAAGTCCGGCACAAGGGGATTCGTGTACTGCCAGGCGATGCTCAGGCCGCCCTCGGTGGTCAGCTCCGTCATATCAAAGGCGCTGTACCGGCTCAGAAGGTGCCAGACGCCCTGGCGCAGCTCGTCCTTGTTGCCGTGATCGTTGTCCGTCGCGGCGCGGAAGAGCGACAGCTGCGGGCTGCGCAGCAGCGTCTCGTGACCGCCCAGATCATGGAAGGCGATCAGGCCGGTGGATTCGGACATCATCGTCCACAGCCAGGGGGTGAACACGCCCGCGTTTCTGTCGCCGACGACCGGCGTGGGCGCAGGGCCTTCACAGGCGGGCAGCTCGGCCTGGTCAAGCAGGAGGGCCTGGCCGTGCGCCAGCTCCGTTCCCGCGGGCAGAATCCCCTGCGCGTCCCGCAGCGTCAGGCGGCAGGTGAGCACCGCTTCCTTTGCGCCCTCCGGCAGCGTTTCCAGCGGCAGGCTGACGTGAACCGTCTCGCCCGGGGCGATCGACGGCAGCGCCTCGCAGCCGGACTGACGGCACGCCTTGTCCACGTCCAGCGTCCAGCGCAGGTTGCAGTTTTCCAGCGGCGCGAACAGGCGGCGGCTCTTGATCGTCACGCCGGACGCGTTGGGCGTCACGTCAAACTCCCGGAACACATGGCGAACCTCCTGCACCTTCGGGGTGAAGGTACGGTCGCCCAGGATGATGCCGTTGGTGTTGAACTGCCAGTCGGTGGGCTGGTCGCCGAAGTCACCGCCGTAGCACAGGCGGGGCAGCCCGTTGGGGGCGTCGGCCAGCAGCGCCTGATCCACATAGTCCCAGATGAAGCCGCCCTGGTACATCGGGTACTTGTCCTCCAGCTCGCCATAGAGCGAAAGTCCGCCGCAGGAGTTGCCCATCGCGTGGCTGTATTCGCAGTTGATGAAGGGCTTGGCGGGCTGGCTGTTCAGGTACTCCTCAATGTCCTTCACCTTGTGGTACATTCGGGAATACACGTCGGTGCTGTCGGGATAGCGGGGATCGTTCACCACGCCCTCGTAATGGATCAGCCGGGTGGGGTCGCGATGGCGGAGCAGCTGCGAGAGATCGAACAGGTTCTTGCCGCCGAAGCTCTCGTTGCCCAGGCTCCACAGCAGGATGCAGGGGTGGTTCTTGTCCCGCTCCTGCATGGCGTGGCCGCGGCGCAGCGTCATGGCGTGCCATTCCGGCCGATCGCCGGGGACGACCCAGTCGTGATAGGGCGACCAGGAGCCGTGGCTCTCGATGTTCGCCTCGTCGATCACATACAGGCCGTAGCGGTCGCACAGGCGGTAGAAGCGGCTGTCGTTGGGATAGTGGCAGGTGCGGACGGCGTTGACGTTCATGGACTTCATGTCGCGAATGTCCTTGAGCAGCAGCGCGTCGGTCATCACGCGGCCCCGGCGGCAGTCGAACTCGTGCCGGTTCACGCCGTGGAACACAATGCGCTTGCCGTTGAGGCACATCACACGGTCGATCATCTCAAACTGGCGGAAGCCGACCTCGGTGCGGGCCACCTCAGTGATTTCTCCCTGCGCGTTCCGCAGCGTGACGGTCAGCGTGTACAGCGCGGGCGATTCCGCCGACCACAGCGCCGGATTCTCCACCGGATACTGCACGGACAGGCGCTCCGCGGCGGGGCGTTCATCCGTCAGCACCACCGCGCCGGACGCGTCCGTCAGGCAGAGGGCGACCGTGCCCTCCTTGCCGGTCAGCGCCAGGTCAACGCAGAGGTCGGCGCGGCGATAATTGTCCTTGAGCGGCGTGCGGACGAACAGATCCGCCACATGGAGGCGCGGACGGAAGGTCAGCGTGACCGCGCGGTGAATGCCGCTGAAGCGCCAGAAATCCTGATCCTCGATCCAGCTGCCGGTGCAGCGCTTGAATACCCGCGCCGCCAGGCGGTTCTCACCCGCGTGCATAAAGGGCGTTACATCGAAGTGGTGGGGCGTAAAGCTGTCCTCCGCGTAGCCGACGAAGCTGCCGTTCATGTATACGCACACGGCGGCCTCCACGCCCTCGAAGGTCAGCACAATCTGGCCGCAGTCCAGGTCGCTTTCCGTGAGGGTAAAGCGGCGGATGGCGGTCACGGTCGGGTTATAGGTATCGGACACCTGCGGCGGAATGAGCGCCTCCCGGCCGTCCCAGGGATACTGGGTGTTGACATAATGCGGCGGATCCCAGTCCGGGCGCGCGAGCTGGAACTCACAGGGCACCTCGATCGTCTCCAGCGCGTCATCACCTTCGCCGGAGCGGAGCAGCGATTCGGGCGCTTCGCCGGGGTTCATGGCGAAATGGGCGCGCCACGCGCCGTTCAGGCTGCGGATCAGGGTGGTGGCCTCCGCGTCCGCCTCCGCCGGGGTGCGGTAGATGGCGTGGTCGGAGTACGGGGGCAGTTCGCCGACGGAGAAAACCTCCGGGTCGGACAGCCAGGCAGGGGTAAAGTCCATCGTTTCATCCTCCTTGCTTAATCAAAGGGGTAATAGACGCAATCCACGAAGGATTGGGCCATGATTTCATAGCGGGGGTGGGTGCGCCAGCCCGCGCCGGTGGACTGGTACGTCTCCGTTTCAATGACGCAGTTTGGCAACGCGGCCTGCAATTTGTCGACTTCCTCCTGCGCCAGATTCGGGTTGTAAGAGATGTGCAGCCGCTCCAGCGCCGTGCAGGAGTAGAGCGGCGACAGGTCGGTGACGTTGTTGTGACACAGGTTCAGGTCAAGCAGCTTCGTCTTGTTTGCCAGCGGGGAAATGTCGGTGATGTCCTGCATGAACAGCTCGACGTACTCCAGATCGTCAAGCTCTTTGAGCGGCGACAGGTCGGTCACCGGCGTTTTGGAGTCGATGATGATCAACCGGCGCAGCTTGGGCCAGTTTTGCAGAAAGGTCAGGTCGCTGACGTTGTTGTGCCCCAGGTCGATGGCAAGCAGATCGGGACAGTATTGCAGCTTTTCCATCACCATCTCGGCGGTGTAGCGCGGATCCTGCCGCCCCTTGCGGGTGGAGAAGGCCGTCGCGTCGGTGCGCAGGTTGATCAGCCGATCCTTGCACACGTTCCAGTGGATCGTCCAGTCGAAATGTACCGTCGGATGCTCGGCCAGCAGGCGCTGCATATCGTCGAAGCGGTAGATCAGCTTGTACATGATCACCCGCTCGACCCTGGGCAGCAGCGCCAGCCCCGCGCGCACCTGCTGGAAGGTGGTGGACGAGCTGGCCAGCGCGTCCAGGTCGAGCACGGTCGTATCGCTGGGGACGGTCAGCTTGCCGATGGCCACGTTCCACAGGAACAGCACGTCCGGGCAGGCTTCCATCAGGCGGGACTGCGTTTTGGCGGAGAGGCGCACGCCGGTCAGGTCAACCTCGGTCACGCCGGGATGAGCGGCCAATACGTCGATCAGCTCCGTCGCCTGCTGCTCGCTCAGCGCCTGCTGATCAGTCAGGTCGAGGGACGTCGCGCCGTCGGGCACGGTGATTTCCAGCGCGCTGGCCGCGACGGGCAGCGTCAAAAGGAGCAAAAGAAGCAGAAACCGGCGCATGGCACGTCCTCCTTCCTCCGTCGAGGATTATTTCTTGGGCTTGCCGTTCAGCCATTCGGTGTGGGTCAGCGGAGAGGAACCAATGCCGAACAGCTCGTGCATATTGCGCGGGGAGCCGATCGTCGTGCCCTTGCCGGTCACGTTCAGCTTGTTGCCCATGAAGATCAGCACCGCGGTGCTGCCGCCATCCAGATTGAAGGCGTCGGTCACGCCCTGGGCGTACATCAAAAGCGCCAGATCGTTGATGTTCATGCCCGCCGGGCCTTTCGGGATGCGCCCTTCCACCGTCAGGAAGCGGTAGTGCCCGGCCTCGATCATGCCCACGGCGCTGCGCGGCTCCACCGCGTTCCAGTCCGAGCCGTCGTAGATGCGCAGTCGGCCGTCCCGCGCCAGATACGGGCCGAAGGACAGCGCGTCGTGCACGTCGCCCTGCGCGGCCAGCTCGGAGGCGGTGATTTCCTTGCTGTCGTAGACGGACAGCGTGCCGTCGTCCCGAAGGGCGAGGGTGTCCAGGTTCGGATAGGCGCGGGACTTGCGGTTGTCATAGTCGTAGAGCACCTGATAGTTGCGGAGGATGTTGCCCACGGGGTATTTGTGCTCCACCCGGTAGGGATAATAGTCGCCGTTGACAGCCAGCACCAGGTTGGCGTTCTGCGCCAGCGTCTGCGGATAGGTCTGCTGATTCTTGAAGGACGCCTTGTTGTACACCACCTGACCGAAGCGCTCCTGCTCGGGCTTAAAGCGCAGATCGGTCACGAACCAGACGCGGGGAACGTCCGGCTCCTCGTAGCGGACGATTTCGACCTGGATGGTGGCGGACAGGTAGGCCCACAGGCCCTGCGCCTCATCCTCAAAGAGGAATTCGCCCTCGGGCAGGTAGCCATCCGCCAGGCGATTGTCGGGATAGGGGATGGCGGCGGGGTCGCCGTGCTGCGCCTCCGCAAAGGGCTGGGCGCAGGCTTCTCGGAGCGCGTCGGTATTGCGCTCGCCCAGGTTCGCCAGCCGGGAGGCGGCTTCTGCGACGTTCCCGGCGTAGCGGGGCACGACCCACAGGCCCAGCTGCGCCGCGTCGGCCAGCTCGTAGTGGTAATCCGCCGCGTTGGCGCTTGCCTCGGGAGCTGCCTGCGCGGCCGCGTCGCCCAGGGAAATGAGCAGCATCGGCTGATAGCGCCGGATGAGCCGGGTGACCGTCTTGACCGCGTCGGACGCGTTGCCGCCGAGGGCGGGCTGAACGCGAAGCCCGGCGGCCCATAGCGCGTCGGACGCGGCGAGCGGGCTGTCGCAGCCAAGCAGCGCCACCGCGACGCTCCGCCCGGAGGCGAGCCACTCGGCCAGCGCGTCCATGTCCAGCGCGTCCAGCGAGTCGACCACCGCCAGCACGTCGGCCTTTTCGGCGGGCGTCCATACCGCCAGCGAGGCGGGGAGCGGCCCTTCGCCGAACAGCCGCAGCTCGGTCAGGCGGACGGCGGTCGAACCGTTATTGGTCAGCAGCAGCCGCAGCCTGCCCGTCACCGGGGCGGCGCAGCGCAGCACGAAGGCCACGCCGGGATCGTCCAGCGCGGCGACGGTTTCCCACTTGCGCTTTTCGTTCAGGTATTGCAGCTCCGCCCGGGCGCACAGCGTATCCGTGCGGATGTAGAGCTGGACAGCCGCGGCGCCCTCGGGCAGGGTGGCGGTCAGCTCGGCGGTCGCGCCGCGCTTGAGGGTTGCGGCGGTATCGTCGAGGCCGTCCCGCAGCGCGTCCTGATCCTGCGCCTTCTTCCCCTCCGACCAGACAATATCAATCTCCTCGGCGGCGGGCGTTTCCTGCGCCAGGGCGGGGAGGGGGAGCAGCGTGAGCAACAGCAAAATGCAGAGAATCCGTTTCATCAGGGGGTCGCCTCCGAATTGGTTATGGCTGTTGCAGCGTGGCGAAGTAGATGATATCGCCGACATAGCGGTTCTTGGTGCCGGGGGCGTTGATGCGATTGTCGCCCAGCATCACGGTGACGGAGCTGCCGCCGTCCAGGTTGTAGGCCTGCTTCGCGCCGGTTTGCAGGAGCAGCTCGGTGAACTCCGGCAGGGTCAATCCGGCCTTCTTGTCCTGCTCCGGGCCTTCCGTGGCGACAAGGAGGTATTCCAGATGGCCCAATTGGCAGATGGCGAGGCGCTGCGCCTTGGTGTTCGCGCCGCAGGAGACCTTGTCGCTGGCGCGGAAGGTTTGCGGCTCGCCGTCCACAATCAGCCCGGGGCCGAAGCAGAACGCCTCCCGCGGCGTTACGGTGAGCGCCTCCCAGGCCGCCTTGGTCGTTTTGGTGAGGATGGTGAAGTCGCCCTGGTCGTCGATGACGAGCGTGTCCCGATGCTCCCGGGGCTGGAAGCGCAGCGTCTCGCCCCCGCGCACGACGATCCCCTGCTTGTGGTAGGTGAAGTAATCGCCGTTGATGGCCAGCACGGCATTGTTCTGCCGGGCCATCACGTCCACCGGCTGGAGCTTCTTGGAGGGGAACTTCGCCGCGAGCGCCGTGCGCAGCTGTGTCGCGTCGGTGAGCGTCACATAGACGTAGGTGATGTTGGTGCCGTAGGCGACGCTCTGCTCGATGCGGATTTTGAGCGTGCCGTCGTCATAGCCCATGCCGTCGTCCGTATAGGCGGAGGCGACGGGCGGATAGGGCGCCGGCCCGGAGACGGGCAGCGCGGAGGCGGCGAGCGCGCAGGGAGTAAGCAGCGTCAACGCGGCCAGGAGCGCCAGAAATCGCTTCATCATATAACCTCGCTGTCTGTAACAAATTCCGGCAATATTATACTCCTCTCCGGCGGGCTTGTCCAGCCGGAAAGCGCGTGATGCCGGGAGATTGACAAATGTGTCGAATGCGTACGAAAAAACCGGCCTCTCAAGAAAGGGCCGGTGTAACGCTCCCCAGGTAGGGCTCGAACCTACAACAACCCGGTTAACAGCCGGGTGCTCTGCCATTGAGCTACTGAGGAATATAGGAATCCGGCAGCGACCTACTCTCCCGGCCCGTTACCAGGCAAGTACCATCGGCACTGAGAGGCTTAACTGCTGTGTTCGGGATGGGAACAGGTGGAACCCTCTCGTCATTGCCACCGGAATACGATTACTTTACCACGTTCAGGCGGCGATGTCAAGGGGAATGCGCCTGTTTTTTCATCACGCGGCTTTTTGGAAAAATTCGGCCGCATTCTTTGACTTTCTCGCCCGATAACGGTATAATAAATCTATCCGTATCTCTCGGCTGCCGGTAGCCTTGCGCGCCGGACGGCGCTTGGAGAGCGCGGAAATCTTGCGATCGTAGGGCATCCGCTTCCATGGAGCCCGAACGGAGGTCTTTTTCATGAAGAACAGGCAACTGGACAACCTGGTGCTGCTGGCGCTGTTTGTGGCGCTGATCTTTCTGCTGGGGCAGACGCCGCTGGGGCTGATTCCCCTGCCGTGGTGCAACGTGACGCTGCTGGTGATCCCGGTGGCGGTGGGCACGATGTTTATGGGGCTGAAAAGCGGCCTGGCGCTGGGCGTCGCCTTTGGCGCGACGAGCTTCGTCTCGGCGCTGATCAAGCCCTCGGCGCTGGTATCGACGCTGATGGGCGCCTCGCCGGTGCTGACGGTGATCATGACCTTTATGCCCCGGCTGTGCATTCCGCTGGTGGTGTGGGGCGTGTTCTCGGCGCTGAAAAAGCGCAACCGCTACGCGGCGACCGTGGCCGCGGCGGCCTGCGGCTCGCTGACGAACACCATCCTCTACTTGGGACTGATGCTGCTGTTCTATGTGCTGTGCGGCATTGACAATACGACGGTGCTGACCGTCATCGGCGCGACGGCGGGCGGCGCGGGCCCGGCGGAGGCGATCGCCGCGGCGCTCATTTGCCCGCCGATTCTGACCGCGATGTGGAAGGTCAAGCGATAAAACCGGAGGAATACTGCGATGATTTTTACCCTCGACGTTGGCAATACCAACATCAAAACGGCCCTGTTTGAGGGCGAGCGGATGGTCAAGTACTGGCGCGTGTCCACCAACAAGATGTATACCTCCGACGAGTACGGCATTCTGCTGATGAACCTGTTCGCCCATGAGGGCGTAAAGCCGGAGAACGTCGAGGGTATCATCATTTCCAGCGTGGTGCCCACGATCAACTTTACCATCGAGCATATGTGCCAGAATTACTTCCATCTCGCGCCGATGTTCGTCGTGCCCGGGGTCAAAACGGGCGTGAACATCCGTTACGAGAACCCACGGGAGCTGGGCAGCGACCGGATCGCCAACGCGGTCGCCGCGCAGGCGGAATACGGCGGGCCGTGCATCTTCATCGACTTCGGCACCGCGACCACCTTCGGGGTGATCGACGGCGGCGGGGCGTTCCTGGGCGGGTGCATCTGCCCGGGGGTGAAGCTGTCGTCGGAGGCGCTGGTCAACGGCACGGCGAAGCTGCCGCGCTTTGAGCTGACCCGCCCGGAGAGCGTCATCGGCCGCAGCACGCTGACCAACCTGCAAAGTGGAATGTACTACGGCTATGTGGGTCTGGTGCGTAACATCGTCCGCAAGATCAAGCAGGAGCTGGGCTGCGAGGCGACGGTGGTCGCCACCGGCGGTATGGCGGCGATGATTGCCGAGGAGTCGAAGGTGATCGACAAGCTGGACGGGCTGCTGACGCTCAAGGGCCTGCGGCTGATTTACGAGCGGAATCAGGGCGCGCGGTAAGGCGCGAGAAGAAAGGGAGGGGCTGGACATGAAGGAAGTCGTGATCGGATTCCTGGGGCTGGGCAATGTGGGCAGCGGCGTGTGGAAGCTGCTGGAGGGCTTTGCGCCGGAGATCGCGCACAGGGATCATGTAGCCATCCGCGTCAAAAAGGCGCTGGTGCGCTCGCTGGACAAGCCCCGCGCCTGCGACGTGCCGCGGGAGATCCTGACCACCGACCCGGCGGAGGTGCTCTATGACCCGGAAATCACCATCATCGCCGAGTTTCTGGGCGGGGAGCAGCCCGCGACGGAGTACCTGCTCACCGCGCTGAAGAACGGCAAGACGGTCGTGACGGCCAACAAGGTCGCGGTCGCGCTGAACTGGCACCGCTTGCAGGCCGCCGCGCAGGAGCATGGCGTCGGGCTGTACTACGAAGCCAGCGTCTGCGGCGCGATTCCGATCATTTCCACCTTGCGCACGCCCCTTAAGGCCAACCGGATCGACAAGCTGATGGGCATCATCAACGGCACGACCAACTATATCCTCAGCCGGATGTATCAGGGCGGAGAGGACTACGAGTCCGTGCTGTCAGACGCGCAGAAGCTGGGCCTGGCCGAGCCGAACCCGGCCAGCGACGTGGAGGGCATGGACGCGGCGTACAAGCTGTCCATCATGGCCTCGCTGGCCTTCCATGCCCGGGTGCTGTACCGGAACGTGTTCCGGGAGGGCATCACCCGCGTGACCGCGATGGACGTGGCCTGCGGCAAGGAGATGGGCTATGTGCTCAAGCTGCTGGCCATCGCCAAGCGGGACGGGGACGTGATCGAGGTGCGGGTACACCCGACGTTCCTGCCCGATGGGCATCCCCTTGCGCGGGTGGACGGCTCCTTCAACGCGGTGTATCTGCGCGGCCACGCCTGCCAGGAAATGATGCTGCAAGGCCGGGGCGCGGGCGATATGCCCACCGCCAGCGCGGTCGTGGGGGACGTGCTCCTTGCCGCGACGACGGACACGCACGTCCATCCGACCTTCGCCAACCGCGCCGAGCCGGACGAGCGGCTTGTGTTCACCCGCAACTGGACGACGAAGTTCTTCATCCGCCTCTCCGCGATCGATGAGCCGGGTGTTTTGTCCCGGGTGTCGGGATGCTTTGCGCAGGAAGGCGTGTCCATCGCGACGATGATGCAGAAGGGCGCGGTGGAGGACGGCCGCGTGCCGCTGATCTTTATTACCCACGCCGCGCCGGAGCAGTCGATGCAATCGGCGCTGGCGCGACTGGAGAGCGACGAGTGCCGCGTGGAAAGCGTCATTCGCGTCGAGGACTGAGCGCATGAGCTATGAGGATCTGCTGGGAGAGGTTTATCAGGAGCTGCCGCACCTGCGGGGACAGTTGAAGTCCCCGCGGGTGGTGTATGTCAAGGCGCAGGGCAAGGTGTATGTGACCTTTGAGAGCGCGACGCTGGTGGAGGAAGCTTCCTTTTTGAAGCTGGAGGCCATCCTGCGCCGCGTTTTCCCGCAGAAGCCGCTGGCGCTGCGCGTGGTCAGCCCCGGGCTGAAGCAGGATTTTCTGGACAACCTGAGCGCCTACAAGCAGGTGCTGACCGATTTTTTGAAGCGAAACTATCCCGCCTCCGTCAGCTGGATGGATCAGATTGACTGGCGCTGCGACGGGGACGATCACATCACGCTGACCTTTCCGGACGAGTTCTCCCTCGAATTTATGGGGCGGCGGAACGTGGCCGCGCGGCTGGCGCAGGCGGTGAAGGACATCTTTTCCGCCGAGGTGAAGGTGGAGCTGACCATCGCCGGCGATCAGGAGAAGCGCCTGGCTGCGATGCGGGAGGAGCGGGAGGCGGAGGAGCGCAACCGGGCCGTTTCCCTGGCGGAGCTGAACGCCCACTACGGCGCGCCGGACGCGCCCGCGAAGGAAAAGCCCGCCCCCAAGCCCGCCGCGCCGCGGGAGAGGAAGCCCGTCCCGCCCAGGGAGCCGGAAAAGAAAAAAGCGCCGCTCATGCCGCAGATGACCGACCACGCGCTGGGCAAGCCGATTCTGGGCCGGGGCGTCGCCGATCGGCCGGTGGAGATGAAGGAGCTGGCCAGCGACAGCGGGCTGGTGGTGGTGCAGGGCGACATCTTCAAGCTGGAAACGAAGGAGCTGAAGGGCGGCGAATTGCTGCTGGTCACCTTCGCGGTGACAGATTACACCTCGTCCATCCTGTGCAAGGCGTTCATGCGCTTCCGTCCGGGGCGCTTCGGCAAAAAGGCCGACGAGGCCGCGCCGCCCATCACCGAGGAGGAGCGCCGCGCGGTCATGGACAAGGTGGAGCAGATCAAAGTGGGCATGAACGTCAAGGTGCGCGGCGAGTGCCTTTACGACAACTTCGCCCACGAGCTGTCCATCTCCGTCCGGGATCTGGTGCCCATGGAGCGGGTGGAGCGCATGGACAACGCGCCGGAGAAGCGCGTCGAGCTGCATATGCACACCAATATGTCCACCATGGACGCGCTGACCCCCGCGGGCGATTTGATCAAGCGGGCGATCAAGTGGGGCCATCCGGCGGTAGCCATCACCGATCACGGCGTGGTGCAGGCGTTCCCCGCGGCGTTCAACGCCGTCAAGGGTCAAAGCATCAAGCTGATTCCCGGCTGCGAGGGCTATCTGATCGACGAAACGCCCATCGTCAAGGACGCGGACGACCGGCCGCTGGACGCGCCCATCGTCGTGCTGGATTTTGAGTCCACCGGCCTGAACACCGTGACCGACCGGGTGATCGAGATCGGCGCGGTCAAGCTGGTGGGCGGCACGGTGACGGATTCGATGAGCGTGCTGGTGAACCCCAAGGTGCCGCTCAAACCCAAAATCACCGAGATCACCGGCATCAACGACCGGATGCTCGCCGACAAGGACACGGCGGACGTGGCGATTCCCGCGCTGATGGACTTCATCGGCGACTGCCCCATCGCCGCGCACAACGCGGCTTTTGACGCGTCGCTGCTCAAGAGCGAATTGAAGCGCCTGGGCCGCGCGTTCAGCGCGCCGGTGCTGGATACGCTGACCTTCAGCCGCAAGCTGTACCCGGAAATGAAGAGCCACAAGCTGGGCAGCGTGTGCAAGCAGCTGGGCGTGAGCCTGAAAAACGCCCACCGCGCCGTGCACGACGCGACGGCGACCGCCCTGTGCCTGGCGAAGATGTACAAGGAAGCGCAGGAGCGGGGGCTCAATACGCTCTCATCGCTGAACACGCTCAAGGGCGGCGCGATCGGCGAGAGCTTTCACATCATTCTCCTCGTCAAGACGCAGGAGGGGCTGGTCAACCTGAACCGCCTGGTGTCCATCGGCCACCTCGACTATTTCCGCCGCCGTCCGCATATGCC
>CAZRLM010000078.1:0-13080 GCA_964600835.1 uncultured Oscillospiraceae bacterium
GCCTGCGTTTCGCTATCCGCGAGGGTGGCCGCACGGTCGGTTCCGGCGTGGTGGCTAAGGTCATCGAGTAATCTCAATCACTGGAGGCGCTTTCCGCAAGCCGGAGAGCGCCTCTTTTTTGCGCCCGCGACAGGCTCCAAAAATGAACATTGCGTGAACAACGCTGCCGGAGAGAAGAAACGCCGCCGCCCGTTCGTTTGAATAAAAGTCGGGAAGAAAATCTTTGAAAAAGGATTTGCGCCGACCGGGAAATGTAGTATAATAAACCGACAGCATACGAAAGTGGGGGAGACATCGCGTGGAGTCGTTGTGGCAGACGATCCAGACCGTTGTATGGAACGTGTTTCATCGCCCCGGACTGACCGACCTTTTTGATATCTTGGTTGTCGCCGTGATTATCTATCAGCTGCTGATGCTGACCCGGCAGACCCGCGGCAGCGCGGTGCTCAAGGGCCTGCTGCTGCTGCTGATCGTGGTCGGGATCAGCGAGCTGCTGGGCCTGACGGCGTTGCATTGGCTGCTGATGAACGTGGTCAACAACGGCGCGCTGGTGCTGGTCATCCTCTTTCAGCCGGAGCTGCGCAAGGCGCTGGAGCAGATCGGCCGCGGCGCGGTGCTGGATACCTCCCGCCAGGACGACCCGGAGGACGGCGAACGGATCATCGAGGAGATTATTCATTGCCTGGGCAACCTGAGCCGCCGCCGGGTGGGCGCGCTGATCGTGTTTGAGCAGAAAACCGGCCTCAAGGACGTGATCGAGACGGGCATCGGCGTCGACGCCCGCATCACCTCCGCGCTGCTGGAAAACATCTTTGAGCCGAACACGCCCCTGCATGACGGCGCGGTGGTGATCCGCGGCACGAGGGTTATGGCCGGCGCGTGCATCCTGACGCTGACCGAGGGCCGCGGCATCAGCCATGAGCTGGGTACCCGCCACCGGGCCGCCATTGGCGTAAGCGAAACGACCGACGCGCTGGTGCTGATCGTTTCCGAGGAGACGGGGATCATCTCCATGGCGCGGGGCGGCAAGCTGACCCGCCATCTGGACGCGAAGTCCCTTCGCGAGATTCTTTTGCCGATGTACGCGCAGCCCCATCGCCGGCTGATGAATACGCTTTTTGGCCGCAAAAAGACGAAGGAGGGCGCGCAATGAGTCAGAAAACGACGAACAGGCCGCCCAAGCAAAGCCGACTGCGGGAGATTCTGACGGCGATTGCGCATTCGCTGGGCGATCATCTGGGCTTTAAGGTACTGGCGCTGGCGCTGGCGGTACTCCTCTGGTCGGGGCTGATCACGCAGGATCCCACCCTGACCCGTGAAAAAACCTTTACGGACGTCAACATCAGCATCTCCGGTTCCGATGCGATCAAGCGTAACGGCATGATCGTCGTCAGCGATCTGAGCGATCAGCTTTCCGACGCGGTGCTGCGGGTCAACGTGCCGCAAATGCAGTACACAAACGCCCAGGCCACCTTTTACAACGCCCGGATTGATTTGAGCCGCGTGACCTCGGTGGGCGAGCAGGACGTGCGGGTGGCGACGACCAACAGCTCCACCTACGGTTCGGTTTCCGAAATCACTCCGAACACGGTGCATATCGACGTGGAGCGTTATGTGACCCGCTACCGCATCCCTGTCAGCGTGAACACGGTAGGCGAGCTGCCGGAAGGCTACCGCGCGCTGTCCGTGACGGCTGACCCACCGATTGTCGCCGTCAGCGGCCCGGAGTCGCTGGTGGAAAAAATCGCCCGCGCGGAGGTCACGCTCGATCTGCACACGGCGCCCGCCCGGGAAGGCACGGTGCGCATGGCGGTGCCCTTCGCGCTGCTGGAAGCGGACGGCACGCCGGTGGAAAGCAGCCTGCTGGAAGTGACGAGCGAGTCTGTCCTGCTGGACAGCGTGGTGGTCGAGCTGCAGCTGTACGCGGAGCGTTCCATCAGCCTGTCCGACGTGGGGCTGATCAAGGGCGAGGTGCCGGACGGATACGAGATCAAGTCGATCGGCGTGACGCCGGAGGTGATCACCGCCGCCGGACGCGGGGATAGCCTGGAGCTGCTGGACACGCTCTTTGTGGATAACGCCGTGGACGTGTCGGGACAGACGGAAACCTTCAGCACGAAGCTCCGCATCCGCCGTCCCTCCGAAATTTCCTACCTGAGCACGGATACGGTGACGGTGGTCGTGGAGATCGGCCCGGTGATCAAGGAACGGACGTTCCAGAACATCCGGCTGGAGGTGCGGGACATCGCCAAGGGGATGGAAGCGTCCCTGGGCACCAAGATGGCCAGCGTGACCATCACCGGCCCGCAGCTGTGGGTGGACAAGCTCCGCGGCGGCGACGTCAGCCTGTTTTGCAGCGCGTCCGGGCTGGGCGCGGGCGAATATGACCAGCCGGTTGTGTGCAGCGTGAACGAGTCGGACGGAATCGCGTATGAAGCGGTAGCGCAGCCGGAAACGGTTGTGCTGACCATCCGCGAAAAGTGAGAAAAAAGCGTCGTCCGGCGGGGAGCGGAAGCCTGCTCCCGCCGGACGGCGCAAACTGTTTTGATCGGGGAGGTGCGTCATGGGCAGCTTTGCGGGGACGATTTTCAGCCTGCTGCTGGGCTGGGTGCAGGGAACGGCCGCCTGGCTGTGGTCGGCGGCGACCAGCCCGACGGGCAGCGGATTGCTGAACTGGCTGAGCGCCAACTGGCTGCCTTTGACCGCCATCGTGTGCGCGGTGGGGATCATCGTCGATCTGGTGGTCTACCTGTTCCGCTGGCGACCCTATCGGGTCTGGGCGAGCTTTTTTCGGCGGATGACAGGCCGCGACGCGGCGGACGTGCCGGAGGAACCGGACGAACCGGCGCAGGCATTGCCGAGGCGAACGGTGCGCCGCAAGTGGGTCTATCCGGACGGCACGGCGCGCACCGAGGAGGTTGAAGCGCCGCCCGAGAGGCCCGCGCCTGTCATGGAGCAGCAGGTGTATGTCCCCAGAACGGAGACGCGCTATCCGGGCAGCGGGTTGTCCGAGCAGTACAGGCAGCGCTTTTCGCGGCCTGCCGAGCCGTCGGACGACGCGGCGATGCTGGAAACTCGGCGCAGGCGTTCCGCCCGCTACGAGGAGGAACCACAGACGGAGGAGGCGCGGGATGATACGCCTCGCAACCGCTGGCTGAACCGGGAAACGCTTCAGCAGCTGTTCGCCGGAGAGGATGACGACGAGCTCCAGCTCCGGTACAGGCCGATTACCCCGCCGCCGGACAGGCAGAACTTCTACCGCGCGCCCTATGTGCCGCCGCAGTGGCGCAGGCCCGCGGAGCCGGGCGAATCGGCGCTGCAGCAGACGGAGGACAAGCAATGACGGATTTGCCGGAGGCGTTTCTGAACGTCATGGCCGAGCGGCTGGGCGTGGAATACGAGGCGTTCCTGCGCAGCTATGAGGAGCCGGCCTGCCGCGGGATGCGGCTGAACCCGCTCAAACGCGCGGAGGACGCGGCGCTGCCGACCCACGGCGCGGCGGTGCCCTGGGAGCGGGACGCATGGTATGTCCCGCTGGATACCGACGCGGGCGCGCGTCCGCTGCATGAGGCGGGCGCGTATTATCTACAGGAACCGAGCGCCATGCTCCCGGCGGCGGTGCTCGCGCCCGTCCCGGGGGAGCGGGTGCTCGATCTGTGCGCCGCGCCCGGCGGAAAAACGACGCAGTTGGGTGCGCGCCTGGCGGGGCGGGGACTGCTCGTGGCGAACGAGCCGGTGATGAAGCGCTGCCAGATTCTCTCCCGCAACGTGGAGCGCATGGGGATCACGAACGCGCTGGTGGTCTGCGCGCGGCCCGATCAGCTGGCGGCCCGCTGGCCGGAGGGCTTCGACGCGGTACAGGTGGACGCGCCCTGTTCCGGCGAGGGGATGTTCCGCCGCCACCCGGAAACGCGGGCGGAATGGACGATCGACGCGCCCGCGGGCTGCGCGAAGCGGCAGGGGGAGATTCTCGACAACGCGGCGGCGCTGACCCGCCCCGGCGGCCGATTGGTTTATTCGACGTGCACGCTGAACCCGGTAGAAAATGAAGGGGTGGTGGACGCGTTCTGCGCCCGCCACCCGGATTTCGCGCCCGTACCGTTTCATTTGCCCGGGGCGGACGCGCCCACCGGGCTGCTGACGTGCTTCCCGCACCGGATGCGGGGCGAGGGACAGTTTGTAGCGCTGCTGCGCAGGCGCGGGGAAGGCGAAGCGCGTCTGGACGCGGATCGTTCGCTGCCCCGGCCTGATCGTTCGGCGCTGGCGGCGCTGTCCGACTTTGCGGCGTGCGCGGCGGAGAACGTCGTGCTGCTGGGCGGCGCGATGACGTGGCTGCCCGGCTTGCCGAACGTGCAGGGCTTGAAGGTACTGCGCGCGGGCGTGCAGTTGGGCGTGATGAAGGGGCGCGTTTTCCAGCCGGATCACGCCTGGGCTGTCAGCGCCGTGCCGCCGCCGCTGCCGCGCGTCCCGCTCACTGAGGCGGAGGCGCGGCAGTATCAGGCCGGGGAGGTGCTGCCTGCGCCCGGCTTCAAGGGTTTCGTGCTGCCCACGCTGGCGGGTCTGCCGCTCGGCTGGGGCAAGGTCAGCGACGGGATGATGAAGAACCACTATCCCAAGGGACTGCGCAGAGGGTAAGCGCTCTATGTTTGCCGCCCGCGCGGAAGAACGTCCGCGAAAAACGAAATCACATTGTAAACGCCGTGGCAGACGATGCAGCAGAGCACGGAACCGGTCAGGACGTACAGCCCGCCCAGCGCGAGGCCGCAGAGCAGCGAGGAGAGCGTCTGCACCTGATTGAAATGGAGCAGAGCGAAAAGCGCGGAGGAGATCAGCAGCGCCGGAACCGCGCCCAAGGAGCCGGTCAGACCGCCGAGCACCACGCCCCGCATCAGCACTTCCTCAATGACCGGCGCGATTACGCAGATATGTAAAAAGCTCGCCACCGGCGACTGTCTCAAACGCGTCACCGATTCCTGATAAGCCTGCTCGCTTATCGGGAATCTTTTTTCAAGCAGCGGATCGATCCCCTTGTCCGTCGCCAGATACAAAAGCCCCGCGCCGCCGACAGCCGCCGCCAGCCCGCCCGGCGTGACGTTTTCCGTAAGCCGCAACGGAACGCCCGCGCGCTGGAGGATTGTCCCATATCCTGCCGCGCAAAGGGCGATGGCGACGGTGCGGAGCGCGCCCGCCTGCCGGGGAAAACACCTGCGCCACAGGGCGACGTCCAGCAGCGTGTAGAAAAGCATCACGCCGACATACCCTGCCACCCAGGCAAGCGCGGCGGGGAGCGTCAAAGCGGCGGTCACGGACGCAGCTCCGGCAGCGTGGTCAGGTTGCGGTAGCTGATGGCCAGACAGTCGAAGGGATCGCCGTCGCAGGTGTCCTGCTCCACCAACAGGTCGTGAACGCCGCTTTCTGCGCAGGCGGCGACGATGGCGGCGTAGTTCATGTTGCCTTCCATTACCGGGGTCATCACGCGCCCCTGCCCGATGGGCGCGGGGCCGCGGAAGGTCATGTCCTTGAGGTGGATGGCCTGGATGCGCGCGCCGTAGCGGCGGATGACGTCGACGGGGTTCGCGCCGCCGACCTGCGCCCAGAACGCGCAGAAGATCAGCCCGCAGGTGGGCAGCGCGGACAGGAGCACATCCAGCAGCGTCGCGTCGCGGCCAACGCGGGTGAATTCCAAATCGTGGTTGTGGTAGTGGAAGCTCATGCCCGCCGCCTCGATTTCACGGATGGCCGGGGCATAGTCCGCCGCGAAACGTTCCACGCCCTCCCGGGTGAAGCGGTAGCGCTCCGGCATCAGGCCCATGCCGATGGCGGGGCAGTCCAGCACCTTGTGATCGGCGATCACGCCCTGCGTGTCCGTCAGGATGCGCTCCGGGTTGTCGTGGGTGATGACGCAGGTCAGGCCGTGCTTGTCCAGTAGCGTCTTGACCTCCGATGCCGGGATCGGCCCCAGGGCGGAGCACTGCACAAAGCGGTACCCGATCGCCGCGACCTTTTCCAGCGTTTTGTCCAGCGCCTCTGCGGTCTGCGTGAACTCGCGGACGGTGTACAGCTGCGCGCCAAGCTTCATGATGCATCGCTCCTTTGCGATTGATTTTGATGAGCACAGCATAGCGTTTTCGCGGCCAAAAGTCAATGCCCGTCGGCGACGGGGGACTTGTGCGGAAGATCAAATCAAGGTATAATAGATCATGGAAGGATAGCGAAACGCCGCGGAGGGAGGGGAAGGAATGCTGGCGCAGGTGATTGTGGACATCGTCCACGAGCAGGTGGCGCATACCTTCACCTATACCATTCCGGACGGGATGATGGTCGCCGTGGGTCAGCGGGTGGAGGTGCCCTTCGGCCCGCGGCGGAAGGAGGGCGTCGTCGTCGCGCTGACCGAAAGCTGCGACGTGCCGCCGGAAAAGCTGAAGCCCCTCGCGTCGACGCTGGAGGATTATCCCGCGATCCTGCCCAGCCTGCTGAAGCTGGCGCAGCGCATGGCCGAGGAGGCCCACTGCCCCCTGGCGGAAACGCTGCGATTGATGCTGCCCGCGGAGATGCGCGGAGGCCGGGTGCGGGAGAAGCGCCAAATGGTCGCGACTTTGGCCGTGTCGCCTGAGCGGCTGGAGGAGGCCATCGCGGCTCAGGGCCGGTCGCAGAAGCGGAAAACGCTCTTGACGCTGCTGCGGGACGGGCAGCCGCATCCCGTCGGGGAGCTGTCGCTGCTCGTGCGGGATCCGCTGGAGCCGCTCCGGCAGCTGGCCGCGGCGGGGCTGGTCGCGCTGACGCAGGAGGAGGTGCTCCGCCGCCCGGGCGGGGACGATCCGCCGCCCGAACGGGACTGGCCGCTGACACCCTCCCAGGAGGAAGCGCTGTCGGTCATCGAGCCAAGCCTTGCGCGAGGGACGGGCCGGTTTCTGCTCCACGGCGTGACCGGCAGCGGCAAGACGGAGGTGTTCATCCATCTGGTGCGCCGGGCACTGGAGATGGGCAAAACCGCCATGATCCTCGTGCCGGAGATCGCGCTCACGCCGCAGATGGTCAACTGGTTCCGCGCCCGCTTCGGCGCGGTGGCGGCAGTGATACACTCGCGGCTGTCCGCCGGGGAGCGCTTCGACGAGTGGCGGCGGATCCGCCGCGGCGACGCGCGGGTGGTGATCGGCGCCCGGTCGGCGGTGTTTGCCCCGGCGGAGCGCCTGGGGCTGATCGTGGTGGACGAAGAACACGAGACGACGTACCTGAGCGACCGTCATCCCCGCTACGACGCGCGGGACGTGGCCCGCTGGCGGTGCGAGGAGGAGGGCGCGACGCTGCTTTTGTCCAGCGCGACGCCGAGCATCCTGTCCTTCGCCCGGGCGCGGCAGGGGGATTACACGCTGGTGGAAATGCCTTTCCGCGTGCTGAACCGCCCGATGCCCGCCGTTGAGGTGGTCGATATGCGCCGGGAGCTGGAAGCGGAGAACCGCTCCGTCTTTTCCGGGCTGCTGGCTGCGAAGCTCCGGCTGTGCATGAGCCGCGGCGAGCAGGCGATGCTGCTGATGAACCGGCGCGGCTACAATGCCTTTGTCAGCTGCCGAAAATGCGGCCATGTGATGAAGTGCCCGAACTGCGACGTGTCCCTGACTTATCACCTGATCGGCGGGGACGGACAGCTGCACTGCCATTACTGCGGATACGCCGCGCCCACGCCGGATCACTGCCCCGAATGCGGCAGCCGGTACATCCGTTATTTCGGCGCGGGGACGCAGAAGGTGGAGGAAGAATTAAAACGCCTGCTGCCGGGTGTGGGCGTGGCGCGCATGGACGTTGACACCACCTCCGGCAAGGACGGGCACGCCAAACTGCTGGACGAGTTCCGCTCCGGGCGGGCGCGGGTGCTGGTGGGCACGCAGATGATCGCCAAGGGGCTGGATTTCCCGCGCGTGACGCTGGTCGGGGTGATCGCCGCCGACCTGACGCTCAACCTGCCGGACTATCGTGCCCGGGAGCGCACCTTTCAGCTGCTGACGCAGGTAGCGGGCCGCGCGGGTCGGGGCGAAACGCCGGGGCAGGTGATCATCCAGACCTACAAGCCGGAGGACGAAACGATCCTGGCCGCGGCGCGGCAGGACTATCGCGCGTTCTTCGAGCGGGAGCTGGCGCTGCGCCGCGCGCGGCTGTATCCGCCCTATACGGTGCTGGCGCGGCTGCTGGTGGAGGGCGCGGAGGACGCGCGCGTGCAGGCGCGCGGTCAGGCGCTGTATGACCGGTGCGAGGCGCTGCTGGCCGATCATCCGCCGTGGAAGCGGCAGGTGATCATGATGCGGCTGGATCAGCCGTCCATCAAGCTGCTGCGGGGGAAAAACAGGTATCATGTGCTGTTCAAGCTCATGCGTGGGCCGGACGCGGAGGCACTGTGCGCCGCCCTGTCCGACCTGGCCCGGGAAGATTCGCCGGGCACGGAAACGTATTTTGAATATAATCCGACAACGATGATGTGAGGAGCGAAATCAAATGGCAATCCGGAAAATTGTGAAGCTGGGGGACGACGTGCTGCGCAAAACGTGCCGCCGTCAGGAGAAGTTTGATCTGCGGCTGGCGCTGCTGCTCAAGGATATGGCGGACACGATGTACAAGGCGGAGGGCGTGGGGCTGGCCGCGCCGCAGGTGGGTATTCTGCGCCGGGTGGTGGTGATTGACGTGGGCGACGGGCTGGTGGAGCTGATCAACCCGGAGATCGTTTCTTCGGACGGCAGCCAGTGCGGCCGCGAGGGCTGCCTGAGCCTGCCCGGGCGGCAGGGCATCGTCACCCGGCCGAACCATGTGGTCGTCCACGCGCAGGACAGGAAGGGACAGGCCATTGAGGTGGAGGGCGAGGGCTTCTTCGCCCGGGCGCTCTGCCACGAGCTGGATCACCTGGACGGTAAGCTCTACATCGACTGCATGGATCGGGAGCTGACCGAGGAAGAGATCGAGGGCCATGTGCCGGAGGACGATGAGGAAGCATGAGGATTGTATTTATGGGCACCCCGGAGTTTGCCGTGCCCTGCCTGGAGGCGCTGGTGGCGGGCGGTCATGAGGTCATCGCGGCGTTCACTCAGCCCGACAAGCCCAAGGGGCGCGGCAACAGGCTCACGCCGCCGCCGGTCAAGGTGTACGCCCAGGCGCATGACATTCCGGTCTACCAGCCCCAAAGCATTCGGAAGGAATGCGTGGCGCTGCTGCGGGAGCTTGCGCCGGAGCTGTGCGTCACGGCGGCCTTTGGGCAAATTCTCAGTCAGGAGCTGCTGGACATCCCGACCTACGGCTGCGTGAACGTGCACGCGTCGCTCCTGCCCCGCCACCGGGGCAGCGCGCCGATCAATTGGGCGATTTTGCAGGGCGACGCGGAAACCGGCGTGACGACGATGATGATGGCGCGCGGCGTGGATACCGGCGATATGCTGATGACGGAGCGGGTGGCGATTGATCCCCAGGAGACGGCGGGGGAGCTGACTGAGCGGCTGAGCCATGTCGGCGCGGCGCTGCTGGACAAAACGGTGCGCTACCTGGCGGAGTACGGCACGCTGGAAACGCTGCGCACACCGCAGAATGAGGCGCAGATGACCTACGATCCCAAGCTGGAAAAGGAGATGGGCGTGGTCGACTGGTCGCGGAGCGCGACGGAGATCGTGCGTCAGATCCACGGTCTGAACCCGTGGCCCGGGGCTTCGACGGCCTGGCAGGGCGGGCGATTGAAGCTGCTGCGCGCCGCGGTCGGCGAGGGCGTGGGCGCGCCGGGGGAAATTCTCGCGGCGGACGCGCGGACGGGCCTGACGGTCGCCTGCGGCACGGGTGCGGTACGGATTGATCAGCTGCAAGCGCCCGGCGGGAAAGCCATGAACGCGAAGGACTATCTGCGCGGCCATCCGATGGCGGTCGGCGCGGTGCTGAAAGAGGAAGAGCAATGAGCGACGAAAAACAGCAGGGAAATTCGGGCTTCCGTGGGGACAAACCGCGCATGAACAGCGGAAAACCGGTCAATGGTGGCAAAAAAGTGGGGATGAACGGCACACAGGGCGTTCACGGCGGATTCAAGTCGCAGCATTCCACACAAGGTGGGGAAAATGGAACAACTGGTGGCAAAACAAATACCTACCGTGGGAAAAACAGCGTGAACGGAACACATCACCCGGGAACGAGTGGGGATAAACGCCCTTATGCCGCCCATCAGGGCCATGCGCCGCGCCGCTTCGACCAACGGACTGCGCCGGTGAAAAAGCCTGCGCCGGTGGTGGAAGGGCTTCCCGCGCGCCGGGTGGCGCTGAGCGTCCTGCGCGACGTGACGGAGAACGGAGCCTATGCTTCCCTGTCGCTGGACAAGCATTTGACGGGTAGCGGCCTGAATCCGGCGGATCGCCGCCTGGCCGCGCGCCTGACCTACGATACCCTCGAGCGCCTGCTGACCATCGACCACGCGCTGTCGCAGGTGATGGCCAAGCCCGATACCGACATCAAGCTGCGCAACGTGCTGCGGCTGGGCGCGTGTCAAATTCTGTTTGAGGATCGCATCCCGGACAGCGCGGCAACGAACACCGCCGTCGCGCTGTGCAAGGAGATCGGCATGGAGGGGCTGGCGGGGGTGTGCAACGGCATCCTGCGCAGTCTGGTGCGTCAGAAGGACGCGCTGCGCTGGCCGGACGAGGCGACGGAGCCGGTCAAGGCGCGCTCCGTCCGATATTCCACGCCGGAATGGCTGGTGGAGCGCCTGACGGCGGACTGGGGCGTTGAGACCGCTGACGCGCTGATAAAGCCCGGCCAGCAGGCGGCGTACATCACCGTCCGCCCCAACCTGACCCGCATGGACGACGCGGCCTTCGACGAGCTGCTGGAGAAGAAGGTCTGGCAGAAGGAGCCGGGGCGGGCGCCTCACGCGCGGCGCATCAGCGGCATGGCGGACGTGGCGCGGGACGCGGACTTCCTCGCCGGGCAGTTCAGCATTCAGGGCGAGAGCAGTATGCTGGCCTGCATGGCCGTCGCGCCGAGGCGCGGGATGCAGGTGCTGGACGCCTGCGCGGCCCCCGGCGGCAAGGCGTGCCTGCTGGCGGAGATGATGGGCGGCACGGGCCGGGTGCAGGCCTGGGAGCTGCACGAGCACCGCACGGCGCTGATCGCCGCGCAGGCTCGTCGGCTGGGGCTGGAAAACGTCCGCCCGATGACCCGCGACGCGTCAAAGCACCGTGAGGAGCTGGACGGCACGATGGACGCGGTGCTGCTGGACGCGCCCTGCTCCGGTCTGGGCGTGATGGCGGACAAGCCGGACGTGAAGTACCGCGTGACGGCGGAGAGCGTCGCCGAGCTGACGGCGCTGCAAGCGCAGCTCTTAGACGCGGTGGCCCCCTATGTCAAGGAGGGCGGCACGCTGGTGTACTCGACCTGCTCGGTGCTCAAGGCGGAAAACGAGGCGCAGGCGGAGGCTTTCCTCCAGCGCCATCCGGAGTTTGAATGCGTGCCGCTGCCGGAGAGCATTCCGGCGGAGCTTCGCGCCCGGGAGGCGGTCGGGCTGCAATTGATGCCCCATGTGGACGGCGTAGGCGGCTTCTACATCTGCCGGATGCGGAGGAAACGGTCATGACCGAGCTGACGGGGATGAATCCGCAGGAGCTGGCGGACTGGTGCCGCGTGCAGGGAATGCCCGCGTTCCGCGGCAAGCAGATTTTTCGCTGGATCCATCAGGGCGCGGACTTTGACGGCATGACCAACCTGCCCCTGGCGATGCGGGCGCAATTGAAGGAATGCGCCGTGGCCCAGCCGGTGACGGTGCTGGAAAAGCGCCAGTCGCAGCTGGACGATACGGTCAAGTTTCTTTTCAGCCTGCGGGACGGCAACTGCGTCGAGGGCGTGCTGATGCACTATCACCACGGCTATACGCTGTGCATTTCCACGCAGGTCGGCTGCCGGATGGGCTGCGCCTTCTGCGCCAGCACCCTCGAGGGCTGCGTCCGCAACCTGACGCCCGGCGAGATGCTGGGTGAGATCCTGTGCGCCAACGCCTTCCTTGCGGGGAAGGATCGGGTGCACAACGTCGTGCTGATGGGCAGCGGGGAGCCGCTGGACAACTACGACAACGTGATGCGCTTCCTCCGCCTGCTGCGGGAGGAGGAGGGCGTGAACATCGGATTGCGCAATGTCAGCCTGTCCACCTGCGGCCTGGTGCCGAAGATGTACGACTTGGCCGAGGAGGGGCTGCCGGTGACGCTGAGCGTGTCCCTCCACGCGCCCAATGACGCGGTGCGCCTCCGGCTCATGCCGGTGGCGAAGGTTTATCCAATGGAGGATTTGCTCGCCGCGTGCCGAAACTATATTGATAGGACCGGGCGGCGCGTCATCTTTGAGTACGCGCTGGTGGGCGGGGTGAACTCGGACGACTGCCACGCGGAGGAGCTGGCCGGGCGGCTGCGTGGGATGCAGTGCCACGTCAACCTGATCCCGCTCAACCCGGTTAAGGAGCGCGATTTGCGCGGCGTGAGCGAGGAGACGGTCGCCCGCTTCATGGCCGTGTTGGAGCGGCTGCATATTTCCGTGACCCGCCGCCGGGAGATGGGCGACGACATCGACGGGGCCTGCGGTCAGCTGCGGCGGAACTACATCCGCCAGGGAGAGTAAGCGATGAGCCATAAGTTTCGGTTTGCGAAGGATTGCATGGAACGGCTGAAAAGCTATTGCGGTAGAAGCAATACGGAAGCGGATCCTCATGAGGAAACGGCGCAGGATACAGCGCCTGTCAAGGAGCCGGAGGCCGCGAAGAAACCGGCAACGGAGGCCGCGCGGGCGGCGGAGAAGCCGTCCGAGGACGGCTTGCTTGTCGTGACGCGCACGGACATCGGCAAGGTGCGCTCCAGCAATCAGGACGCAGTTATCGAGGCGGAAGGGCTTTACGGCGTGGCGGACGGCATGGGCGGCCATCGCGGCGGAGAAACGGCCTCCGCCGGCGCGCGGGACGGGCTGGTCGCCTGTCTGGCGGGCAAGACGCCCTCGGAGAGCGCGCTGCGGGAGGCGTTCCTGGCGGTGAACCGTCGGCTCTTTACCCGTCAGCAGGAGGACGAGGCGCTCAGCGGCATGGGCACG
>CAZRLM010000079.1:0-12984 GCA_964600835.1 uncultured Oscillospiraceae bacterium
TCCGGTTCCTTCAGGGTGTCGTCAAAGTTCAGGCGGAAGGGCACGGTGTCCTTCTCGATGTCGCGCAGCATCAGCATAGCCAGCGGGGCCATGCGCGCCTCGGTGTAACGCATGGCGGCGGCGCTGTCGCCGTCGATGGAGCCGAAGTTGCCGTGGCCGTCCACCATCGGGCCGCGCATGGAGAAGGGCTGCGCCATGCGCACCAGCGCGTCGTAGACGGAGCTGTCGCCGTGGGGATGGTATTTGCCCAGGCAGTCGCCCACGATACGGGCGCACTTGCGGTAAGGCTTGTCGGGCGTGTTGCCCAGCTCCAGCATCGTGTACAGAATGCGCCGCTGTACGGGCTTGAGGCCGTCCTCGACCCGGGGCAGCGCGCGTTCCAGAATGACGTGCTCGGCATAGGGGATCATGGAAAGGTGCATCACGTCCTCCACAGTCGTTTGGAGGATGCGGCTCGGGTCATCCTTGGGGATGGGCCGGGTGTCGCTCGTTCGCTTGGCCATATCTTACGTTCTCCCTTCCACTTGATCCTCAGGCAGCTCGAAGTTGTCGGGCTTGTTGAAGTCCGCGTTCTCGATGATGTAATCGCGCCGCGGCTCCACCTTGTCGCCCATGAGGATGGTGATGCGCTTGTCCGCCAGCGCTGCGTCCTCGATGGTGACCTGCATCAGCTTGCGCTTGGCGGGATCCATGGTCGTCTCCCACAGCTGCTCAGGGTTCATCTCGCCCAGACCCTTGTAGCGCTGAAGCGTGTAGCCCTTGCCCATCTGCCGGGTGGCCTTTGTCAGTTCCTTGTCGTCGTAGGCGTAGATCACCTTCGACCCCTTCTGCACCTTGTACAGCGGCGGCATTCCGATGTAAACGTGCCCCGCCGTGACCAGCTCCTTCATGTAGCGGAAGAAGAACGTCAGCAGGATGGCGCGGATATGCGCGCCGTCCTGGTCGGCGTCGGAGAGGATGATCACTTTGTGGTACTTGAGGTTACGCAGGTTGAAGCCCTCGTCAATCGAGGTGCCCAGCGCGGTGATCATGGAGCGGAACTCCTCGTTGGACAGCACCTGATCCAGCCGCTTTTTTTCGGCATTGAGGGGCTTGCCGCGCAGGGGCAGAATGGCCTGGAAGCGCCGGTCGCGGCCCTGCTTGGCGCTGCCGCCTGCGGAATCGCCCTCGACGATGAACAGCTCGTTGTCCTCGGGATGCCGACCGGTGCAGGCGGACAGCTTGCCCACCAGCGGCGCGGCCTCCAACTGATTGGCCTTGCGGGCGTTGTCGCGGGTCTTGCGGGCGGCCTCCCGCACCTGCGCCGCGCGGACGGCCTTTTGCACGATCTGATTGGCGGTCTCCTGATTTTTCAGGTTGTCCAGCCAGTCGGTCAGCTGCTGGGTGATGACGGCTTCCACCGCGGGGCGAACCTCGCTGTTGCCCAAACGGCCCTTGGTCTGACCCTCAAACTGCGGATTCTTGACCATGGTCGTCAGCACGCAGGTCAGTCCCTCGCGGAAGTCCTCGCCGGAGAGGTTGCTGTCCTTCTCCTTGAGCGCGCCGACGCGGCGGGCGTAATCGTTGAACACCTTGGTGAACGCGGCCTTGAAGCCCGTCTCGTGGCTGCCGCCCTCGCCGGTGGGAATGTTGTTGACGTAGGAGAACATACTCTCGGTATAGCCGTCGTTGTACTGGATGGCGGCGCGGCAAAGCGTATCGTCCTTCTTGCCTTCCAGATAGATGGGCTCGTCAAACAGGGGCGTTTTGTCGCCGTTGAGGTAGCGGACGTAGTCCACCACGCCGCCCTCGTAATGGAACGTGCGCGTGCGGGCGGACGCGTCCTTGACGCGCTCGTCGGTGAAGGTGATTTTCAGCCCCTTGTTCAGGTACGCCAGCTCCTGCAAACGGCGGGAGACCTGCTCGGTGTTGAAGCGCACGTCCTCAAAAATCGCGTCGTCGGGGAGGAAGCGCACCAGCGTGCCTTTTTTACGAGTGTTGCCGACTTTTTCCAGCGGCCCCTGGGGCACGCCTGCCGTCACCTTGCCCAGCGCCTCGTCGTATTTGGAGGCGAAGGCCATGCGATAATGCGTCCAGTTGAGGAACACGTCCACCGTCATCCACCTGGACAGCGCGTTCACCACCGACGCGCCCACGCCGTGCAGGCCGCCGGAGTAGCTATAATTCTCGTTGTTGAACTTGCCGCCCGCGTGCAGCTTGGTATAGATGACCTCCACGCCGGAAATATGCAGCGTGGGGTGCTCGTCCACGGGCACGCCTCGGCCGTTGTCGTACACGCTGGCGGAACCGTCCTGGTACAGCGTGACGACCACCTCGTCGGCGAACCCGTTGGAGGCCTCGTCAATCGCGTTGTCCACGATCTCCCATAACAGATGATGCAGTCCGCGGGAGGAGGTGGTGCCGATGTACATCCCCGGACGCATCCGAACCGCGTCCAGCCCCTCCAACACCTGAATGTTTCCCGCGTTGTATGCCTGTGCCATGCGCGCACGCTCCTTGTCAACCCGGCAGCGTTTCGCCGGGCGGATTTTCAACACCCAATTATATCACAAAAAGGAAGTTCATTCAAGGCGAACACAAATGAATGTTCGCTATTTTTTCTCCGCGTCCGTCACCAGCGCCGTCAGGCGGACGATCACGTCTCGCAGCCGCAGCCCATCGCAGGGGAGAACGACGTGGGCGTACCGTTCGTAGAGCGGGCAGCGCTCGTTGTACAGGTCGCGCAGCGTCTGCCCGGGCTTGATGGTCACGCCCCGGGCGTGCAGGTCGCCCAGCCGCGCCTCGATGGCGGGATAGCTCAGCTGCAAATAGACCACCGTGCCGATCTCCCGCAGGTGCGCCATCGCGCGGGGGCCGTACACCACGCTGCCGCCGGTGGCGATCACGCTGTTCTCCGCTTCCAGCGAGGCGTTGACCTTTTCCTCGATCAGCCGGAAGCCCTCGTCGCCGTGGCGGTCGAGCAGCTGCGCCAGGGTGGCGTTCTCCGTCCGCTGGATCACCAGGTCGGAGTCGACAAAGGTCATCCCCAGCGCCCGGGCCAGCGCGACTCCCACGGTCGACTTGCCGCAGCCCGGCATTCCGATCAGTACAATGCTGCGCATCGCGTTCCCTCCATTTTCAATCTTGCGTCGCGAACGTTTCTATTGTAGCGCACCGGCGGAGGAAATGCAAGTCGCCCGCGGACGAGGGGTTGACAATTCCAGCGCGGTGGGGTATGATACAAACGTGCGAGGCGTCCAGACGATCGCGTGCCGAAAGGTATGAGGAAAGTCCGAGCACCGTAGGGCAGGGTGCCGGTTAACGGCCGGTGGAGGCGACTCCAAGGAGAGTGCAACAGAGAGATACCGCCGGGCTTCGGCCCGGTAAGGCTGGAAAGGCGAGGTAAGAGCTCACCCACGGCTTGGCGACTTGTCCGTGATGTAAACCCCACCTGGTGCAAGATTGGTATGAGGACAGATGCGGCGGCCCGTCGCGTCCTTGCAATCGCTTGAGCCTGCGCGGTAACGTCAGGCCTGGATAGATGATCGTCCACGACAGAACTCGGCTTACGGGCGCGCTCGCGCACATGAAGCGGCGTCTGCCGCTTTTTTGATTGCCGGAACGGAGCGGAGGTACCGATATGAGAAAATGGCTGAAATGGGTCGCCCTGCTGTGCGTATTGCTGCTGCTGCCTGCCTGCGCGGGCGCGATGGACAAGCACTTTACCGTCCGGAACGGCAGCCGCGACGAGAAGCGCATCGCCATTACGATGGACGACTGCTACGACGTGGGCAACGTCCGGCGCGCGCTGGATGTGTGCTATGAGAACGACATCCGGATCACCTTCTTCGTCGTCGGCAGCGCGATCAAGGAAAAGGACGCGGCGCTCTGGCAGGAGATCGTCCGCGAGGGCTTCGAGATCGGCAACCATACCTGGAGCCATCCGGACTTGACGACGCTCTCGGCGCGCAACGTGAAGTATCAGATGCTGCGCGTTCAGCAGCAGCTCGATCAGGTGCTGGGCTACCATTACCCCATGCAGGTCATGCGTCCGCCCTATGGCCGGACGGCGCCGGTTGGCTCCGACACCGCGTCCATGCTGGTGCTTGACAGCATTGAGCAGTGCGGCTACCGGCACGTCGTCAAGTGGGACGTCAGCCAGACCGATCCCCAAAAGGCGGTTAACGCCGTGCAAAACGGCTCCATCCTGCTGTATCACGCGAACATTCAGGACATCCGCTGCCTGGAAACGCTGATTCCGGCGCTTAGGGAGCGCGGTTTTGAATTCTGCACGGTCAGCGAGCTTTTGAAGCTTGATGAAATTGCCACCTCGACGGATCTGTACGTTTATCAGCCATGAGGGCGGCCGCGCAGCTTCCGGCGGAAAATCGGCGAGTGTGATCATTTATGTGCAACAGGCTCAGGCTGGCGGCGATTGCAAGGGAAGAAGCGGAAAAATCATACCATGGGAAGCAGGACGGTTGCGCGCCCAATATCCAGCAGATCGTCGCGCGATTTCCAAAGTGGTCTGTGGACGAGGCTGACGGGCTTTGGTGCGCGGCGTTTGTTTATCACTGTGTTCTGTTGACGGGGTATGAGCTTCCTGCTCATCCGGAGGGAGCCGTCTCGTGCTCGCTTGCCGGCTGCTTGGCCTGGGAAGAGTGGGCGCAGGCAGATGCCCGCGTTGCATATTACCGCGGTGATGACTGCGCTTTTCAGCCTGCGGCGGGGGATATTGTGCTCTTTGATCGGGTGTTCAACAATACGGAGCATGACCATATCGGCGTTGTCCTTGAAAACCATGACGATTATATCGTGACGGCAGAAGGCAATGTGGAGAATGTCTCTCGCGTTTTGGAACGCAGAAAGGACGGCCATATTCGCGCGTACATCCGCATCCCTGACCGCTACTCGTATTAAGCCTGCAGCGGGGCGGCGGCGATTGGGGAGCTGAATTTTAAAAAGCCGGAGAAACCGTTCGCGATTCCTCCGGCTTTTCCGATGCATAAACAAAACCCCCTCCGCGATAACGGAAGGGTGTTTTATCAGACGCGTCACCTCATGACTCACACAGCGGCAGCCTTATTCAACTGCTTGGCCAGACGAGCCTTCTTGCGATTCGCGGCGTTCTTGTGCATAATTCCCTTGGACGCAGCCTTGTCAATCGCGGAGGTGGTCGCGGTCAACTGCACATTCGCGTTGGCGGGATCAGCACCCAGCGCAACCTCGAACTTCTTCACCGCGGTACGGACAGCGCTCTTCACCATGCGGTTACGCAGGTTCTTCTTCTCGCTGACCTTCACCCGCTTCTTGGCGGACTTAATGTTCGGCAACTCGTTTCACCTCCTTAGCTTCATAAACCAACACATCAAATAGTACCATATTCGGCCGCAAATTGCAAGGGGTTTGGAAAAAAATCTTGAGAAAAAGCGGGCAGAAATTGTTTTACCTCCGCTCCATGCCCAGCGGCGAAACGTGCGTGCCGCCGCTGGCTTCGCGCTCCACGCGATAGAAGCCGATCAGGTTCTCCGGTCGGGCGACGCGGTACACGTCGCCCACGTCCCGCGCGTCGTTCATGCGGAAGCTGACGGACAGTCCGCAGCCGACCGAAACACTGCGGGGCGTGGTGATGATGGACGCGGGCACGCCTGCCTGCCGCAGGGCGCGCTCAAAGTTCATGACCTGCTGGCGGGAGCGGAAGGACGCGATGCCGAAAGTTTGCTCCATACGGTTCTACCTCCTTTGGTCGTCCATACAATGTATGACACAAGGGCGAAGTCGTGCGCGTGCGGAAACGCCGACCGCGACCAGGACGCCGGGAGGGGAGCCTGCCGATGATTTATCTTGACAATGCCGCCACCAGCTTTCCGAAGCCGCCGCAGGTCATCCGGGCCGTGGCGGGAACCATGGAGAAGCTGGGCGCGAACCCGGGGCGCGGGGGACACCGGCTGTCTATCTGCGCGGGGCGGGTCGTCCGCGCGTGCCGGGAGGAGCTTGCGGCACTCCTGGGCGTGCGCCGCCCGGAGCAGATCATCTTCACGAAAAACTGCACCGAGGCGCTTAACCTCGCCATCACCGGGACGCTGCACCGGGGCGACGAGGTGCTCTGCACCCATGCGGAGCACAACGCCGTGATGCGTCTTTTGCAGCGCTACGCCGCCGCCGGGCAGATCACCGTCAAGGTGCTCCAGCCGGACGAGACGGGGATCGTTCAGCCGCGAACGCTGCAGGCGGCCATCGGGCCGCATACGGCGCTGGTCATCGTCTGCCATGCGAGCAACGTGACGGGCGTGGTGCAAAGCGTGGCGCGCCTGGGGGCGATCTGCCACGAGAACGGCGTGCCGCTTTTGGTGGACGCGGCGCAGACCGCCGGGATTCTGGACGTGAGCCTGCCCGCGCTCCGGGCGGACATGGTCGCAATGCCGGGCCACAAGGGCTTGCTCGGGCCGCAGGGGACGGGCGTGCTGGCGTTGGCGGACGGCGTAGCGCCGGAGCCGCTGCTGTGCGGCGGGACGGGGAGCGAGTCGGAGAGCATGGTGCAGCCGTCCATGCTGCCGGAGCGCTACGAGAGCGGCACGCTTGACCTGCCCGCGATCGCCGGGCTTTTGACGGGCGTGCGGTTTGTGGCCAGCCATCAGGCGGAGATCCGCGAATACGAGCACGCGCTGAACGAACGCTTTCGCCAGCAGCTGACGGGCATCCCGGGTCTCAAGGTGCTGGGGCATCCGGATGCGCCGCGGGTGGCGATCACCAGCTTTGTCTCGCAGGTGATGGACGCGGGACAGATTGCCGACGGGCTTGATCTGTCCGGCATCGCGGTGCGGGGCGGACTGCACTGCGCGCCGTCCATCCACAGCTGGCTGGGCACGCTGGCCTCCGGCGCGGTGCGCGTCTCGCCCGGGCTGTACAATACCGAGCAGGAGATCGACGACACTGCCGCCGTCCTGGCGCGCATTGTGCAGGGGTGACGCGTCCATGAAGCTGGTCTTTTGCGGTCAATCGAGCTTAACGAAGGCAACGGTTCGTTCCTTCAAGGATATTTTTCCGACCTGATAGCCATACGCGGCAAGCTCCTTTTTGCAGGTCAGAAACGCGTGATCAATCGGAACGCCGGCAATAGCCTGTATTTCCTCAAAGGTCAGCTTGAGGGCCGAGCTTTCGCTTTGCCGGACGTATTCCCACAGGGCGTCATACTTGCTCATCATGCTTCTCCTTCCTAAAGCGCCTCGGAGGCAAAGATGATTGTAACGCGGCCCGTGTCCGACGTCAAGTCGGTCGGAAAGCGCATTGACAAGCGGCGCGATCATGATATACTGGAGGACAAGGGGGAGAAACAAATGCTGATTCGCAACGCAAAAGCCTATATAGACGGTGTTTTTCAGCCGGAGACGGACATTCGCGTGCACGGCGGCGAGGTGCAGGAGGTCGGCCACGGGCTGGTCGCGGGAAATTATGAGGCGGTCGAGGATGTTCATGGGGACTTTGTGCTCCCTGGGTTTGTGGATGTGCACATCCACGCCTTCCGCGGGCAGGACACGATGAGCGGTGAAAATGCCGTCCGCCGGATGAGCCGCGAGCTGTACCGGGAGGGCGTGGCGGCGTTCCTGCCAACGACGATGAGCGCGTCCGTCGAGGAGACGGCCCGCGCGGTGGACGGTGTGCGCCGCGTGATGCTCGCGCCGGAAAAGACGGGGGCGCGGGTGTTGGGCGCGCACATGGAAGCGCCTTTTTTGCAGCCGACAAAGTGCGGCGCGCAGCGGCGGGAGTTCTTCCGCGCGCCGGACATGGAGGAGTTTCTGCGCATGACCGGCGAGCACATGGAGGCGGTGCGGGTGATCACCCTCGCGCCGGAGCTGCCGGGCAGCGAACGGTTCATCCGCGCCGTCACGCAAAAGGGCGTGACGGTGTCCATCGGCCACACGGCCGCGACGGCGGAGCAGACCCATCAGGCGGCGGACTGGGGCGCAACCCACGTCACGCATACGTTCAACGCGCAGCCGCCGCTGCACCACCGGGAGCCGGGCGTGCCCGGCGCGGCGCTGACCGACGACCGGCTCTACGCGGAGCTGATCTGCGACGGCGTGCACCTGCATCCGGATGTCATCCGCCTGGCGGTGCGCGCGAAGGGCGCGGAAAAGATCGTGATGATCACCGACGCGATGGAAGCGGCCGGAATGCCGGACGGTGAATACGCCCTGGGCGGCCTGCCGGTGATGGTACGGGCAGGGGAGGCGCGGCTGGCGGACGGGACGCTGGCTGGTTCCGTGCTGACGATGCGTCAGGCGCTCCATAACATGATCCACCGCTTCGGCATTCCGGCGGCGCAGGCGGTGCGGATGTGCACGCAGACGCCGGCGGATTCCATCGGCGAGCGGAAGGCCGGGCGGCTGATTCCCGGCAGCCCCGCGCCGCTGACCCGCTGGTCGCCGGACTGGGAGATGGTCGGCGTCCTGGACGACCGGACGGATCGCTGAACAAAATGAGCCGCGTCAGAGCAATGCGTTTTGACGCGGCTTTTTTATGTGCATTCATTCAATGAAAAAGAGGAAGCCGCGCCCGGCTTGCGCCAGGCCGCGGCTTCCCGAGGTGACAGAAGAAAATTACTTGCCCCAGAGGACGAAGGAACTGCCGGACGGGTAGACCTGCGTCAGCTGCGAGTAATTCATACCGAGGACATTTGAATAGGTGAAGCTGTAAGCTTCGTTCAGGGAAATCTTGTTGTCGCCGTTGCGATCGGCGCCAAGCGTGTTCAGCGCGGTGTTTTTGGCTTCGTCCCAGCCGCTGCCGAAGCACGTCACATAGGTGAACAACCCCATCCACTTGCCAGTAGTGGCTTTCACGCTCAACGAGGTTTGGGTGGAATGGGCAGCGGTGATTACAAAGTAGTTGTTGGTTGCCAGATTGCTGCGCGCCATGGCGGCCTTGTCGGCGGCGGAGAACTGGGAAATGACGGAGCTGTTGAAGGCACTCATCATTTCATTGGTGACCTCGTCGGTCGTGCCTTCCGCCTTGCCGATCGCCTGACCGCTGAAGCAGCTGTCAAGCAGTACGATCTTTTTGCCGGGAATCTGATCCAGCGCAGTGCGAAGCTCGCTGATCGTCAGATAGGTATCGTTGATGCCGCACAGCGCGCCGTGATATGCGCTGTTATAGGCCTGAAGGCCGTGGCCGGAGTAGTAGAACAGGGACACGTCGTTGGCCGTCGCGCCGGCAAAGGCGCTGGCAATCGCGCTCTTGATGCCGGAGGCCGTCGCGTTGATCCGGGTGGTCACGGTGTAGGGCGTGCCGGTCATCCGGTTGAGCATATAGCGCATGGCATACGCGTCATTGTCGGGGCCGGACAGAGCGCTGCTCGTGCCGGGATAGGTATTGCCGATCAGCAGCGCGCGATAGCGTACCTGGTTGGTAACCTCGACCCAGGGGCTGTCCACATGGGTAAAGGTGCCATCCTTGCACATCAGGTAAACGCGGGCGCAATACTTGCCAGCGCCGGTCACGCTGGTATCATAGTGGTAGACGCCGGAAATACCGGCTCCCTCGCCGCGGTAACCGGTCAGGTGCTGGCCATAGATGTTATAAATGTGGTACTCAATCCAGGCGATGGTGCTCGTATCGACACTGCCCGAGAATTGGGTGGTGAAGGTGAGCCAGTCGCCAACATTGGCGGTCATGCTGGCAGGATTGAGCGCCGTGACGCGCAGGCTGTTGGGCGAGGTGACCGTCACCCACTCGCTGTCCACATGGGAGAAGGTGCCGTCCTTCGCCATCAGGTACACACGCGCGCAGTACCGGCCCGCGCCGGTGGCGGCAGTGTTATAGTGGTAGACGCCGGAAATGCCGGCCCCCTCACCGCGATAGCCGGTCAGATGCTGGCCATAGATGTTATAAATGTGGTACTCGATCCAGGCGATGGAACCCGAGCCGGTAAACTGGGTGGTGAAGGTGAGCCAGTCGCCAACCGTGGCGCTCGATCTGGCGGCTTTCAGGCCGGTGGCTCGCAGCGGGGAGCGGCTGACCACGTCCTCCACAACCTCGCCGTCGAGCAGAACAGGCACGGCCGTCGGCGCTTCGGGCGGCGCGTCGGTGGGCACGGCGGTGTTCGTCGGATCAGGCTCATCCGCATCAGGGACGGGCGTTTCGGTCACGACCGGCGCTTCCGTTTCGGGAGCGGGCGTCAGGATGACGGCGGGCAGCAGCAGACAGCCGTTATAGGGCTTGTACGCATCCTTGTGATCCGCCTCGCAGGAAGTCTCGTACTGCTCGATCTCGGCGGCGGACAGCATCGCGACGCGCTCCGCCTTGACCCACTTTTCGACCACGGTTTCGCCGTCAAACAGCGCCACCTTGACGGCGGTTTTGTCGTCGGTGCGCTTCTCAGCGTACACAACGGCCTGGCCGTTCAGCGTGGACGGCTCGCCCTGCAGCGCGGAAGTTTCAAAGAGCTTCGTGCCGCCGCCAAGGCGCGCATATCCGGGAACGAACACATCGGGAGCCTCCGTAGGCGCTTCAGTCGCGGCCTCGGTGGGCGCTTCGGTGGGAGCCTCGGTCACGACCTCAGCGGGCGCTTCGGTGGGAGCCTCGGTCACGACCTCAGCGGGCGCTTCGGTGGGAGCCTCGGTCACGACCTCAACGGGCGCTTCGGTGGGAGCCTCGGTCGCGACCTCAGCGGGCGCTTCGGTGGGGGCCTCAGTCGCGGCCTCGGTGGGCACTTCGGTGGGGGCCTCGGTCACGACTTCGACGGGCGCTTCGGTCGTCACCTCAGCGACGACGGCCGCCGTTTCTTCCGGAACGATCTCGCTTTCCGCCCACGCCATCGGCATGGAGGACACGAGCATCAGGACGGAAAGCAACAGCGCTAACAGTCTTTTCTGCTTCTTCATGGTGCAACCTCCTCTTCTTCCTTATCATATAAGAAAGATAACCTAATTATATAGTTATGCAATGAGAAAGTCAACAACAATATGTAAAATATTGAAAAACCGAGGACTTTGTAATCGTTTGCGAGAGACCAAACGGCCTATCGTATACGATTTTTTTGTATAAGGGGTGGTGATGGACTGGTACGAGAAGGTACATGGCGTATGCGGATAGGCAAAAAATTCAAGCGATGTGGGAGAATGGATGTTCTTTGTAAAAATAGCCGATAAAACAGGCGTGCATCTGACTAGCGTATACAACGAATTGAAGCGCGGTGAGAATGGCGAGTTTACTAATCCCAATGATTCCAGTAGAATCAGATGAAACAAAGTGGCTCCATGTAGGTGAATAGAAACGAGTATGAATATCGTACAGCCCCGTTTCCTCATCATACACATACCCGCGATACTGGAACGGGTTGAGCGTGCCCAGCGTATCAGCCATCAGGCTGGTCTTGCTGATCTGCTTGCCCCACGCGTCGTACCTGTATTCTACCACCACGGTGCCGTTTGCGTTCAGCAGGGCGATGACGTCGCCTTGCAGGTTGTAGGCGTAGGAGTAGAGCAGGCCGTTGTAGGCCACCATCGCGGGCTTGTTCTGCGCATCGTAGAAGAAGTGCATGAAGTCACTGCCATGTCCCCATGTATAGCTTCACTGGCCATCGTTCAGCGGGTTGCCAATCGTGTCGTAGGTGATGTGTGCGCTGTTATAGGTCGTCAGCTTGTTCTTTTTAGCCTATTCCTGTAGTCAAAAGACAGCCTTCAGAATTCAGAGGGCTGTCTTTTGACATTTTTTCAATCTACTGCGTCATTTGGCTGAAGAACCAAGATGTAGAGATACTGTTCCGGATGTTCTAAAGAATTGAGTTGCTGCAAAGAACAGTTACAGCTATTCTTTACTTGTTTGCTCCATGTATCTTGATTAGGCTCGTAAAACCAGCTGGCATATACATATTTATAGGATGTATTTAATATATCACCTCCTAATATAATAGCACACTGAGTAGATTCAACAAAGTGAATGATTTCTTTTATCTCCTTGAAGTCAAGGACATATTCCCCGGTCAATGGATGCTTCCGTGTAATGTTGAACCTTGAAAAAATATTTACCAAAGCGTGGCTTCCTCCTTTTAAGGCGTATTGAAAAATCGATGGTTAATTATTCCGTTTGGTCCTATGATATATTCAAAAAATCCTTCGACATTATTCATGAAACCAGGTATGCGTACGAGCGTATAACGAACGCCATCACCACCTATCAATGGTGCCGCATTACTATAGGTTGCCAATGTATCAATGAGTGCAGGGAATCCGTGATATTTATCCATTTCCATTTGTCGCAACACTTTTTCAGAATATTGCGTTCCTGTCAATGGATTAAATTCTTGCACAGGCCACATGACAGTAGGAGGGGCCTTGTGTACGAGCGTTCTAAATGCGCCAAATGGTACAGTGACCGCCGCAAATGAATCCGACCAGTGCTGTAAAGAAAGCGGCTTATTCGGATGAGTTGCTCGATACACAGTCCCTGTATAGCCCATGGTAAGCCAATCAAGAATATCGCCTATGGTAGCATTGCCTGAGAGAATTTTGGTTGCTCGTTGCCTGTTTCCGGGGAAAACCCATTCAAGAACATTGGATATACTATTGCAGACATTATCAAACCAATTATGCCCACTTTCATCAATACACCCTATCGGATGGTTGGCACAGTAGGTATAAATGTTTTCTGCCAGCGTGTTGGCATTAAAAACACTATCAGTGCTGACAAACCTGCCCCATGTCGGATTGTAATATCTGCTCCTGAGGTAATACAGCCCCGTCTCCTCGTCATACACATACCCGCGATACCTAAACGGGTTGAGCGTGCCCAATGTAGTTGCCAAGGTGCCGGTCGTGCCGAGGGACTTCCCCCACGCATCGTACTTGTATTCTACCACCACGGTGCCATTCGCATTCAGCATGGCGATCACGTCGCCTTGCAGGTTGTAGGCGTAGGAGTAGAGCAGGCCGTTGTAGGCCACCATCGCGGGCTTGTTCTGCGCATCGTAGAAGAAGTGCATGAAGTCGCTGCCGCGCGTCAGGTGGA
>CAZRLM010000080.1:0-12861 GCA_964600835.1 uncultured Oscillospiraceae bacterium
TCACGAACGCCGCCGTTGCGCTTGGCAATGACAGTTCCCTCGAACGCCTGGAGACGCTCGCGGCTGCCTTCAACCACCTTGACCCACACCCGAACGGTGTCGCCCACGGCAATCTTGGGCAGATCGGTACGGAGCTGCGCTGCTTCGATAGAACGGATAATTTCGCTCATGGAATGTGCCTCCTTCCCTCATAGACGTTCGTATCCGGTTCATGCGCCATGGCGCACAGAAATACCGGACAGCGGACCGCCCGTATGTCACAAAGAGAATTATACCATAGTCCGCCCCGCTTTGGCAAGAGGCAATTCAACATTTTTGCCGTTTTTTTGCATCACGATCGCTTATTCCGCGTCGTCCGCGTAGATGATGTCGTCCCGCAGGCGGTAGAGCGTCGCGCCCCGCGTCTTTTTGCAGAAGGCCGAGGCCCACCAGCTCACGGGCTTCACCTCGTCAAACTGGACGATGCCGTAGCGGATGCCGTTCCGCTTTCCGCCGCGCATATTGGAGTCCATCCAGTGAATTTCATCGTTCTCCGCATCGTAGCCCAGCATGATGGCGCTGTGCGCGCCGGTGCCGTACTCGTACTTCGCGGACATTTGGAAGAAGTCCCCCCGCTGGGCCTGACGCATGAAGTCGCACGCGAGCGCCATGTTTTCTTCCTCGCTCAGCGACGAGTCATAGCGGAAGGCGGCCGCCTCATAAAACGGGTTGCCCTTCGAGGCCGGAACATCCTCCCAGAGCAGCCCATAGGAATAAGGCTTGCACTCCTTGGCGGGCAGGTTGTTGGGAATCACCAGCTCCACATCCGGATACTCCGCCATCCGGAAATCGTCGCGGTTCTGGCGGAACAGGTAGACCGTGAAGTTCTTGCAAACATAAATATCACTTTTATAATGCGCCCGCTGGGAATGGCCGTCCGCCTGATCGTACAGTTTCTTGCCCAGCGCGACGATCCGGTCGATCAGATCCGCGCGCGCGCCCGTATCCGCCGCAAAATCAGGGTCGGGAATCTCCCGGCCGTCGTCGGTCAGCAGCACGGCTTCCTCAATAATGATCTCTTCGTCCTCCGCCAGCGCCGCTCCGGCCATACACATCAGCGCAGCCGTCAAAAGCAGCGCCGTCAACCGCTTCAGCATTTTCTCACCTCGCCCTTATTGTACACACTCTCCGCCCGATATGCAAGCGTTCAATTGTAAAAAGCGCGGCCTCCCCTGCCAAGGTCAGCCGCGCAAAGGTTACAGATCAATGAACTTCTCAAACTCCGGCAGAATGCCGATGCCGTCTGGATAGTGGGCGGCAAACTGCGGAATCGCATGGCTCGGGAAGGAGTTGCCCTCGATGAAGGTCGGCCCGTCGGGCGTGATCGCCACGTCCCAGGCGACAAAGCGCATCTGCGGCACCTTCTGCGCCGCCTTGAGGCACATCGCCTTCGCTTCCTCCCAGTACGGGATGGTAAAGCCCACGATCGGCGTGCCCGTGCCCGGATGCTTCTCGAAGGTGTTGCCCTGCTTGTCCGCGCCGACGGTTTTCAGCACGCCCGTTTCGAGGTCGATCCGCGCCGCCATGCCGCCGCAGTCCACATTATCGACGACCTTGCCGTTGCCGATGCGCAGGAACGCGTACACAATGCCCTGCTTTTTGTCGCCCAGCAGCGTCGCGATCCGGCAGGTGTTGACCGAGGTCGGGCACAGCGCGGCCATCTGCGGATGCTGCACGACAACCTCCTCCAGAATGCCGATCTGCTTGCTGAGCAGCAGCGCGCGAAACGCCTCCATGCCGTTTTTCCAGTCGGCGACTGTGAAGCGTTCGATGCCCTGTCCGCTGGAGCCTTCCAGCGGCTTGCCGATCAGCTGCGTGCGCCCCTCGGTCAGCGACGCGAGCGCTTCCAGAGAGGTTTGCTCATTGATGAGCAGCCATTGGCGCGGAATGTAATCCTTGAACAGCTCGTTGAACTGGGTCTTGTCGTCAAAGAAGTGCCAGTACGCCTTGTCGTTCATTTGCCGGACGATGCTGTTGGAGATGCCGCGGGTGATGACCGTGCGGCGCTGCGCGTCGTTCAGCCGGTACATCTGCGCGATCTTGTAGTCCACATAGCCCGCGTTGTACTTCACCGCGCAGCGGAGCATATCCGCCATCAACCACAGGCGACCTTTGCCGCTGCGTTCCTTCAGCAGTCCGGTGGTGCGCCACATGGCCTTCCAGTCCATCCTGACCAGCCGCTTGAAAAAATAGCTCAGCCTGCTCATCGGCACGCGCCTCCCCGACGGTTTTCCTTACACATTGAAGCGGAACAGCGTGATGTCCCCGTCCTTCATGACATACTCCTTGCCCTCGGAGCGAATGAGGCCCTTCTCGCGGCAGGCAGCCATCGAGCCGACCTCCACCAGCGTATCGAAGGGCACGACCTCCGCGCGGATGAAGCCCTTCTCGAAATCCGTATGGATTTTGCCCGCGGCCTGCGGCGCTTTCGTCCCGTTCTTGATCGTCCAGGCGCGGCACTCGTCCTCGCCGGCGGTCAGGAAGGAAATCAGGCCCAGCAGATGGTAGCACGCCTTGATCAGCCGATCCAGGCCGCTCTGGCCGATGCCCAGCTCCTCGATGAACTCCGCCTTCTCCTCCGGCTCCATCTGGGAGATCTCCTCCTCAATGGCCGCGGAAATGACGAGCATCTCGGCGCCCTCCGCCTGCGCGATGGCCTGCACCTTGTCCAGATCCTTGACCTCGCTCACGTCCTTGCCCAGATCGTCTTCGGCGATGTTCGCCGCGTAGATAACCGGCTTGGTCGTCAAAAGGAACCAGCTGTCCAGCACGGCGCGCTCCTCGTCTGTAACCTCCAGCGTGCGGGCGGGCTTGCCATTTTCGAGGTGCGCGATCATCCGATCCGCCAGGTCGCATTCGACGCCCGCGGTCTTGTCGCCGCCGCGGAAGGAGCGGAGCGCCTTTTCCTTGCGGCGCTGCACCGTCTCAATATCGGCGAAGATCAGCTCCAGGTTGACCGTCTCAATGTCGCTGGCCGGGTCGGTGGAGCAGTCGGCACGGATGATGTTCTCGTCCTCAAAGCAGCGCACGACGTGGACGATCGCGTCCACCTCGCGGATATGGCTCAGGAACTTGTTGCCCAGGCCTTCGCCGTGGCTCGCGCCCTTCACCAGACCGGCGATATCGACGAACTCAATGGTCGTCGGCGTGACCTTCTTGGGATGGTACATCTCCCCTAACACGTCCAGCCGGTGGTCAGGCACCATCACCACGCCGGTGTTCGGCTCGATGGTGCAAAAGGGGAAGTTCGCCGCCTGCGCGTTATTCGTTTGGGTGATCGCATTAAACAGGGTGCTCTTGCCGACGTTCGGCAGACCCACGACGCCTAACTTCATGAAGAAAAAGCTCCTCTCTTATCTATCGCGGACAACCTCTTTATTATAATCGCAAAATGCTGGAAATGCAATCGAAAAACTTGTCATTCCGCGGACGTCCCCAGGCCGATGGTCAATGTTTGGCTGGAGGAAGCCGTTTTCTGTTCTTCCCCGCTGGCGGTATGACGAACGCCATATATTTCCAACCTGAGCTTCACGCCGGTTTCCGGATTGATCGCATCGTCATAGGAAAAGACGTATTCCATTTCGCCGGGCGTCGCAATCACGTCATATTCCGCATATTGGCTGTAATCCATGTTGATGAATCGCAGCAGCGATTCGCTGTCGCCCCTGGAAACGATGATATGATAGCTTTCCACCCCCTCCGAGGCGTTCCAGGTCAGCCGAACGCCGTTTTCGCCATGCGCTTCGCAGACAAGCGCCGGAGCGACAACCCAGTCGTTTTGTATATCGAGGCTGACCTCCGCAGAAGCGTCACCCTTTTCACCCGCAAAAACAGGAACAACGCTCAAAATACAGCCGCCGTTCATCAAATCGTTGACGACATAAGTATCGTCCCGCGTTGTTCCCAGTTCCTTCTCGCCCGTTTTGATGCCTAACGTCTTTTCGATTTTGACAACGGCGTATTCGCAGCCGAGATCATAATCCTCGTGATCCCAGCATAGGGTAATCTGACCGTCGGCCGTTTGAGACGCGTAGGTAATGACAGGAGCGGCCTTCCACGCCGCTGTAGGCGTATAGCTATATTGGCCGCTTTCACGGGATTGGTGGACAACGGTTGGCACTTTTTCGCCATTCAGCATATTTTCCGCATACTTCCGCAGCTGAACCGTAAAGCTGTATCGGCTGTCCAGTTCAGGGATCATGCAATCTTGTTTTTCAAGGAATCCGGGATCAAGCGTGAGCGTAACGATGGATTTGTCCTGCTGAATCAGGTTTTCGGCGTCCGCTGTTCCCTTCACAAACTTGACGCGATTAACGTCCTTTCCGATCTTGACCGATACAAGATACTCGTCCGCGTGAAAGCGATCCGTGAAGGAAAGCAATACGCGATTCTGCGAATCCGTCACGGCGCACAATTGTTCAGGGGTCGCGTTGAAAATCGCGGCGTCCATATAGTCGATGTTCACGGGCGACGAGGGATCCCCCGCAACAAGCTTTTTCGGATCCAGGCCGAGCGCAGCCAAATCCAGGCCAATGCTTCCGCCGATCACGGTCGCGTTCAGCCCAAGCTCAACTTTGGTGTCCGCGCTTTTCGATTCGCTGATCGGATAGACAACGAAGGAATGTGTTCCTGCCTTTACAGGAATCACCGCGTGATTGACAATGACGCTGGCGACGCTTTCTCCGTCCATATGCACCTGATACACCGGCGCGCTTCCCATCCATTCCAGATAAATGTTGCCGGAAGAAATTTCATACGCCTGCGTAATCACCGGCGCAGTCTGCCAGCCCTCCGTTTCCGCAGCATACACCATGCCTGTGAAAGACAGCAGGACAGCAAGCAGCAAAACAAGCGTTTTTTTCATAAGAGGCTCCTTACGACAACGGACATTGCAGTTCCTATGGCGTCTTTTTTTCGTTTGGCATGATGGTCGATGGAGATTCCGATTGGAATTATACATTCTTTTTCTTAGCTGTCAAGTACATCCGGGATTCGTTAAATTGTGACAAAAAACATTCCCGGCCAGAGGATGACAGAAAACCATTTTTATGCTATACTGCCCCTGACTTCAATGGAAGCAGGGAGGCGTATCTCATGACTATTCTTCAGGCCGCGGTTCTGGGCCTTGTGCAGGGGCTGGCGGAGTTTCTGCCGATTTCCTCCAGCGGACATCTGATTCTTGCCCGCGCGCTGATGGGCATATCCGACGAGGCGGCGGCCACCGGGCCGTACATGATCCTGGACGTGCTGCTGCACGCCGGCACGCTGTTGGCCGTCATCGTCGTGTTCTGGAAGGACTGGTGGGGCATCCTCAAAAACCCCTTCAAGTCCAAGACGCTGCTGCTGCTGATCATCGCATCCATCCCGGCGCTGCTCGTCGTGGTGCTCTTCGGCGATTTTGTGGATCAGTTCTTCACCGGCTGGTTCCTGGGCGTGAGCTTCCTGATCACCGCGCTGTTCCTGCTGATTGCGGAAACCGTCAGCCAGCGCGCGCGCCGCGCCGCGGATCGACCCGGCGTCAAAAACGCCGTCCTCATGGGCCTGATGCAGGCCGTCGCGCTGCTGCCGGGCGTGAGCCGCAGCGGCTCCACGCTGACCGGCGGCGTGCTCTCTGGTCTGAACCGCAAGAGCGCCGCGAAGTTTTCCTTCATGATGAGCGCGCCCGCCATCCTGGGCAGTCTGATCTTTGAGGGCAAGGACGCGATCGAGAACGGCTACCTGGCGGAGCTTTCCGTCGTGCCGACGGTGGTCGGCGTGGTCGTCGCAGCCGTCAGCGGCTACCTGGCCATCCGCTTCTTCCTGCGGCTGATCAGCAAAGCGTCGCTGAACTGGTTCGCGCTCTACGTTGCGCTGCTGGGGCTTGCTATCCTGGTGATGCAGCTGATGAACAGCCCTGTGCTCCCGCGCTTTGAGCTGCCGCAGCTGACCGCCGCGCTCGCAAGCGCCGCGCTGTAATCATCCCGCCGCCCGCTGCCCACAGCCGGGCGGTTTTTTGATTTTGCGCGCAAGGCTGTACAATTTCCGCCGAAAATGATATAATAAGCCAATCACGACAGGAAGGGAGGGCGTCCATGCGCCGACTGACTCGTTTTTTTGCGCTGATGCTGGCGCTTGTGCTGACGCTTTCCGCCTCGCCCCTAATCGCGGCGGAATCCATTCCGGAGCCGACGCTCTCGCCGGACGCAAACCCCTACGACGCGGAGCATCCCGAGCTGCTGGATGAGGATCAGCTCTACGCCGCTTCCGCCATTCTGATCGAAGCGTCCTCCGGCAACGTGATTTTCGAGAAGAACGCCGACGCGGTGATGTACCCCGCCTCCACCACGAAGATCATGACCGTGATGCTGGGCATCATGTGCGGCGATTTGGAGGAAACGGTCACCGCTTCCTCCACGGCGGTGGACATCCCGGACGACGCGTCCAACATGGACCTGCGCGAGGGCGAGGAAATCAACTTCCTTGACCTGCTCTACGGCACCATGCTCCGCTCCGCCAACGAGGGCGCGAACCTGATCGCGGAAACAGTTTCCGGCAGCATTTCCGCCTTTGTCGACCTGATGAACGAATACGCGCAGCTCATCGGCTGCACGAGCACGCATTTCGCCAACCCGGACGGCTACCACGACGACAACCACTACTCCACCGCCCGCGATCTGGCGATGATCACCCGGGAAGCCATGAAGGACGAGACGTTCCGCAAGATCGTCAGCACCGTCACCTATACGCTCCCCCGGAGCAACAAACAGCGCTCGCGGACGCTGTCCACCACCGCGCGCATTTTGATTCCCAGCACCGAGTCAAACGAAAACAAGTACTACTATCCGGACGCAATCGGCGTCAAGACTGGCTCCACCAGCCGCGCCGGTTACTGCTTCGTCGGCGCGGCCGAGCGGGACGGCGTCGAGCTGATCTCCGTCGTGCTCTTTACCGGCAACCGCGCGCGCTGGGCGGATACCATCAAGATGATGGACTACGGCTTCTCCCAGTATGTAAGCGTCACCCCGGCAGATCTGTACAACATGAACCCCATCACCATCGACACGACGAATTACTCTCTGGAGGACGCGGACATGGGTCGCCTGCCGCTGACCTGCGTACCCGCCGTCGCGGGGGTAAACGCCTCCATCACGGCCACCAGGGACGAGGTGGACGCCATGGCGAAAAACCTGCGGGAGGTCGTGCTGATCGAGTACAAGCGGGACTTTGTCGCCCCCATTCAGGCCGGCGAGGTAGTCGGCACGATGACCTACTTCCCGGAAAAGAGCGATCCGGTGGAGTACAACCTGATCGCCAGCCGAACCGTCGCCAAGCGCGAGAACGCCCCGAAAACGCTGGAGGAAATCGTCGCGGAGACGGAGGCGGATCCCAACCCTTTCCCGCCCTTCACGCTGGAAATGGCGCTGTATCTGCTGCTGCCCGTCGCCGCCGTTGTTCTGCTCGTGAAGCTGCTCCGCCGCGCGCGCCGTCGCCGTCGCTCCCGCCTCTCGAAGGTGCCCAAGCCCAAGAACCGGTACATGAAATAAGCCTCACGGCTTTATATTTGAAAGGAGTGTTTCTACTATGCAGAAGGCCATGATTCAGGAAGGCCGCGCATCGCTGGGCGTCGAGTTCGGCTCCACGCGCATTAAGGCCGTGCTGATCGGCGAGGATCACCAGGTGCTCGCCAGCGGCGCCTACGACTGGGAAAACCAGCTTGTTGACGGCGTATGGACATACAGTTTGCAAGCCATCACCGCCGGGCTGCAGGGCTGCTATCACGCGCTGAAGCAGGACGTGCAGACCCGCTATGGCGTCAAGCTGACGAAGCTGCGCGCCATGGGCGTGAGCGCCATGATGCACGGCTACCTCGCCTTTGACGGCGATATGCGCCTGCTGACCCCCTTCCGCACCTGGCGCAACACGATGACCGCCCAGGCGGCCGCGGAGCTGAGCGAGCTGTTCGCCTTCAACATTCCGCAGCGCTGGAGCATCGCGCACCTCTATCAGGCCGTGCTGAACGGCGAGGATCACCTGCCCCAGCTCAAGCACATCACGACGCTGGCCGGTTATGTGCATTACCTGCTGACCGGCGAAAAGGCGCTGGGCGTGGGCGACGCGTCCGGCGTGATGCCGGTGGACAGCGCCCGCTGCGATTACGATCAGACCATGATCGACAAGTTTGACGCGCTCGTCGCCCCGAAGGGCTATCCCTGGAAGCTGGCCGAGCTGCTGCCCCGCGTGCTGCCCGCCGGCGCGGTTGCCGGTCACATGACCCCGGAGGGTGCGGCGCTGCTCGACCCCGAAGGCGACCTGCTGCCCGGCGCGCCGCTGTGCCCCGCCGAGGGCGACGCGGGCACCGGCATGGCGGCCACCAACAGCGTCGCCGCGCGGACAGGCAATGTGTCCGCCGGTACGTCCGTGTTCGCGATGCTCGTGCTGGAGAAGCCTCTCTCCAAGATGTATCCGGAGATTGACATGGTCACCACGCCCACCGGTAAGCCGGTCGCCATGGTGCACTGCAACAACTGCACCTCCGACCTGAACGCCTGGGTGGGCCTGCTGGCCGACTTCGCCAAGACGATCGGCGCGTCCATCGACACCAACACCCTCTACACCACGCTGTTCAACAAGGCGCTGGAGGGCGACAAGGACGGCGGCAAGCTTGTTTCCTTCAACTACTACTCCGGCGAACCGATCACCGGCCTTGACGAGGGTCGTCCGCTGATGACCCGTCTGCCGGACGCGAAACTGTCCCTGGCGAACTTCATGCGCACCCAGCTCTACGCGTCGCTGGCCACGCTGAAAATCGGCATGGACATTCTGAACGGCGAGCACGTCGCCATCGACAAGGTGCTGGGCCATGGCGGCCTGTTCAAGACGCCGGTGGTGGGTCAGTCCATCCTGGCGGCGGCGATCAACGCGCCCGTGACCGTCATGGAGACCGCCGGTGAGGGCGGCGCGTGGGGTATCGCGCTGCTGGCCGCGTACATGGTTCAAAAAGCCGACGGCGAGACGCTGGAAGCCTATCTGGAGGACAAGGTGTTCCACGCCATGCGCGCAACGACGCTCGCGCCCGACCCCGAGGACGTGGCCGGCTTCAACCGCTACATGACGCGCTACACCGCCTGCCTGGACGCGGAACGCGCCGCGGTGAAGGGGCTACAATAATCCAATTCAAAAAAGTGGCTTCGGCCACTTTTTTAGTCAAAGAGAAACCGCAAGGAGGCGATCCATGCCATGAAATTCGACAATACCTTCTTCATCAACGGCACCGCCTACGCAGGCAAGTCCACCATGGTCAAGCTGCTCGCGCAGAAGTACAACGGCATCGCCTGCGAAGAAAACTATCACGACGCGCTGCTGCCCGAGCTGGACAAGGCCGAATTTCCGAACCTGACCTACACGCGAGATTTGCAGGACTGGCACGACTTCATCCGGCGCACGCCGGACGAATACGAGCGCTGGATTAACGGCGTCACCCGGGAATGCGAAACGCTGGAGCTGCGGCTTCTCAGTCAGATGCATCCGGAAGGAAAGCCGGTGTTTGTCGATACCAACATCCGTATGGAAACGCTGCGGGAGATCTCGGACGAGCGCCATGTGCTGGTGATGCTGGCGGATCCCGATATTTCCGTCAACCGTTTTTTTGAACGGCCTGATCGGGAAAAGCAGTTTCTCTATCGCCTGATGCTGGAGGAAGCCGACCCGGAGCGCGCGCTGGATAACTTCCGGGAATGCCTGCGGCGAATCAACTCGCAGGCCAATTACGACGCGTTTCTCCATTCCGGCTTTCAGGTGATTCTCCGCGATGAGCGCCGAAGCGTTGAGGACACGCTGGCGCTGGTGGAGCGGTGTTTTGGGCTGCCATAAGCCGCCCGTCAGCAAAAAAACAAGCGCGGCGCAACCAATCTGGCTGCGCCGCGTTTTATGTGTCATACCGGTCACGCGTTGACCGGCTTTTTCTTGCCCTCCGGCTTGATTTCCCCCGCCTTCGTCAGCGCAATCTTGGTGATCACCGGGCCGGTCAGCTCGTAAATCAGCGTGCCGGACAGCACCACCGCGTTGATCACCGCGCCGTACTCCGGCAGCGCGGTCATGGACATTCGCGCCATGCCGATCGCCACGCCGGCCTGCGGAATCAGCGTAAAGCCCAGATACTTGACAATGTTCGGCTCGCACCTGGCTGTCAGCGCGCCCAGCGTGCCGCCCAGCGACTTGCCTACCGCGCGGGCCAGCACATAGGCGACGCCCACCGCGCCCACCGTCGGCAGGACGGACAGGTCAAGGTTCGCGCCGGACAGCACGAAGAACAGCAGGAATAGCGGCGGCGTGAAGCGGTCGCACTGCTCCAGCATCACGGTGCTCTGGTTGCACAGGTTGACCATCGTCGCGCCCAGCATCATGCACACCAGCAGCGAGGACAGGCCCCACATACTGCTCAGGCCCACCGCGGCGAACACCATCATGATCGTCAGCGTCAGCTTGTTGCCGCGGGAGTGGAAGAACCGCAGCACATACACCAGCAGCAGCCCCAGCGCAACACCCAGCGCCAGCGACCCGACAATCTCCCCCAGCGGCTTCACCAGCAGCGTCATCACCGACAGCGCCGTGCCCCGCTCGATGGTGCGGGCAATCGCCATCATAATCGCGTACAGCATCAGGCCCAGCGCGTCGTCCATCGCGACAACGGGCAGCAGCATCTTCGTGACGGGGCCGTTGGCCTTGTACTGCCGGACGACCATCAGCGTCGCGGCAGGCGCGGTGGCGGCGGCAATCGCGCCCAGCGCCAGGCAGAGCGGCATCGGCTGACCCAGCAGCACCAGCGTCACAAACACGGCGATTGAGGCGGTGCAGCCCTCGAAAAGCGTAATCAGCATGGGCTTGACGCCGATTTCCTTCAGGTAGCTCAGCTTGAACTCGCTGCCGATGGAATAGGCGATAAAGCCCAGCGCCACGTCGGAGATGATCGCCAGCTGGGCGTTCATCTCCGGCATCAGTACGTTCAGCACATACGGGCCGACCACCAGACCCGCAATCAAATAAGCGGTGACGTTCGGCAAATGGATCAGCCGAATAAAGCGGCTGAGAAGCAGCCCCATCGCCATCGCAATGGACAAGGCAAGCAGCGTATTCATTTTTTCTTCTTCAGCCCTTCCACAAACGTTGTCGGCACGGCAAAGGCGATGCCGGTATCCGGCTTATCCAGTCCGCCCGTTTTTTCATTGATGATGCCCATCAGCATCCCGATCTTGTCCTCCTCGATCAGCGTGAACATGGTCTTGGAGGTACGGCGCTCCGGGTTGAGCAGGTGGCGCAGCAGACCCAGCATCGGCAGGTCGACGTTATCGTCATCCTCCAGGGTATGTATCATTCCCGTGCTGTTCAGGATCGTCGCGCCGCTCAGGCCCTTTTCCAGCATGGCCTCCAGGATCGGCTCCATGCACTCCTCCCGGTTCAGCACCAGCACGAACATCTGCATCATTGGCAAGCCTCCCATTCCTGTATATCGGTTGACCGGAGCCTATTGTAGCACTTTCCCGTTGAAAGTCAACGCGCCCGCCGCCGAATTTTGAAAACTTTCTCATCATTTTCTCATGATTTGTTTCGCATCCTCTCAAGCACGGCGGCCTAAAGTGTGGTATGATCATCCTGTCAGATGGAAAACGGCCTCCGGCGGACGCCGAAGCCAAGTTTGAAAGGAGCAATGCAAGATGGCAAGCTACACCATCGAGGATATCGAACTCATCCGCCGCAAGAGCGGCATCAGCTATCAGGAAGCGGTCGCCCTGCTCGACTACCACAACGGAAACGTCGCCCGCGCGCTGGTCGATCTGGAGCGCAACGGCCGCATTCGCCCTGAAAACGCCGCGCAGCCGGACAAAAACGCGAAGTCCGGCAAGAGCGGCGCGCACCGCAACCGCAGCGGCTTCTCCAACCTGATGACCCGGCTGTTTCAGTTCCGCCTCAAGGTGAAGAAGGGCGACATCACCATTCTGAATCTGTCGATGCTCTTCGCGCTGTTAGGCGTGATCATCAGTCCGCACCTGGCGATCATCGCCGCAATCGTGATTCTGGTGCTGGGCTATCGCGTCTCCTTTGACAAGCGTGATCCCGCTTTCGCCTCCGATAACTTGGAGAAGATGGTGCGCAACGCGGCGCAGAACGTGAAGTCCTCCGTGAACGACTTGGCCCGCGGCTTTAACGACGGCTTCGACGGCGACGCGGCCAAGTCCGCCAAGCCCGAGCAGAGCGCGGCTCCGGACAAAACCGAGGAGCGCAGCTTCTACCAGTCCAACCCCGCCGCGACCACCTATCACGCCGCCTATCCGTTAGGCGCGGACGTGCCTACCTTGCAGGTTCCCGTGCAGGTGGAAAGCCAGGACGGCAACGTCAGCGTCGATTCCGACAAGGACGGCTACAACAACGCCACCATTGAGTAACGCTTCCTCCCCTGCGGAATGGACAGTGCCAAACGCTGCCCATTCCCCTTTTTCTATGTTTGTGGTATACTGAATGAATTCACAGGCTGGGAGGCATGAATGATGAGCAAGATCCTGATTGTAGAGGATGAAAAGAAGATCGCCCGCTTTCTGGAGCTGGAGCTTCAGCACGAGGGGTACGAGGTAGACGTTGCCTTTGACGGCCGCTCCGGCCTGGACAAGGCGCTCGCCTGGCAGCCCGACCTGATGATCCTTGACCTGATGCTGCCCGAGCTGAGCGGCATCGAGGTCTGCCGTCGCCTGCGGCACGAGAGCGACCTGCCGATCATCATGCTCACCGCCAAGGACGATGTGTCCGACAAGGTGATGGGGCTGGACATGGGCGCGGACGACTACATGACCA
>CAZRLM010000081.1:0-12702 GCA_964600835.1 uncultured Oscillospiraceae bacterium
TCACGGACGCGGTTGTGACGGATGAGCTGACGGGCGACGAGTGGACGATTGCGTCTATCGCTCCCGGCGCGACGGAAACGTACACCGCGACCTACGAGGTGACGGAAGCGGACATTCTGGCGGGCAGCGTGTTGAACGTGGCGACCGCGACGGGTACCAGTCCTGATCCGGAGAATCCCGATGTGCCGGTTGATCCCGGCGAGACGGAGGATCCGACCGATGATCCGAACCCGAGCTTCACGATCGAAAAGATTCTGACGAACCTGCCGGAGAAGGGCTACTTCACCGTAGACGAGACGGCTGAGTTTGACATCGTTGTCACCAACGACGGCAACCTGACGCTCACCGGTATCATCGTAACAGAACAGCTTGAGGGCGCTACGTTCCTCCCAGGCGAGGGCTACACGGTGGCGGACAACACCGCGACGGTGACCATTGACCTGAAGCCCGGCGACACGCTGACGATCCGCGCGGCTTACCTGATCACGGTGGACGATCTCGGCGTGGAGCTGACCAACGTTGTGACGGCGGAAGGCACCGGCCCGCAGGATCCCGAGGACGAGGAGGGCGAGGAGAACATCCCGACCGACGATCCTGTGGTGATCGACGGCGTCAAGACCTGGAACGACCTTGACAACGTCTACGGGCGCAGGCCTGAGAGCATCAACGTGAACCTGACCGGCCTGAACGGCGAGGTGCTGGAGACGGTGGTTGTCAGCGAGGCAACCGGCTGGGCTTACCACTTCGAGGGTTATCCGATGCATACCGCAGACGGCACGCTGATCCCCTACGCCGTCCTGGAGGATGACGTTCTCGGATACGACGCGGCTTACGCCGAAACCGGCTATGACATCACCAACGATCTTGAGCAGCATACGCTGACCATCCACTACTGGTATGGCAACGTCGGCGGCGAGGAAGCGGCTCAGACGGTCGTCAACACCTACTTCTACGGGCAGAGCTACAACGTGGTCTCTCCGACCATCACGGGCTACACCGTCGGTACGCCGAATGTCAGCGGCGTGTTGGAAGAGGATACGGTGGTTGATGTGATTTACACCATCAATCCCTACAACCTGACCATCCGCTACTGGTTCGAGGATGGCACGACGGCCGCACCGACTTACACGGCTACGCTGTATTACGGCACGGAATACCTGGTGCATTCTCCCGTGCTGCCTGGCTACAAGGTGAGCTACGCCATGGTGGGCGGCGTGATGCCTGGGCGCGATGTTGTTCTCACGGTCTTCTATGTACCGGATGACACGGAAATTGTCATTGATGAGTACGGTGCGCCGTTGGGTATCGGGAATGTGGAAATGAACGTTGGCGACTGCTTCGAGTAAGTCGCGGCGAGAGGAACGCCCGGCACGCGAAAAGCGTGCCGGGTACCTCCGTTTCCGATGCCCCTTGATGATCATGATGGAACCGGTACGGAAAGGAGTACAAATCATGAAAAAGGGACTTGCATGGCTCCTGGCGATCGTGATGAGCCTGAGCGCGTGCCTCGCGATGGCGGAGGCTCCCGCCGAAGGGGAGCAGGCCGACGGAGCGGTCGCAAGCGCTGTCGTGTCCAACTACGAGGAGCTGACCGTTGGCGCTACGACGGCGATGAGCGGCCTCTTCTTCACCGATATGTGGGGCGACAACACGGCGGATATGGACGTGCGCGCGCTGCTGCACGGCTATAACCTGATCCAGTGGAACGGCGGCACGGGCACCTACGCGATGGATGATTCCGTCGTGAGCGGCCTGGTGGTCACCGATGACGCTGAGGGGAACAGAACCTATACGATGTCCCTGTATGAGGACATGACCTATTCCGACGGAACGCCGATCACCGCGCGGGATTACGCGTTTTCCATTCTCTTTTCCGTAGCGCCGGAGGCGGCGCAGCTTGGCGCGGCGATCAACGGCGCGAACTACATTCTGGGTATCGACGAATACAAGCGCGGCGAGGCGCAGACCATCGCGGGCGTTCGCGTGTTGGGCGACTATCAGTTAGCCGTGACGATTCGCGGCGAATACCTGCCGTTCTTCTATGAGCTGGCGCTGCTGGACTACAATCCCTACCCGATCCATGTGATCGCGCCCGGGTGCGAGGTGGCGGATGACGGCCAGGGTGTGTACATCCGCAACAGCGATGAGAACGTGACGGAGCCGATCTTTACCGCGGAGCTTCTGCGCGAGACCGTGCTGAATGAGCAGACGGGCTACCGGAGCCATCCCAGCGTCGTCAGCGGGCCGTATACGCTCACGGACTATGACGCGGCGGCGTCTGTCGCGAAGTTTGAAATCAACCCGGCCTACAAGGGAAACGCCTATGGCGAAAAGCCGCAGATTCAGCGGCTGATCTTCCGGCACGTCAGCAATGACGAGGCGATTGACCTGCTGGCCAACGGCGAAATCGGCCTGATCAACAAGTGCGTGAATGCTGATACGCTCGACGCGGGGATGCAGCTGGTGACCGACGGAACGGCCGGCGTCAGCAACTACGCCCGCAGCGGCTTCAGCTTTGTGAGCTTCGCCTGCGAGCGGCCCGCCACGGACAGCGCCGCCGTGCGGCAGGCGATTGCCCACTGCATGGACAAGGACGCGCTGATTGCCGACTATGTGCGCAACTATGGCCTGAGCGTGGACGGGTACTACGGCATCGGCCAGTGGACGTACCAGCTGGCGGCGGGTTCGCTCGCGCCCACGCTGGAGGAACCGGCCGCCGATGCGGACGCGGAGACGGTCGCCGCCTACGAGGAAGAAGCGGCGGCGTGGGAAGCGCTGAGCATGGACGGCATGACCCGCTATGCGCTGGATCTGGACGAGGCGGCGCGTCTGCTCGCGGAGGACGGCTGGACGCTCAACCGCGACGGCAACGCGTTTGATCCAGAAAAGGACGACGTGCGCTGCAAGAACATGGACGGCTCGCTGGTGGCGCTGGATCTGACGCTGATCTACCCGGAGGGCAACGCCGTGGGCGAGTATTTCCGCGGCGCGTTCGCGCAGAATCTGGCCGCCATCGGCGTGAAGCTGACCGTTCAGCCCAAGCCGTTTGACGAGCTGCTGCGCGTTTACTACCGCCAGCAGGAGCGCGACTGCGATATGATTTACCTGGCGTCGAACTTCGCGAACGTCTTTGAGCCGTCCGCCACGTTCTCGCCGGATGACGCCTATCAGGGAACGGATAACCGCACCGGTATCGTGGACGAGACGCTCTATCAGCTGGCCGTGGCCATGCGTCAGACAGAGCCTGGCGACGTGCTGTCGTACTGCCAGAAGTGGGTGGCCTTCCAGGAGCGCTGGACGGAGCTGCTGCCGGCGATCCCGGTATATTCCAATGTGTATTTCGACTTCTACGCGCCGACCCTGCACAACTACAATGCCGGCGCGAACGTCAGCTGGGCGCAGGCGATTGTCAGCGCGTACCTGGGTGACGCGGTGGAGACGGAGGAAGAAACGCTCGACGAGGGCGAAATGGAATTCACGGAGTGACCATGCGCCAGAGGGGGCGCTGCCCCCTCTGGACTCCCCTGGCAGGGGTTCCACCCCTGCACCCCGCCAGGAGGGCCGTTCGGCCCTCCTGGACCTCCCAAGCGGGGGTTCCCAACGCTTGGCGAGCGGCGCGTTCTGGACGCGCCGCATAAACGGCGTTTTGCAGATAAGCTGCTAAAGAGTGCACCCCCGAAGGAGTGCAGGGGGCGGGCAGACGACCTTCTTCCCCTGCCCGCGCCCGCAGGCGCGGAACACCAGTTGGTAAAACGCCAACTGGTGTTTTATAATTCAATAAAGCAAAGCAAACCAGTTCGCGGGTCAACCCACCGCATTGCGCGCCTTCCGGCGCGCCAAAAGACGGCCTATGCCATCGCATTGTTCCGATAACGCCAATCACAGCGCATTAGCTCCGGCGCTGCCAAGGGCCGTTTGCGACGCCTCAGACGCCGATGCGCAGGCGACCTCTGATGGTCGCCGTTTCGCTCCCAAGCGTCCCATGTGGCGCCCCGCGAAGGCTTCGACCCGCTGCCTATGGAAGCGGCGGGGGTCCGGGGCCGCGGATCCCTCTTACGGCGCTGAGCGGCCCCGGTCGGCTTTTGGTTCTTTTCGCCGAGACGAAAAGAACGTCCATGCTGAAAAATATAGTAAAAAAGAAGAGCATCCGCCGGGTGCCCAAACAACCAGATTGCGTTCCCATAACAAGGATTCCGCGCCTTCTGGCGCGGCTCACACAACCTCTTTCCGAATCGCAGGGATTCCGCGCCTGCGGGCACAGGCAGAGGGCGAAGGTCGCCCTCTGCATTCCTTCAGGGCACTCTTGCGAAGCGGCGCTTAACCTGCCTGATGCAATCAAAAAGGCGGCATTTCGCCGCCTTTTTTGCGTTGCTTTACAGCACACGGAGCATCTCCCGGTCGCACTTTCGGTATAGCGCCAGACAGATCGTCAGCGACACCAGCTCCGCGATCGGGAAGCTCCACCAGATCGCGTTCAGGCCGCCGAGCTTCGAGAGAATCCACGCCGCCGGGAGCAGTACCACCAGCTGGCGGCACAGGCTCATGATCAGGCTGTAGGTACCCTTGCCGACTGCCTGGAAAACCGTCGAGAGCGTGATACCGATCGCCGCCAGGATGAAGTGCGTGCTGATGGTGCGCAGCGCGGGCACGCCGATCGCCGTCAGCTCGCTCGCGTCGCCGCTCTCAAACAGACTCATCAGCTGCGCGGGCATCAGCATGAAAAGCGCCATGCCCAGCGCCATGATGACGCACGCATAGCCCAGCGCCACCTTCACCGCGCCGTACACCCGGCTCCGGTTGCGCGCGCCGTAGTTGTAGCCCACAATCGGCACCATGCCGTTGCTCAGGCCGAACACCGGCATGAACACGAAGGATTGCAGCTTGAAGTACACGCCCAGCACGCTCACCGCCGCGTTGCCATAGGCGATCAGGATCAGGTTCATCAACACGTTGAGCACCGAGGAAATCGACTGCATGATCGTCGCGGGGAAGCCCACGGCCAGAATGCCGCGGATCATCGCGCCGGAGGGGCGGAAATTGTCCCGCGTCAGGCGAAGCTCCGTGTTGAAGCGCTGGTTCAGGAACAGCCCCAGCGCCATGCCGGTGATCTGGCCGATGACCGTCGCCAGCGCCGCGCCCGCCACGCCCAGCCGCGGGCAGCCCAGCAGGCCGAAGATCATGATTGGGTCAAGCACAATGTTGATGACCGCGCCGACCAGCTGCGTCGCCATTGAACAGACCGTGTTGCCCGTGGCCTGCATCATCCGCTCCAGCGCGATGGACATGAACAGGCCAAAGCTCGCCGTGCATACAATCCGCAGGTAGGTCGTGCCCAGCGCCTGCAAGGACGCGTCCGGGGTGAAAAGCCGCATGAACAGCGGCGCCAGGAACAGCCCCACCACCACAAACAGCAGCCAGCCGCCCAGCTCCAGCAGGATGCCGTTCTTGGCCGCGTCCCGCGCCTCGCGGGCGTTGCGCTCGCCCAGCTTGCGGGAAATCAGGCTGTTGATGCCGGTGCCCATGCCGGTGGACAGGGCGATCATCAGCATTTGGATCGGGTACGCCAGCGATACCGCCGTCAGCGCGTTCGGGTCGTACTTCGCCACAAAGATGCTGTCCACCACGTTGTACAGCGCCTGCACCAGCATACTGATCATAATCGGCACCGACACCTTCGGCACCAGCGCGCTCATTTTCATTTCGCCAAGCATTTTGCTGCGCTCGGCCCGGGCTTGATCCTGCATTCTCTCCAAACTCCTTTTCTTTGGCGTGTCAGGCGTCCTCCGTTAGGGCGCGCAGGGCCATCACATAACCATAGAATCCGAAGCCCACGATCTGCCCGCGGCAGACCGGAGCCGTCATGGAGACGTGGCGGAACTCCTCCCGCGCGTGGACGTTGCTCATGTGCACCTCGATCACCGGCACGGGAATCGACGCGATCGCGTCCCGCAGGGCGATGGAGGTGTGCGTGTACGCGCCCGGGTTGAACACCACGCCGTCGAAATTGTCTCGATACGCTTCTTGCAGCGCGTCGATCAGCGCGCCCTCGTGGTTGCTCTGCGCGAAGGACGCTTCCACGCCCAAACGCGCCGCCTCCTCACGCAGAAGCGTGAGCAGATCGTCGTAGGTGCGCGCGCCGTAGACCGACTTTTCCCTCAGGCCGGTCAGGTTGATGTTCGGCCCGTTCAGAATCAGGATTTTCCTCATGGCTTGTCCAGCTCCTTCATCACGTCGTCCGTCAGATCCTCCGGCAGGGAACGGCCCTGCCAGATTTCCTCCGCCGCCACCGCCTGGGCGACCAGCATATACAGCCCCGTGCAGGCGGGCACGCCCGCCGCCTTCGCCGCCTGGGTCAGACGCGTTTCCCGCGGGTTGAAGATCATGTCCGCCACGCCCGACGCGTTAGGCAGGATTGCCTCGTCCACCGGGCAGCCGTCCACCTGCGGCCACATCCCCACCGGCGTGGCGTTGATCAGGTAGCCGCCGCCTGCGTGCAGCCGCGCGCTCAGCTCATCGTAGCCGATTGCCTCCGCCCCGGGATGCCGGGAGACCATCACCGGCCGCGCGCCCATCGCGTGAAGCGCCGCCCGCGCCGCCTTCGCCGCGCCGCCGGTGCCCAGCACATACGCCGGCTGTCCCGCCGGATCCATGCCATGGTGGCGCAGCATGGCCGCGAAGCCGCCCGCGTCCGTGTTGTAGCCCACGCCGCTTTTTGCGTCCACCGTGTTCACCGCGCCGATCGCCTCCGCCTCCGGGGACAGCGCCCGCAGCAGCGGAATCACCGCCTCCTTGTACGGGATGGTGACGTTGAATCCGTCCAGCTCGGTCAGCAGCCCGCGCACGCCCTCGGCCAGCCCGTCGCGGCTCAGCTCAATCAGCCGATAGTCCGCGTCAATGCCCAGATACCGGAAGATCGCCTCGTGAATCGGCACGGACAGGCTGTGCCCCAGCCGCTCGCCGATCAGGCCATAATGACGCATTCGCAATCGCCTCCATATCGTCAACCGATCTATTATACACAAGTTTCCGGGTTTTGTCTACCGCACGCTTTCCTGCTCCACGCATAATCTGACAGTGCGGGGAACGTCAATTTACCCCGCCAATGCGAAATGGAAAGGAAGGCATTCCTTTGATGAATAACGTTGATTGCACCGCCTGCGCCCGCGCGACCTGCGACCGCCCGGTCGGCATGGTCTATGCCGTATGGCAGCAGCTCGACCAGGCGTATTGTCAGGAGAAAGCGCTCCAGCAGGGCACGCTGTTCCCTGAGCTGGATCTGCCGATGACCGAATGTGACGATTGCCCCGGCCGCTGCTGCGCCACCGCCTGCCAGCGTCAGGCGTTCGTGATCTGGGAGCTGCGGCTGTACCTGGACACCCATCCCCAGGATGAGCAGGCGTTGGCGCTCTTCCGCCGCCTGTGCGGGCGCTGCGGCTGTCGGAATTACGCCAATGCGCTGATTGACTGCGACGACGACTGCCCCGGCTGGCACTGGACGGACGATCCCTGGCCGTGGGAATACACCTGCTGCGACCGAGAGGAGGACGACGCCCATGTTCGCGTATGACAAGCAGCTTCAATACCCCGTGAAGATTCGCCGGACCGATCCGCGCATGGCGGCGCTGATCATCAGCCAGTACGGCGGCCCGGACGGCGAGCTGGCCGCGTCATTGCGCTATCTGAGCCAGCGCTTCTCGATGCCCTGCAAGGAATTGAAGGGCCTGCTGACCGACATCGGCACCGAGGAGCTGGGCCATCTGGAAATCGTCGGCGCGATGGTACACCAGCTGACCCGCAACCTGACCGAGCAGCAGGCGCAGGACGGCGGCTTTGCCGCTTACTACGCTGACCACGGCAACGGCGTGTATCCCCAGGCCGCCGCGGGCGTGCCCTTTACGTCCGCCTTCCTGGCGGTCAAGGGCGACCCGATTACCGACCTGCACGAGAATTTGGCGGCAGAGCAGAAGGCTCGAACCACCTACGAGAACCTGCTGCGCCTGGCGGACGACGCGGATGTGAAGGACGTGCTGCGCTACCTGCGCCAGCGGGAGATTGTTCACTATCAGCGCTTCGCCGAGGGCCTGGCGCTGATGCAGGAGAAGCTCAACGCGCGCAACTTCTATGCCTTCAACCCGGCGCAGAGTAACATCTGCGGGCAGCAATGCTGCGATGATACGCGCAATCGTCCATGCTGCAACGACGACACCGCCACGCGCAATCGTCCGTGCTGCAACGACGATGCCGCCACGCGCAATCGTCCGTGCTGCAACGACGACACGATGCGCAATCGTCCGTGTTGCAACGACGATGCCGCCACGCGCAATCGTCCGTGCTGCAACGATGACACGACGCGCAATCGTCCGTGCTGCAACGACAACACCGCCACGCGCAATCGTCCGTGCTGCAACGACGACACCGCCAACCGCACCCGTCCCTGCCGCGCGCCGGACACGATCACAGCGCCCTGCTGCCAGGAGACGGCGACCCGTCCGACGGCCTTCCGCCCCTGCGACTGACGCAGCATCCCACGCCCTGCCCGCGAGCCTTGCGCCCGCGGGCTTTTGCGGTGGAAAAACGCCCGCGCCGATTGCTTCCTGGCGGCGGGCATGATATAATGATGTCAGTGAAAAGAAGGAGGGCTGACAGATGCCGCTGGCCTTTGCTGTTCAGGAAAAAAAGCGCGTTCGCGTGATCCTCGATACGGACGCGGCCTGCGAGGCGGACGATCCGTTCGCCGTGGCGCAGGCGCTGCTCACGCCGAGGTTCAACGTGCGGGGCGTGATCGCGGAGCACTTCTTTCCCGCCGGTGGATCGGATTCCGTGGCGCGGAGCCGTCAGGTGGTTGACCGACTCTTGACACTGACCGGCCGCGAGGACGTGCCCGCCGCGACCGGCGCGGCGGAACCCCTGTCGGACGAGCGCACGCCCCGGCCCTCCGACGGTGCGGAGTTGATCATTCGCGAGGCGATGGCGGACAGCCCGCTGCCGCTGTTTGTCCTCTGTCAGGGCGCGGTGACGAACGTCGCCAGCGCGATTTTGACGCGCCCGGAGATCGCGCCGCGCTTCACCTGCGTCTGGATCGGCGGCGCGGCCTATCCGGACGGCGGCTGGGAGTTCAACCTGACGAACGATGTGAACGCGGCGAACGTGCTGTTTGCCTCCGGCGTGGCGCTCTGGCAGGTGCCTATGGACTGCTATACGCAGATGCAGGTGGGCTACGCGGAGCTTCAGCGCCGGGTGCGGCCCTGCGGTCGGCTCGGGCGCTATCTGTTCGATCAGATGCAGGAATACGGCCAAACCGCCGACTGGATTGCCGGCGAAAGCTGGGCGCTGGGCGACTCGCCCGCCGTCGGGCTGGCGCTGAATCCGTCCTGCGGGCGCTATGAGGAACGGCCCGCGCCCCGCGTCGATCGGGAAGGACGTTATCTGCCCGGCGACCCCGCGCGGCGCATCCGCGTCTATTCCCGGGTGGACGCGCGCTATATCCTGGAGGATCTGTACGCAAAGCTGGAAATATTCGCGGAGGGCGAGAACCCGTCCGCAAAGGAGGACTGATCCCGGTGACCTTTATCCCCCGTTTTCCCCAATTCCTGCACGGCGGCGATTACAATCCTGACCAGTGGCTGGCGTACCCCGACGTCCTGGAGCGGGACGTGGAGCTGATGCAGCAGGCGCACGTCAACTGCGTGTCGGTGGGTATCTTTGCCTGGGCGCAGCTGGAGCCGGAGGAGGGTGTGTACAACTTTGAGTGGCTGGATCAGGTGATCGACCGGCTGTGGCGCGGCGGCATCCATGTCATTCTGGCGACGCCCTCCGGCGCGCGCCCGGCCTGGATGGCGCAGAAGTACCCCGAGGTGCTGCGCGTCAACGAGCGCTTTGAGCGCCGCCATTTCGGCGAGCGGCACAATCACTGCCTGACCTCGCCGGTGTACCGCCGCAAGGTCTTTGAGATGGACACCGCGCTGGCCAAACGCTACGCGCACCATCCGGCGTTGATCCTGTGGCATTTGAGCAACGAGTATTCCGGCGACTGCCGCTGTCCGCTGTGCCAGGAGAAGTTCCGCGAGTGGCTGAAGAAGAAGTACGGCACGCTGGACAGGCTGAACCAGTGCTGGTGGGCCGATTTCTGGAGCCAGCGCTATTCAGACTGGAGCCAGATCGAGGCGCCCTCGCCCCTGGGCGAGATGAACAGCACGTCCATGCAGGTGGACTGGCGGCGCTTCTCCACCGACCAGTGCAAGGATTTCATGGCCGCCGAGCGGGACGCGGTGCAGGCGGTGTGCCCGGAATTGAAGTGCACCGCGAACCTGATGAACCGCTTCTGGGATTATGATTACTTCTCCATGGCGGAGGAGATGGACGTGGTGTCCTGGGACGCGTATCCGCCGTGGGGCGTGGGCAAAAACGAGGACGTGGCGGCGGACTTCGCCATGCAGCATGATCTGATGCGCTCGCTGAAAGCCCAGCCCTTCCTGCTGATGGAGTCGACGCCGTCCCAGGTGAACTGGCATCGGGTGAACAAGCTGAAAAAGCCCGGGATGCACCTGCTGTCCTCCATGCAGGCGGTGGCCCACGGCAGCCAGAGCGTGATGTACTTCCAGTGGCGCAAGGGCCGCGGCAGCTCGGAGATGTTCCATGGCGCGGTGGTCGATCACGACGGGCGCGGCGATACCCGCGTTTTCCAGGACGTGACCTCGGTCGGCAAGGCGCTGGAAAGCCTCGCGCCCCTGTACGACCGTCCCCGCGCAAAAGCGGAGGTCTGCGTGCTGTTCGACTGGGAAAACTGGTGGGCGCTTGATTTTGCGCAGGCCGGACGGCGCGGCGATATGCGCTACGTCGATACGGTCAATATGCACTACCGCGCGCTGTGGCGGCAGGGGATCAACATCGACCTGTGCGATATGCGGCAGACGACCGACCTCTCCGGCTACCGGCTGGTGATCGCGCCGATGCTGTTCATGTTCCGCGGCGGCATCGAGGACAAGCTCCGCGCCTTTGTGGAAAATGGCGGCACGCTGCTGATGACCTACTTCTCCGGCGTGGTGAACGAGCATGACCTGGCGTTCCTGGGCGGACGGCCCCACGGCCTGATGGACGTGCTGGGCGCGTGCGGCATGGAGCTGGACGCGCTGGACGACGAAGAGCGCAACGGGATTGTCTTCCCGGACGGCCGTCAATACGCCGTGTCCGACCTGTGCGAGCTGCCCGAGCTGCGCGGCGCGGAGACGCTTGCCACCTACGCCGACGACTTCTACGCCGGTCAGCCCTGCCTCACCCGCCATGCCTTTGGAAGCGGCACGGCCTACTACCTCGCCGCCAAGGTGGAGCAGAGCGGCCTGAACGCGATCTACGGCGACATCGCCGAGGCGCTGCACCTCACCCGCGCCCTGCCCGACGCGCTCCCCGAGGGCGTCGTCGCCACCGAGCGCGGCGGCGCGGTCTTCCTGCAAAACTATTCGGACGCGCCGCAGGCCGTACATCTTTCCGCGGCCTACGACGACCTCATCACGGGCGAAACCCGCGAGGGCGACGCGACCATCGCGAAGAACGGGATCTGGGTGCTGCAAAAGAAGTAAACAAAAAACGGAGCGGCTCCGGCAACGGGGCTGCTCCGCTTTTTTAATAGTGATATTTCTTTCGCTTCGCTACCAGGAACGCCGCCGAGAGCGCCACCGCGACGGCCTCCGCTACGACGATGGAGAGCCACACGCCGTCAATCTGCCAGATCAGCGGCAGAAGAAGCACCGCGGCGACCTGAAAGACCACCGTCCGGAGGAACGAGATCAGCGCGGAGGTCAGGCCGTCGTTCAGCGCGGTAAAGAAGCCCGACGCGAAAATGGAGAAGCCCATCAGGCCGAACGACAGGGCGAAGATCCGGAACCCGGAGACGGTGAGGGCCATCAACGTCTCGTCATAGCCGACAAAGAGCCGGGATAGCGGCACGGCCGCCCATTCCGCCGCGGCGACCATGCCCACGCCAAAGACGGCGATCATGCGGAGACTTTTGCGAAGCAGCCCCTGCGATTCGCGGTGGTTCCGCGCGCCGTAATGATAGCTGACAACGGGCGCTACGCCGATGGAATAGCCAATGAACGCGCCGGAAAAAATCATGCTCACATACATCATCACGCCGTAAGCGGCGACACCGTTTTCCCCGGCGTACTTGAGCAATTGGAGGTTATACAGCATCCCCACAACGCTCATGGAGATGTTGCTCATAAACTCCGAGGAGCCGTTCGTGCAGGCCTTGCGGATGGCCCGCCGGTCGAAAACCGTTTTTCCCAGCCGCAGCAGGCTGTTGTTTTTCCGGGAAAAATAGAACAGCGGAACAACGCCGCCGACAAACTGGCTCATCGCCGTGGCGATGGCCGCGCCCACGAGCTTGTACGCCTGCGGCAGCAGGATGACCAGCAACGCGTCGAGGATCATGTTGGTCACGCCGGACAGCACCGTGACCATCAGGCCCAGGTTCGGCTTCTCCGCCGCCGGGAAAAAGCTCTGGAACAGCAGCTGCAACACAAAGAACGGCAGGGCGACTAAGATGATCCGGGCGTACACGACGCAGTTTTCCAGCAGCTCGCCCTCCGCCCCAAGCAATACGGCCACCGGACGGATGAACACGAAGCCCAGCACCGCGAACAGTACGCCGAGGGCAAACGCGACATAGACGAAGAGCGAGAAGTACTCGTTCGCCGTTTTCCG
>CAZRLM010000082.1:0-12431 GCA_964600835.1 uncultured Oscillospiraceae bacterium
TACAGGCTGTCGCCCTCCATGGGGATGCCCTCCACGGCGGAGCCGGTATCGTGGGTGGCGCAGAGCATGACTTGCAGCCCCTCATACTCGCCGAGCGCCTCGCCGGGCTGGCGCAGCTTCGGGAACAGATGCGCGGGCAGCCCCATCCGGTCAATGATTTCCCGGTCGAACTCCAGCGTATCGGCGTTGATCATGCCCGTGGTCGTGGCGTTGGTGAACTCCTTCGCCTTCACGCCGCAGAGCCGGTACAGCAGGTATTCCGGGATCATGAGGAAGTCCGTCGCGCCTGCCAGCCGTCCGCGGCGCTGATCGTCGCAGAGCTGATACAGCGAGTTGAAGGGCTGGAACTGGCAGCCGGTATGGCGGTACAGCTCCGGAAAGGGCATTCGTTCATGCGCGAGCGGAATCACATCCTCGGTGCGGCTGTCCCGGTAGGCGTAGACGGGCAGCACCGCCTCGTCGCCCCGGAGCAGGACGTAGTCTACGCCCCAGGTGTCGATGGAGACGGTCGCAACCTCCGGGAAGCGACGCTTTGCCTCTGCGATGCCGACGCGGACGTGGGCCAGCAGCGCGTCAACGTCCCAGACGAGATGGCCAGCTTGCTCTGTCACGCCGTTGGGGAAGCGGTAGACCTCCGCCGTCCGAATCTCTCCGTTTTCCAGCCAGCCGACCACATGACGGCCGGAGGAAGCGCCGATGTCAATGGCAAGCGCGTATTTCATATGCATCACCTGCCTTCATTAAACCATGCGCGGATGTGAAAAACCAGAACGGTATTTGATCAAAAAAGTGTCCCGATTTGCATTGCAAATTATTCCCGCGCGCGGTACAATGTCTGCGGGTGATGGGATGATTCGCGAGGAATTGCTGGACGAGCTGCGGAAGATCAGCCCGGAGGAGCAGGCGCTGCTGGACGGCTCGAGCGGAATCAAGCGGGAAATCTACATGGCGGGCGGCTCGGACGTGATCGACGCGAAAAAGCTGCTGGACAGCGGGCGGCTTATCACGATTCGTCCGCATACGCGGTTTGCGCACTTTCCGGAGCATAGCCACAACTATGTGGAGGTGGTCTATATGTGCTGCGGCAGCACCACGCACATTGTGAACGGGAAGCGGATCACGCTGCGTCAGGGGGAGCTGCTGTTTCTGGGGCAGGGCGCGCGTCAGGAGATTCTGCCTGCCGGGGAAAACGACGTGGCGGTCAACTTTATCATCCTGCCCCAGTTTTTTGACAAAGCGCTGGAGATGCTGGGCGAGGACGAACCGCCGCTGCGGAAGTTCAAGGTGGACAGCCTGGGCGACGGCAACGCAAACTGTCTTTATTTTCAGGTTGCCGACGCGCCGCCCATCCAGAACCTGGTCGAGAACCTGATCTGGACGCTGACGCGGGGCGCGGCGGCGAACCGGCGCACCATCTGCCAGACGACCATGGGGCTGCTTTTCATGCAGCTGATGAGCTACACAGATCGGCTGATGGCGCAGAGCGCCGAGGAAGCGGCCGTCGTGAAGGTGCTCCGGTACATTGAGGAAAACTATCGCACCGGCAGCCTGACGGAAATCGCGGGCCTGCTGCATTACGACATGGCCTGGCTCAGTCGGGAGATCAAGCGCCGTACCGGGCAGACCTACAAGGCGCTTTTGCAGGAGAAACGGCTGACGCAGGCGGCGTACTTTTTGAAGCACACCCGGCTCCGGGTGGACGAGGTCGGGGAGGCGGTGGGGTACAGCAACCTGAGCTACTTCCACCGCATCTTTCAGGAAAAGTACACCGTGACGCCCAAAAAGTACAGATCGCAGGCGTGACGGGGGAGAGGGCCATGTCGGCTTTCGTATGACGACAAAAACTAAGGCCAAATATTCTTCCAGGCGTACCACAGCTCAGCCGGGTTCGCGTATTGTTTCAGAAGGGCATAAGCGGCATTCTTGTCAGCGGCGTTTCGGAAGATGACTCGACGTTTGCCTTCACGTTTGAGGCTTTTTTTCGCATGAATAGGATTTTGGAAATTTTTTTGAACAAAAAGATCACATAGCAAAACAAAAAAGTACGATCCGCTTTAGGCGAATCGTACAAATCTTTTGTGGCAGGGGCAGAAGGATTCGAACCCTCAACAAAGGTTTTGGAGACCCACGTGTTACCATTACACCATGCCCCTATACCGGCCAACAAAAACTATTATAACGGTATTCCACTTTTTTGTCAAGTCCTGATTCAATGTTTTTTCATTTCTCTGCGCAGGGCGACAAGAAAACGCAGCGGGCGGGGGGAGAAAACCGCCCGGCCGCTGCTGTGCTTCGACGTGGTGAAGCGTTATTCGCGGATGATGTGGTAGCCTGCCGGTTGGCCGACCTGCGCGCGCAGGCGGAACACGGCCTCGTCGCCCTCGCGATACAGCGGTTCGAGCGCCTTGCCGGTCGTGACATGAACCAGCGCGGAGGCGTTTTGAATGTGCAGGGACACGTCCGCGTCGATGTTGTCACGGTCGGCGTAGCGGTAGAGGATGAAGCTGTCGTTGTCGTAGTGGAAAATGCTGGTGAACGGCTCGCCTTCCAGATAGAGGCCGTTCACGGCGAACTCCTTGCGCATCCGCGAGAGAAGCGGCGCGGGGAGGTACTTGATGTCGGCGAAGCTGTCCGGCAGCGTCAGGGTGAGCATTTGCCCCTTGCCGTAGGTGTCGCGGGCAAGCATGGTATAGCTTTCTTCCTCGTTGATCGCCTTGCACAGCGCGCCCCAGGTGGCGTTGTTGCGGAATTCAAGCACCGGCAGGGTGACGCTTCGCGTGCCGTGCGGGTACGCCCAGCCGTACAGCGAGCGGGACGGGGTCAGGCGCTCGGTGACAAAGTCGCGCGCCTGCACCTTGCGGCCCCGGTCGCGCAGGCTGGTGATCCGTTCCAGACCGTGGCCGAGCGTTTGCTGCACAAAGCCGCTCGTCACCATCGCGTGACCGCCATGGATCAGATAGGCTTCCAGCTTCTCGACGATCCGTTCGTCGCAGGCGGAGGAGGCGGTCAGCAGCAGCGAGGGTGCGTCCTCCGGGAAGTAGGGCGTGGTCACGATCGGGAAGCCGTGCATCCCCAAAAAATCCTGCACGTTGTCCTCGCCCTGCGAGGCATTGGGGAGATAGCACGGCACGCCGCAGACCTGTCCCATGTGATCCATCAGCGCGTCCAGCTGATCGAGCATGAAGCCCAGCGCGGGAATGTTGATCTTGTTCTCCAAGGCCTGGAAGCAGAACATCATCAGCTCCTTCGGGCGGGAGAACACGGTCAAATAAGCCTGCTCCAGGTAGTACTCCAGCAGCCGGCAGTCGAAGGGGTCAAACCAGCCGCCGCCGTTGCGGCCCGGGGCGAGCGCCTCCATGTACCGCATCAGGGAGAAGGACAGGTAGCGCGGCAGATGCTGATCCGTGTGCATCGGATCGCGGGTCTCGGTGCCGGTGTACACCGCGTCGAACAGATCCTTCTGATCCAGCGGGTCATAGCCGGTTTCCTGGTAGGACTCCATCCAGTTCGGATACTTGATGATGATTCGGCAGTTCGGGTTGACGGCCTTGCAGGGAGCGATCATGTCCTCCCGGCTGACGCGGCACATCAGCGCCTGCCGATAGCCCTGCCAGCTGCCGTCGGTGATGCCGTGGGCGGCGTTGTACGCGTCCCGGCCCGCGCGGCAGGCATCGCAGGTGCAGTTGGTGAAGTAGAAGTCGTCGATAATCCACTCGTCGAACATCCGGCCGTTGAACGCGGCGACCTCGCGCAGCTGCGACAGCATTTGCGGGTCGTTGTAGCACAGGGTGCCGAAAATGCGCTGCTTGTTTTCGCCGCCCTCCGGCGTGGGCATCGCGGTGGTGATCCCGCCGCTGACACGGATGCCGTTGCGCTCGAACACGCGCTTGCACAGCAGTACCTGCTCCTCGGAGGCGAGCACGCCGTCCCGGAACGGCTCCAGATAGACCTTGTCGAGCCGGAGGTACTTTTGGAAGAAGTCGATGCCGCGTTGAAGCGTTTCCTCGGTGGCGGTGGCGGTTCCGGCGGCGACGAAGTAGGTCGCCAGCTCAAAATTGCGATAGTTGCCCATGGTGTTCCTCCGCCCGGCTTATCGGGTCAGTTCCTCGTAATCGACCTGCATCAGCGTGTGCAGGATGCGGCGCACCCGCAGGTGATTGTTGTTGTAGCGATTGGGATGCACGCGATTGGAGAGCATACAGACCCACATTCCGGTGTTGGGGTTGACGAACACATGAGGGCCGGTGAAGCCGTTGTGGCCGAAGCTCTGCTGGTCAGAGAACTGGCCGGACATACTGTAATAGCCGCCGGAGATCCAGAAGCCCAGGCCGCGATCCTCGTCCATGCCGGGGGTGTAATTGACGATGGCCTTGTCGAAGATGCAGCGGGGGAGATATACTTTCCCGTCCAGCGTGCCGTGACCGGCGAGCATCCGGGTGTAGCGGATGAAGTCGTCCAGGTTGGAGAAAACGCCCGCATTGCCGGAAACGCCGTTGAGGAAGAAGGCGTTCTCGTCGTGCACGCGGCCGACGAGCCAGCTGCCGTCCAGGGAGGAGCGCTCCGTGTAGGCGGTATTGGACGTGTCGATGGGCTTGTCCAGCGGATGATAGCCGGTGGAGGCGAGCGCAAGCGGCTCGCAGACCTCCTCCTGCATTAGCTGATCAAGCCCCTTGCCGGTCACCTTTTCCAGCAGCTTGCCCAGCAGGATGAAGCCCATGCAGCTGTACTCGACGTCGGCACCGATGGGGCGGTTCAGCTGCGCCTTCAGCAGGAAGGGCACCGTTTCCGCCGGATCCTGGAGGAAGTCACGCAGCATGATATGGGCGGGCATTCCGCTCGTGTGGGTCAGCAGGCTGTAAATTGTGATGTTCTTCTTGTCCTCTGGCACCAGGTCGCCGAAATAGCGGGGAAGCATATCAACCAGGTCGATCACGCCGCGGGAAATCAGCCGCAGGGTGATCAGCGTCGTGGACATGATCTTCGTCACCGACGCCATGTCGTAGAGCGTTTGCGGGTTGACCGGCTCCGCGTCCGGCAGCACGGACGTGTTGCCAAAACACTCCCGCACAAGCACGTCGTCCCCCACGCCGATGGCCAGCGTGGCGGAGGGGAGCAGCCCGCCTTCAACGACGGAACGGATATACTGGGTGCTGCGCTCAAAAGGTTTCATGGGGATCAATGCCTCCTTCTGTTGTATCAGGCGCGCCGCGGCGCGGACGATTCAGTTGCCTCCGTTTTTCTCGCGACTATTATATGCCGAAGCGCCGTTCTCCGTCAAGCGGAAAAAGGACGGAGTCAGGCGGCAAAAGAAAAACATGAAAAAACCATGATTCGAGCGATAAAGACAGCGACGCGGCGCGGCGCTCAAGTTGACAGGCGGTATATTATCTGTTATAATTCAGAAAGTGGTTTCAGAATGGCCGTTTCAATCATCCAATTCTAAAGAAAGAATGATTGGGATGGGTGTTTTGCGATCAAAAAGTAAAAGGAGGTTCTGGAAACATGATGAACAGGAAGAGCATCCTGGCGCTGGCGCTGAGCCTGGTCATGGTTTTCGGCGTGCTGGGTTCCGCGATGGCGGACTCCGCGGTCACGCTGAACTATGCCGAGGAGCAGGTCCTGAAGGTGCTGTACGCGACGGAGGCGACCTCGCTGTCGTCCCTGGGCGGCAACGGCACCGCGAACGACTGGGGCGCGATCAGCAACGTTGTGGAAGGACTGCTGTCTGAGGATCAGTATGGCCATCGCGCCTACGGCCTGTCCGACAGCTTCACGGTCAGCGAGGACGGAACGGTGTACACCTTCCATATCCGCGAGGGCCTGTACTGGGTCAACAACAAGGGCGAGGAAGTCGCCGAACTGACCGCTAACGACTTTGTGACCGCGGCCCGCTTCATCTGCGACCCCGCGAACGCGTCCGGCAACAGCTACTATTACGCCGACACCATCAAGGGTGCGCGCGAAGTGCTGGATACCGAGAGCGGCGTGGTGGGCTTTGACGAGAACGTCGGCTTCAAGGCGCTTGACAAGTACACCCTGGAGCTGACCCTGACTGGCCCGATCCCGTACTTCACCGACTACTGCGGCAGCTTCATCCCTGTCCCCACCGATTTCTACACCGAGCAGGGCGTGAACTACGGCACCGACGTGGAGTCCACGCTGTACATCGGCGCGTACTACATCGCTGAGTGGGAGCCCCAGTTCAGCCGCGTGTACGCGAAGAACACCCACTATTGGGACGCGGAGAACGTGTTCATCGAGCGGGTGGAGATGACCTACAACGCGCAGGCTTCCACCCTGGCGCCTGAGATGTTCAAGCGCGGCGAGGTGGATACCGCCCAGATCGGCACCGACATCCTGGATGCCTGGAACGCCGACCCCGAGACGAAGGACATCGTGCTGCCCGCGCTGCCCGACACCACCTATATGTACTACTACAGCTTCTGCTGGAATCCCGATATGCCTGAGGCGGAGTACGAGACCGAGAACTATCTCAAGGCGATCGACAACGAGAACTTCCGTCAGTCGCTGTACTGGGGCCTGGATCGCTACAAGGCGAACCTGACCAAGGATCCGCAGAACCCCGAGCTGTATCTGACCAACACCGTGACCCCCGTTGGCTGGTGCGAGACCGAGGGCAAGGATTTCACCACCTATGAAGAGCTGGCTGGCGTGACCGGTCGCGCGAACTGGAGCTTTGACGAGGCCAAGGCGCTGGAGTACAAGGAAGCTGCCGTGAAGGAGCTGACCGATGCCGGCGTGAAGCTGCCCGTCAAGATGACCATTCCCTACAACCCCAACGTGGCTGGCTGGGCGGAGGAAGTCCAGGTAATCAAGCAGCAGCTTGAGACGCTGCTCGGTTCCGACTATGTCGAGTTCGTGATCGAGGTTGGCCCGACCACCGGTTTCCTGAGCTCTGTGCGTCGCGCTGCGAAGTACCAGTTCATGAAGCTGAACAACGGCGGTTCCTACCATGACCCGACCGCGTGGGTTCTGGCTTTCCAGCGTGACAACACCTGGACCTTCCTGGATAAGGCGACGACCCCCAACGTGCAGGCGCTGTATCAGGAATATCAGGCCATGCTGGACGAGGCTGCCACCCATGTGAGCAAGGACGAGGCGCGCTACTCCGCTTATGCCAAGGCCGAGGCCTTCCTGCTGGAGCACGCGCTGGTGATCCCCTTCTCCACCGATACCATGAGCGGCTACACCGTGGGCCGTGTGAACCCCTTCGAGCAGGTGCCGGACGCCAGCGGCCGTTACAAGTATATGCACGTGCTGGCTGAGCCGCTGACCACCGAGCAGTTCACCACCCTGTACGCCGAGTGGCAGGAGGACTGCAAGAATATTGCGCCTCAGGTGAAGTAAGCAACACTTTTCCCGTGTCTTCGCGCCGGAGCCTTTGCTCCGGCGCGGGGAAGGGGAGACATCGGGAGGATGTGAACGAAGCATCGCTCACATCCTCCGCTTTTCGTTGAATACCGCAGGCTGCGACAGCCGTTGGGCGGTATCAGCCGTATTGCTCATTGGGGAAGGGAGGCAGGAGCGCCCCGTTTATCTTCCGTGTTCTTCGGCGCTCGAAATGTCATGTTGAAATACTGCTGCATCCGCCTGCTGCGCGCGATGGTCAGCCTGATTCTGGTCATCACGGTCGTGTTCTGCCTGCTGCGCCTTATGCCGATTGAAGGCTACTTCAGCAGCATTGACAAGATGTCCGAAGCGGACATTCACAACGCCCTGGAGGCGCTGGGACTGAACGACCCCGTGCCCGTCCAGCTGGCGAATTTTTTCAAGCAGCTTGCTCAGGGCGATTTGGGCAAGTCGAACAAGTATCGCCAAAATTACCCGATTTCCAAAATTGTTGCAAAAAAAGCGCCGTATTCCATTCAGTTTGGCCTGTGGGCGATGGGCATCAGCTTGCCTCTCGGCTTCGGGCTGGGCATCCTGATGGCGCGCTTCAAGGGCCGCTGGGTCGATAAGATTGGCACGGCCTACATTGTGGTTATTCAGGCCGTTCCGGCGGCGATTTACTACCTGTTTATGCAGCTTTACGGTTCCAGCGCGACTGGCTGGAGTATCCTGTACAACCCACGACAATGGACAAGTATGATTTTACCGGTGCTTTCCCTGGCGATGCCCTCGATCGCGGGCTACGCCATGTGGATTCGCCGTTTCATGCTCGACGAGGCGAACAAGGACTACGTCCTGATGGCGAAGGCCAAGGGCGTGCCTGGTCGGGCCATCGCGTTCAAGCACATTTTCCGCAACGGCGTGGTGCCCATGGTGCAGCAGCTGCCCGGCTCGCTGCTGATGACCATCTGCGGCTCCATCTATATTGAATCTCTTTATTCCATCCCCGGCATGGGCGGTTTGCTGGTCGACGTGATCAAAATGCAGGACAACACCATGGTGCAGGCGCTCGTCATCATCTATGCGGTGCTGGGCATCTTCGGCCTCCTGCTGGGCGACCTGCTGATGGCCTTGCTTGACCCGAGAATCAACCTGACCAAGAAAGGAGCGACCCGCTGATGAGCAAGCTTTCCCCTGCACAGCTGAAAACAGAAAAGCTTGGCGACGCGCTCCTGAAGCAGGAAAGAGTCCAGCTTGAGGATCGCGAGCCGTCGCCGGAGGAAATCGCGGCGCTGCCCGACAGCCTCTTTGAACGGGCGGAGTACAACGAACGCTCCGCCGAAATCACCGGCTACTCGAACTACTCCTACTGGCGTTCCACGATCCGGATGTTCCTGAAAAACCGCGCGGCGCTGATCATGCTGATCATCATCGTCGTGCTGCTGGCCTTCACGCTGATTCAGCCCTACCTGCCCAATCAGTACGATCCGAACTTCATCAACAACGACCCGGAGACGGGAATGCAGCTGATGAACAAGGCGCCCTGCGCGCAGTTCTGGTTCGGCACGAACAACATCGGCCAGGATCTGTGGGCCAGGCTGTGGGCCGGTACGCGCACCAGCCTGCTGATCGGCTTTGCTGTCGCGCTGATTCGCGGCTTCGTCGGCGTGGTGATGGGTCTGCTCTGGGGCTATGTGCGGCAGCTGGATTTCTTTTTCACCGAGCTGTACAACATTGTGGACAACATCCCCAGCACGATTATTCTGATTCTGGCGTCCTATGTGCTGCGCCCCGGCGTCAATACGATGATCATCGCCATGTGTGTCACCGGCTGGCTGGGCATTGCCCGCTTCGTGCGCAATCAGGTGCTGATCATCCGCGATCGGGATTTCAACCGCGCCTCCCGGTGCCTCGGCACGCCCATGCACCGCATCATTGTGAAGAACCTGCTGCCCCACATGGTGTCCGTCATCATGCTGCAAATGGCGCTGACCATCCCCGGTGCGATCGGCAGCGAGGTGTTCCTGACCTATATCGGTCTGGGCCTGCCGGTATCAATGCCCTCTCTGGGTAACCTGGTGGAAACGGGCCGCGGTCTGATGATGTCGCCGCAGCTGCGCTATCAGCTGATTTTCCCAGCGGCGGTGCTGTCTGTGATTACGATTTGCTTCTACATGATCGGCAACGCCTTTGCGGACGCGGCCGACCCGAAGAACCATCTGTAAGGAGGGGACGACATGGAACAGAACGGCAACGTCATCCTTTCCATCAAGGATCTGCACATCAAGTTCACCCTTCGCGGCAAGACGCTTCACGCGATCCGCGGCGTTTCCCTCGACCTGATGGAGGGCGAAACGCTGGCCATCGTCGGCGAGTCCGGCTCGGGCAAGAGCGTGCTGAACAAAACCTGCATGGGTCTGCTGGACAAGAACGGCTTTATCGAGTCCGGCTCCATCCTGTTTGAAGGCCGAGATCTGGCGCAGATTCGCACCGAAAAGGAATGGGAGAAGATTCGCGGCGGCCGTATCGCGATGATCATGCAGGATCCGATGACCTGCCTGAACCCGCTGAAAACGGTTGGCTGGCAGATCGCGGAGTCCATCCGGTATCATCAGGGGCTGCGCGGCGCACAGGCGAAGGAAAAGGCGCTGCAAATGCTGCGCGATGTGGGCATCGCCGACCCGGAACGCCGGTATCGCCAGTATCCGCACGAGTTCTCCGGCGGTATGCGGCAGCGCGTCGCCATCGCCATCGCCGTGGCGTGCAACCCGAAAATCCTTATTTGCGATGAGCCGACCACCGCTTTGGACGTGACCATCCAGGCGCAAATCATCCAGCTTATCAGCGAAATGCAAAAGAAGTACAGCCTGACGGTCATCTACATCACCCATGACCTGGGCGTCGTGGCGAAGGTGGCCGACCGGGTCGCCGTGATGTATGCGGGTGATATTGTCGAAATCGGCACCTGCCGCGAGGTGTTCTACGACCCGAAGCATCCCTACACCTGGGCGCTGCTGGCCTCCATGCCGCAGCTGGGCGTGCGCGGCGAAAAGCTGAACTCCATCCATGGTACGCCGCCAAACCTTTTCCTGCCTCTGAAGGGCGACGCGTTTGCGCCGCGCAATCCCTACGCGCTGAAGATTGACTTCGAGTATCGTCCGCCGTATTTCGAGGTAACGCCGACGCACAAGGCCAAGACCTGGCTGCTGAGCGACCGCGCGCCGAAGGTGGAGCCGCCCAAGTCCATTCAATCCATCCGTGAGCTTGTTCCGCTGGGAGGTGAGCTGCATGAGCTGTGAGCAGAAGCGCGAGCCGCTGCTGAGCGTCCGGGATCTGCACGTCACCTTCGGCAAGCACCGCAACGCTTTTGAAGCGGTGCGCGGCGTGAACTTTGACGTCTATCAGGGCGAAACCTTTGGCCTGGTCGGCGAGTCCGGCTCGGGCAAGACGACCATCGGACGCGCCATCATCCGCATGAACCCAACCAGCGCGGGTCAGGTGATCTACAAGGGCAAGCAGATCAACGGCAAGATCGACCGGGAGATGGATCGCTGGATCATCAAGGAAATTCAAATGATTTTCCAGGATCCCATGTCGTCCCTGAACGACCGCGCTAAAGTGGACTACATCGTCAAGGAAGGCCTGATCAACGTCCAGAAGGGCCTGTCGGAGAAGGAGCAGGCGGAGCGCGTCAATCAGGCGCTGATCGACGTGGGCCTGTTGCCTGAGTTTGCCAGCCGCTTCCCGCACGAGTTTTCCGGCGGGCAGCGGCAGAGAATCGGCATTGCCCGCGCGCTGATCATGGAGCCGTCCTTCATCATTGCCGACGAGCCGATCTCCGCGCTCGACGTGTCCATCCGCGCGCAAATTTTGAACCTGCTGGCTGATTTGCAGAAGCGGAAGGGCCTGACGTACCTGTTTATCGCTCACGATCTGTCGGTGATGAAGTTCATTTGCGACCGGATTGCCGTGATTCAGCGTGGTCAGATTGTGGAGTTGGCGGAAACGCAGCTGCTCTTTGATCACCCGCTGCATCCCTACACCCGCGCGCTGCTCTCGGCAATTCCTACGCCCAATCCGGATGTGGAGCGCAACCGCGGTCTGCTGGTGTATGACGAGTCGGTGCACGGCTACACGCCCGGCAATATGCCCTCCTGGCAGGAGATCGAGCCGGGGCATTTCGTCCTGGCCAATCAGGAGGAAATGGACGCGTATCGCCGCCGCTACGGACTGTAATGTCGCTCAGAGAAGCCATGGCTTTTTAGAACCGTGGCTTTTCTTTTTGAGAAAAATATGGTATGCTATCAGTAACGGCTTGTGTGAAAAAAGGTCTGACAAAGGCGAAGGCCGGGCGAGACATGACCAATCGTCGCGGATGCGCACCGGGGCGGGAGGCGCTTCGTGCGGCCTGTGAATTGATGAAAAAGCTGTGGAAGCAGACGGAGGAGGCGTCATATGTTGAAATTGGGGATCATCGGCGCGGGCAATATGGGCTCGGGCCACATTCGGAACATCCTGGCGGGCAAGTGCCCGGAGATTCAGGTGACGGCAGTGGCGGATCGCCGCGCGTCCTGTCGGGAGCAGGCGCGGAAGTGGTTGCCGGAGGCGACGATTTTTGCGGAAGGCAGCGAGCTGATTGCGGCCCATGCCTGCGACGCGGTGCTGATCGCGGTGCCGCACTACCAGCATCCGACGCTGGCGATCGAGGCGATGCGGGCCGGTCTGCACGTCATGTGTGAGAAGCCTGCGGGCGTGTACACCCTGCAAGTTCGGGAGATGATTGCTGAGGCGGACAAGCATCCGGAGCTGACCTTCGGGATGATGTTCAATCAGCGCACGAACTGCGTCTACCGCAAAATGAAGGAATTGCTGGACAGCGGCGAAATGGGCGAGATCAAGCGGGTCAATTGGATCATCACTGACTGGTATCGCACGCAGTTCTACTATGATTCCGGTTCCTGGCGGGCGACCTGGGCAGGCGAGGGCGGCGGCGTGCTGCTGAACCAGTGCCCCCATCAGCTGGATCTGCTCCAATGGCTCTGCGGCCTGCCGGTGAAGGTGCAGGCGCACCTGCATTACGG
>CAZRLM010000083.1:0-12267 GCA_964600835.1 uncultured Oscillospiraceae bacterium
CAAGTGGCTCAAATATTGGTTAGCACTTGGCTCAGATTTTCGTTGACATTCACACCTGCTCCGTTCACAATGACGTCGCCGTTGAAGATCAAATTCTCGATACAAGTCTCTTCATCCGGGAATACGAAGTTCAAATCCGGATCCGGTATTGATGCGGGCAGCGTGCAGTCAATATCATACTTGGAAACGCATAAGCGCAGATGTTGGTCACGCCCTCCGCAATATCAACCTCCGTAATATCGTAGCAGGCGGCAAACCCGGCTTCGCCAATTTCAGAAACCGTGTGCCTGTCAAGCGTATCGAGTATCGTAATTTTGCTTTCGGAGCCGGTATATCTTGTGATGGAGGGGTATCATCTTCCTTTCGTTCATTATTCTTACCCCGACAACAAAATACTAACATAAAGCTGCTTGATGGCGAGCGCTTGTTTTCGCCGAATTCGTGCTGGCATATCAAAAACAATAAGTATATCATGATTTGCTTCTGGAACATCGACGAGCCAATGATAGTCTAAAGTTGTGGTACGCGAGGGATGGCCAGCGACGACAGTGAACAGACAATCGAAGCAGGGACAGACATACAGAATCAACGGCACGGACAGCAAAATATCCGTGCCGTTGAACTGGCTTTGCAATCCCAGTTTTTCCTAAATAAAGTAAATCCGAACCCATTTCTGAGTTCGGATTTTCCGATTGTGGTGGAGCATAGGAGATTCGAACTCCTGACCTCTACAATGCAAATGTAGCGCGCTAACGAATTTTAATTACTTTCACCCTAAAACGCTCTTCAACAAGCACGCACAGGAGAGACAGCCTGTACATTCCTGCTACAACGCGACGTGATCAAAACCTTGCCGTTTTCCGCAAAAGCAGTCTCGTTCGCAGCAGGGGATTGACTGCTTCCTGTCAAACGCGCGTCAGGATATCGGCAATTCGCTCGCAGGCATGACCGTCTCCGTAAGGATTGGACGCGTGCGCCATCGCGTCATAGGCCGCCTGATCTGTCAGCAAACGCTCAAACTCGCGATAGATGGTCTCCTCAGTGGTTCCGACGAGCTTTAACGTGCCCGCGGCGATCCCTTCAGGGCGTTCCGTAGTATCCCGCATCACCAACACAGGCTTCCCCAGGCTGGGAGCCTCTTCCTGGATTCCGCCGCTGTCCGTCAGGATGAGATAGCTGCGTGAAAGGAAATTGTGGAAGTCCAGCACATCCAGCGGTTCGATCATGTGGAAGCGATCGTCGTTGCCGAATACCTCCTGTGCGGTTTGGCGAACCAGGGGATTCATGTGGATTGGATAGATGACCTTCAAGTCCTGATGGGCATCAACGATCCGCTTAATGGCACGGAACATATTGCGCATCGGTTCTCCAAGGTTTTCACGGCGGTGAGCCGTCAGCAGAATCATTCGGCTGTCGCTTGCCCATTCCAGCTCCGGATGCGTGTAGCTTTCACGAACGGTGATTTTCAGCGCGTCAATCGCCGTGTTGCCCGTTACATAGATGCTGTCGGGCTTTTTCCCCTCGCGAAGCAGATTCTCCTTGGCAGTTTCCGTCGGCGCAAAATTGTACTGGGAAATCAGGCTGACAGCCTGCCGGTTAAACTCCTCCGGGAAGGGCGAATAAAGGTTATAAGTGCGGAGCCCCGCCTCGACATGGCCCACCGGGATCTGAAGATAAAAGCAGGCCAGCGCCGTGACGAAGGTCGTTGATGTATCGCCGTGAACAAGAACCACATCCGGCTTGACAGTCTCCAAAACGTCCTTGATCCGGTTGAGAATGTTGGTCGTCACATCAAAAAGGGTCTGCTTTTCCTTCATGATGGAGAGGTCATAATCCGGCACAACATGGAAAGCCTCCAGCACGCAGTCAAGCATTTGCCGATGCTGCCCGGTAACGCATACCGTCGTCTTGATGCCCTGCCTTTTCTTCAATTCGTTGACAAGCGGGCACATTTTGATGGCTTCAGGCCGGGTCCCAAAGACACACATGATCTTTTTCATTTGCATTTAGCTCCTTTGCCGTGCTTTTTCGTCTTTCCTTCAATGCTTCAGCACTGTCTTTGCTTTTCGGTAGGCTTTGTACCAGAAGGTTTGCTCAATGTCATTCAGCCGTGCGGACAGCGCGTCGATCGTTTCCTGCAACGACTGATTGTCACGCTTCAGCGCCTCCGAAGCGCTGTTGCTCCGGGATAGCGCGTCGTTCAGCCTTTCGACTTCCCCGTTGCGCTCGGTCAGCGCGTTGTTCAACGTTTCAACGTCCCTGCCGCGCTGGGTCAGCGCGTTGTTCAGCGTTTCGACGTCCCTGCTGCGCTGCGTCAGCGCGTTGTTCAGCGTCTCAACGTCCCTGCCGCGCTGCGTCAGCGCGTTGTTCAGCGTTTCAACGTCCCTGCTGCGCTGCGTCAGCGCGTTGTTCAGCGTCTCGACGTCCCTGCTGCGCTGGGTTAGCGCGTTGCTCAGCGTCTCGACGTCCTTGCTGCGCTGGGTCAGCGCACTGTTCAACGTTTCAACGTCAACCTGAAGCTGTTCAAAGCCTTTCTGGTAGGCCGCGCTGCTCTGCTCGGCCCGGCTGATTTGCTGCGCCGCGCTCGTCAGGTAAGACAGGTTGTTCTCGATCGTCTTGTCCGGCAAGGCCCGCAACGCGCCGATGAAGCCGCAGACCGTCTGATTCTGCACCTTTGAAAACAGCTTTTCCTCAAGGGCGTCGTACTGCGTCCGGAGGGCGGACAGGTGATACCGTTCCAGCCAATCCTGTAAAGGAATGCAGGGATTCAGATATTCATTGGCAGAATAGAGAACCTTGAACGCGCGATAAAGCACAAAGCTGGCCGGCAGCAGCGGGAAGACCCACTCCTGATCATAAAAGACGATCTGTCCATTTTGCCAGAACGCGTTGGAAAAAATCATATCACAGTTGGCAGACTCCAGCAGCGGCTCGGCGCAGTCTTCGCCCAGCAGCGGGTTGGCCGCCTGAACCGCATCGGAGGAGCGTTTGATCATCGCGTAAAAGGAATCAACCAGCTCATAGGCGCGTTCAGCGTCTCCCGCCGTAATCAGACTGATCAGCACCTCTTCCAGGGTCGGATCCTCAACGTAGGGCGTGATCAACGCATGATCGGCCGTCTGATGCCGGAGAACCGCAAGGCCCCGTTTTTCAAGCGTCTGGATGTTCTGATAAGCCTGCGCGATATGGGGATATCCGGCGGCATAAACCGGTTCCTTCCAAACCGCGTTGCCCTTGATCACTGTCCGGATCATGTATTCGCGATTTCTTTCGGCCGTTGTGGACACAAACCGGATGTCCGCAGCCTCCGCAGGCATGGAACAGATGGCAAGGAACGAATTTGCGAAAAACGGGAATACGTTGTTTCTTGCAATGCTGGGGTAAAGGGAGCGCTCGTCCGCCACAATCGGATACTGCTCATGAAAGGTGCCGGCATAGTAGTTGGGGATCATGCAGGAATTGACGCCCTGATGCGGCAAATACTGATCCGAGTAGATGATCCGCGGAAACTTGTAGTCGGGCAGGGGGTAATAGAAGGCCGGTGAATCGAACCCGCCGTCCTCCAGGAGCTTTTTCAGCTCTTGACGATCAAACGTGCGGGCCTTTCCGCCATAAGCGTACTGATTGATGGACGCAAAGGGGATGCCGCAGTGATCTTCCACGTCACCGCACCAGTATTTCAGGCCCATTTTGTTCTCAATGGCAACAAACAGCGTTCCCCCCGGCTTCAGGAAAGACCGGAGTTTTTTCAGAAAAGCCAGCTCAGGGTTCGGCGTCGTCGCGTACGCGCGCTGATACTCCAGTACGCCCAGCACCGTAATGTAGTCGTACTTCTTATCGGTGGGAACGGACATCACGTCGCCGACGAAAAGCTCCAGATTGTTCATATCCCTGCAGCGCTGGCGAATGGCTTCCGCACGTCGCTTGGATAGCTCCACCGTCGTTACGGAGGCGCAGCGCTGGCAGAACAACCGGGTGAATGCGCCCATGCCGCCGCCGATTTCAAGCAACGTTGCATCTTTCCGGAAAGGATACCAGTCGAGCAAATGCTGACGGTAGAGGCTGAGGTGATAGACAACAGGGAAACGCTTGTCGCGCTCCAAAACGGACGCATAGTCGTCAGGAGGGCACGACCGGATATATTCAAGAATATCGTCTTCCACATCGCCATCCGAATAGCGGTCGTTCCCCGAGTAGTAGTCCAGCCTGAGCGTTGGCATTGATCCCGCCTCCTTTATAGCGTATGCACGACGATTTATTGTTTTTCCGTCAGCCGAATCAGCTTCAAATAGGCGTTGACCATGGTTTCCACGCTGAACATATTTTTCTTTTCATCGGAAAGCTTTGCCTTCTGCTGATAGTCCGGCAGGTGATCGACCATGTGAACGATCGCATCGGTGACAGCTTTCTTATTGGGCATATCCTTCATCAGAGACACTTCATACAGCGTGGAATTTTGCAGCTTGACAATATCCGGATAGGGCGTCGGCGCTACAATGCAGGAAGCCTCCGCCTCCGCCTGGCGCGCGTTCCCCACATCGGTCAGAACCATCGGCTTATCGCAGTAGATCGCCTCCAGCACAGCGTTGCTGCATCCCTCCTGTAGCGTCGGCAGAACGAAAATATCGACCGTTTGCCGCAGGAACTCGCCGATATACTTGTGCGGAAAATAGTCCACCTGGATGATGCTGTCCTTCGCGTGGGAAGCTTCCAGCTTCTCACGGAAGTTCTGATAGAATTCCGCATTGCCGATGTTGCCCACCAGTAGGAGCTTGACGTTCGGATGGCTCTTGACGACCTCCTCCATCACGCCGATCATGCCCGTCTGACCCTTCGCCGGATAGAAGGACGCGATGAAGGCCAGGGTCACATCGTCCTTTCCAAGATTCAGTCCCTGCCGGGTCAGCGTTGCGGGCAAATTACGCAGGGACAGCTCCGCAAAGCTGATGCCGTTGTAGATCGTTCGCATATTCTGGCAGATGCTGTTGGTTCTGGCGTTGAAATAGTTTTCAACCGCCGTCGAAACCGGCACGACGTAGTCTGCCAGCTTCAGCACCGACGCATACTCCTGAATCTCCCGGTCATCCTTCCAGATATAAGTATTATGCATGGTATAGATGGTCTTTACGCCGTGCTCCCGCATCTTTTCGAGCGCAAACACATTGTAGTGATAGTGCAGAAGCTTGATGTTATAGTTCTTCAGCAGAGAAAACAGCAGCTTTTCACTGTCATGGAAAACAAGCAGCTCCCCATCGTCAATCTGCTCAGCCATGCTTCCCAGTATATTCTTCTGGCAAAGCAGGTAGACGCGATACCCTGCGCGCTTATAGCCCTGATAGAGATAAAGGACGATCTGCTCCAGGCCGCCTCTTTCAAACGTGGTCACGACCAGGCCGATGGCAGGCGGAAGCGTCGAAGCGACCGTTTCAGGCTGCGCAATGGTATGCTTCAGGCTGGCAATGCCATCCACATAGGTTTTATGCAGGCGTTCAAGGATCGCTTCATTCTGGCAGGCCATTTCTCTGCGCGTCGCCTCGTCGGGCATCTGCCCGTTCATGCAGCGCTGATAGTCCACATACTGCATACCCAGTTCCACAAAATCGCCGATCTGCTTGCTTTTCAGGATCGGAACAATGCCGAAACGGATGTATTCGATCATCTTCGTGGGACAGGCAACATAGTTGACCACGCTGTCGTCACGCAGGACAAAGCCATAATCGCAGGATAGGTATTCATTGGCCAACTCGTCCGGCGAGCAGGAGCCAACAAGCACATTGTCAGGCTTTTGGGTGGGCCAGGTCGCGTTGAATTCGTCGGGCGTCGGTACAAAAACGCGATAATCGTACCGATCCGCCGTCTTTTCCATGATCTGCTGCATAAGCTCGATATTCTGCCACTTCTGTACGCCGCCGGCATAAACGATCACAGGACGCCTGTCCGCGGCGCTGTCGTCCTGCCGGAGGTCGTGCTTGTGAAGATCAATATTGAAGATTGGCAGGACAACAAAGACGGCATTCGTGTTGCCATGCTTTTTCAGCAGATGACGCTTCATTGCCTCGTTCACGACAACGATGACGTCGATATGGTGATAGATGAAGCTCTCCACTTCATCCCCCAGCTTCTTGCCAAGGTCGCTTCCGTACATGGCATATTCTTCCGGAACCGATCCGTGCACGTCCCAGACGGTTCTGACATTGGTCAGATTCAGCAGTTGGCACATATCCGCGCTGACTGAGTCCGTCATGAAACGGTTGATGGAGTGAATATAAAGCAGGCCGCACATTTCCGTCCACTGAAAGACCATCTCGCGCTGTTTTGCCTGGTGAGAGTTGTAGCAGACAAAGAAGTGCTGCTCGTCCACCTTTTGAATGGAGATTTGATCGTTGCGCTTGCCGTCCTCCAGGAAGTACACGCGGAAATAGCCGTCAAAGATTTCCTCGTCGATCCGCTGAATCCGCTGGATATAGCCGTCGCGCTCATTCTCCTTGTTGAACATCGGGGCGTGGATTGCCACCCGTTTCGAGGAGGACGTTAGCTTTTCCCGCAGTTCATCCAGCAGCGGCTGATCGTTCGTGACCGGATCGGGAGAGGTTTCAACATGGATGGTCAGGGGCTTCTGCGTTGGAAATCCGATTTTTTCTGCCAGGAGCCGGGCGGCCTGCTTGAGCATCTTTTTGCCCGAAAGCTCTTTCAGTGGCAGCGTCGGGCAGGCCATACCGTCAAACTGATAGCTTTTGTTGACAAGCACGTCGTAAACTTCGGGCTGGATGCGCGCGAACGGTTTCGCCTCAACCTTTTTCCAGGCGAGATAGAGCAGACGCTTTCCGCACAGATCCTCCAGCTGCAAATACTTCTTTTTGATATACGCCACCGGTTCCACAGGCTGGATATCATCTACTGTGTTAGTAGGGAGCGCCGCGTATTTCTCTAAAATGGTTTTCTCATATTGCTCGCTTTGATACCATTCGATGCCGGATGACCAGTTTTTGATCAGCTCTTCCGCGGACTGAATCGCCTTGGCGATCAGCGCGCTGCTGCGCGCGTCCATCGGCCGATCCTGAAAACGATCCATGTCCTGTCGGCAGGACTGAAGCATCCGCCAATAGTCGTTCTCCCACTTGATGTTCCATTTTTCCTCCAGCCGTTTGCGATTCACGTTGGAGATTTCAACCCGCTTGGGCATATCCAGCTTGGAGAAGGAGCCGGAGCCAAAGTGGTGGACATAGCATCCGCGCATGATCATCTGCTTGAATCCGGCCTGCTTGATCCGCCAGCAGTAGTCCACATCCTCATAGGAGCCGGGATAGAACCGTTCATCCAGCAGTCCGACCTTTTCCACGACGCGGCGGGCGAAAATGGTGTTGAAGAAGTACAAAATATCGCTTTCAAAGGCGCTATCGCCATAGACCTGATGGCGATAGGCCGCGAATTGATTCACAACGGAAAAAGCGTCATGATTCAGCTTGACGTCATAGTCGACGGCGACAGTCTGCTCGTTGCCGGTTGCGTTTGTAACAGGCCCCGTGACGTCGTAATCATGATCCGTCAGATACTCAAGCCAGTGATCCGTCACCAGCACGTCGGAATTCAGCATACAGAAATGCGTAATGTCAGGATCGTCAAGGAAACGCTTCATGACGACGTTGTTGCCGCCGCTGAAGCCCAGATTTTTTTCTGAGCGAATGAAGAAGCCCTGACCACCGCGGTTGAGATATTGCTGGAAATATCGTTTCGCCTGATCGGCATCCTTTTTTTCTGAGCCGTTGTCAATCACACCGGCAGCAAAGGGCACTTTTGTCTTTGCTGCAAGCAATGCTTCCAACGCGTACCTGAGATAACTGCTCCCATTATAGTTGAGAATGACAATGCCAACCTTGCGCTTGCTCATCAAATCTTCCTCTCCTCCTGTCCTGTCCCTTGGCCAATCTCTCAGATTCACGTCAGCTGCCCAGCTTCATACAGGCTGCAAACCTCTTGGGAATCTCCAATTTCCCGAACCCTGCCATGCTCCAGCCACAGCACCCGATCGCACATTTCGCGGATCTGGCCCAGCGAATGGGATACAAATAACACCGTGGTACCGCCGCTCATCAGCTCCATCATGCGGGCATGACTCTTGGCCTGGAACGCCGCGTCGCCGACGGAGAGGATCTCGTCTACGATCAGGATCTCCGGCTCAATCACCGTCGCCACCGAGAACGCCAGCCGCGCCAGCATACCCGATGAGTACGTTTTCAGCGGCATATTGATGAAGTCGCCCAGCTCAGAGAACGCCACAATTTCATCGTACTTGCTTTTCAGGAAGGCTTCCGAGAAGCCCAGGATGGCGCCGTTGAGGAACACGTTGTCCCGGCCCGACAGCTCCATGTCAAACCCGCTGCCCAATTCCAGCATGGGGGCCACGCGCCCCGCCGTTACCACCTTGCCGCAGGTGGGCTTGTAGATGCCGGAGATCACCTTCAGCAGCGTGCTCTTGCCCGCGCCGTTGCGGCCAATGATGCCCATGATTTCCCCGCGCCTCACCTCGAAGCTCACGTTGTCCAGCGCGCGGAATTCCTCGTACTGCTGCTTGCCCTTCAGGCGCGTCACCACCCATTCCTTCAGGCTGGTGGTGCGGTTCTTGTCCATCCGGAAGCGCATGGACACGTTTTCCACCGTGATGATCGAATCCATTTGTCTGCGCCTCCTTTACAGATACAGCACGAAGCGATCCTGCTGCTTGCGGAAGAACCAGACGCCCAATCCCAGCACGATCACCACCGACAGCGTGCAGTACAGGTAGGTCACCGGCGTGGGCGAGCAGCCGTCCAGAATGATCGTGCGCATGAAGTAGATGATCTGGTACAGCGGGTTCATGTGAAAAAATGTGATCATGTTTGCCGGAATGATGCTTTCCGGATAGAAGATAGGCGTGAGGAAGTTCAGCATGGTCAGCGCCACACCCCACAGGAAGGCGGTGTCCCGGAAGAACACGTTCATCGTCGCCAGAATCAGCGATACGCCCAGGCAGAACAGCAGCAAAAACAGCACCACCAGCGGCAGAAGCAGCATACTTTTGTGGATGGGCACGCCCGTGACAAGCATCACCAGCATCAGCGGGATAAAGGAGATGCACAGGTTAATGCAGGAGGACAGCACTTTGCTGATCGGATAAATCAACTTGGGCATATACACCTTGGTAATCAGGGAACTGTTGCCCACGATGGAGGTCATGCCCAGGTTGGTTGCTTCGCTGAAAAACGAGAAGCACACAATGCCGGACATCAGGTAGACCGGGAAGTGCTCAATGTTGCTGCTGAACAGGGTTGAGAACACCACCAGGTACACCATCATGGTCAAAAGCGGATTGAGGAAGCTCCAGATCATACCCAGGGAAGAGGACTTGTACTTGACCCGGAAGTCCCGACTCACCAGCTGATGCAGCAGATAGCGATACTGCTTGCAGACGCGGATCGCCTTGGTGAGCATCGTATCCTTTCCCTCAAGCATCTGCCTGTGGGTCACCGTACAAAGCGCCACCAGCCCTGCCAGCAGCGCCAGCGCCACCGGCCAGAACCACCGGGCGCCGTTCAGCAGGTTGTAACCCTGCAAGTTCAGCACCAGGCTGCCTTCAGCATTTTCGCCGTTCACCTGCAAGCCCGACGCGGCCACCGGCACCTCATAGCGGCCCGTGTTGACAGTCGTACCGGCCCACAGGGCAAGCCCCGTATCGTTGGGAAGGATGCTCAGCGTCAGTCCGTCCTCGCCGGGCGCAACAGAGGACACCGCAATGGTCACAGGCTGATCGCTCTCCCATGACGCCGCAGGAACATCCTCTCTCCACAGCACGGTATCCTGCGCCATGAGCCGAAGCGTCACCGAACCGGCGCGTTCCGCGCTGTCGAAGTGCGGCAGGATGGTCATGCTGTCCAGCCCATCCATGTCCGCCCGAAAATGCTGGGTAACCTCACTGTTCGCGGGAAGCAGATAGCCCTGCGAAACGCCGGTAGCCTTCACCGCGGTGATCGACCAGTCCCGTTCCACAATCCAGTACATTCCTGTCGCCAGCAGCAGGAAAGTCAAGATCAACAGAAGCAGACGCGCAGAAAAGTTCCTGGGGAAATGCTCTTTCATGGATAAAGTCCTTTTCCTTTCATCTTTGCGGCAGCCGATTTCGCCACTTCATGCCATTTGACGCAATCAACCGCTGCGATCGGCGGACAGCGCCACGGGTTCGCCTTTTTCCTCGCAGCGGAAGTACCCTTCCGTCGGACTATCATATGCCTGGAAAGCGCAAAAAGCAACACTTTCCATCGTTTCTTATTATACATAGGTACTGCTTGTTTTGCAACCATTTGGGAAAGTTTTGCAATCATCAAGTGTTCCCGTCATTCGCCTTCAACGGAAAGTTTCTTCTGCGCGATTCATGCTGCACCCGGTAGAAGCGCAGGACGAGCAAACGCCGCAGCTTGTTCATTTTGCTCCTGAGCTTGCTGCCGTTCCTGTCCCGACCGCAGAATTGATTGCCGCGGAGAATTGCGTTTTGACTTAGAACGTAAATATGTATTATTCGTCTTTGTACGCATCAACTGTTTATGAACTAATAAAAAGCAAGAAGAAAGAAACCCTTGATCTGCAAGGGGTTCTGCGTGGAGCATAGGAGATTCGAACTCCTAACCTCTACAATGCGAATGTAGCGCGCTAACGAGGTGTCTTTATCTCATCCCTGGTATAAGTATGTTTGCAATTAAAAGCGCCCGACTTCCAAATTCGTATACTTACTGAAGAAGCAAATCTCCATGTGATCATTCGATCTATCTGATTCGATTGCTCCGTAGTAAAAATTTCTATGGTTTTTTAATTCTGAAACATTGTGGCCGGGACACAGGTCAATGGATTCGCCGCCGTCTTCCAGCTTTGCGCCAAATCCAACAAGCACCATCCAATAATGGACAAGGCTATCATACCGAGCGCGATTTGTTTGATTATTTAAGTCGAATAGTAAGTCAAAATTGACATCTCTGATAAGTGATACGCCATTTATCCTGATGCTTGGATTGCCGCCGTGATCAAGCAATAATGCCAGTGAATCCGCCGCAAGATAACCGTTTTCCACATATCGCAGCTCACTCATGATATTGCTTTGATCCGGATCTTTGCCGTATAGCATATTTGGATTCAGGCCATGTTCTAACAGGCAATTCAATGCTTCAAGCATATGAGACGAGTAGAATCCGGGCAATCGTTCACCACAAGCTCTGCAGGGTTCCTGCCCATTTTCGTCCATCAAATCGCAAATACAGTCACTCACATATTGAAAACCAGCAATGCTGACGTCCTCCGGCGTATAGATTCCGCTGGCAAGTTCATACATTAGTTGTTCAAGCGAAAAATCACGCGTATAGAGCAAATGATAGAGCTTTGTTGCATTTTCGGATAGCTGTAACATCAAAGTATGTTACCCCCTGTCGCCTGAAATTCATAAGTAAATTATATCATCGGAATGAAATATCATCAATAAAAACAGCGAACCAAACGCCAAATTTTCTACTGCGAATACCTATACACCAAACAACGCAAATGACGCTTTCTATGCAATTTGGTCATTTTTTTTGCTGCGTTCTATATGAATAAGGCATCCTCTTATGAGAAGGACTTTGTGGAATTGCTGACCTACTTTGATAGCGCAAGAGTAATCGCCGTATTCAACGGGGATGCCGGTGGAACGAAGAATACCATCGAATACGCTAAACAGGTTGGCATTGAAACTGTAGTCATTGATCCGCGTTCACTCTATTAAGAATCCGGAAAGGGACTACTCATCTGCTTATATTTTCTTCTCAACTCAGTCCAATTTTGAAGTGGTCGTGCAGCATATTCATCACTCACGATTTACCCTTCACTCGAGTCGCACGCATTCCCATCCCATGCGAACTTTCGGCAAGCCCGTTCCTCGAAAAGCCGCCCTTTCCTTGCCGTTCAATAGCTTTGTCAAGCTGACGCCAAAGCCTTGCCGCAACTTGTCGGTCAGGCTTTCCACGCAAGGCGCAGCTTATTTGGGCATGGTGGGCGTTTGTTTTTCCGTTCGGTACGTGACAGGGCTTACGCCGAAGAGAAATCGAAATTTCCGGCAAAAGTATCCGGCGCTTGTGAATCCAGTTTCAGCGGCAATGGAGGACACACTTTTTTCCGTGGTTCGCAGAAGTGTCGCCGCACATTGCAGCCGATAATGGATCAGATAGGCTATCGGTGATTGTCCGATGCCATCGCGGAAAATCTGCAAGGCGC
>CAZRLM010000084.1:0-12201 GCA_964600835.1 uncultured Oscillospiraceae bacterium
GGAGAACATCGTCAGCCGACCCACGCCGTCTGCGGCGCTGAGCAGCACGCTGCCGACTGTACGCTCTGGGCTGACGTGACGCATACGACGAATATTGGCGCGCAACCATCAGCAAAACGGCGATGTCATTGAGCACATCGCTTTCCGAAACATGGATATCTTGAAGCGCCACGAATTACAGCACGCGTATCTGGGCTGCTTAACCATCAATGCCGACGATAAGAACACGGTGCGCCATGTACTGTTTGAGAACATTCGGGTGGAGCACATTGAGCATGGCAAGCTGCTGGACGTGCAGGTGAAATTCAATCCGGACTACAATCCTGCTCCGGGATGGTTGATTGAGACTGTGACCTTCCGCAGCGTGCGCTGCGAGTGCCTGCCGCCGGTTGAATCCGTCATTGCCGGATATGACGCGGCGCGTCTCGTGAGAAGCATCCGGCTGGAGATTACGGCTGGCGGCCAGCCGGCCCGTGTGCAGGTCTGGCTATACGCCGAAAACATCATAGGAAACAAAGCGGGATGATCCCTTCCGATTGAAAGTCGCCCGATGCCATCCTCCTGCGCTGAGAGACGCTTTGGAGAAAGTGCTTGCGAAACCCCGTCAGCCCTGCTATAATCAGGGTAAATCTGATGCAAAGGATTGGTCTGATCATGAAACAGCAGGTGTTTAATCCCTATCTGCCCAGCTGGGAGTATATCCCCGACGGCGAGCCGCGCGTTTTCAATGGCAGGCTCTATATCTACGGCAGTCATGACTGCTTTAATGGCGACGTGTATTGCCAGAACGACTATGTGTGCTGGTCCGCCCCGGAGACCGATCTTTCCGACTGGCGGTATGAGGGCGTGATTTTCCGCAAGACGCAGGATCCCCGCAACCCCGACGGCGCGCACGCGCTGTGGGCGCCCGACGTTTGCCGGGGCAACGACGGCAGGTATTACCTGTACTACTGTCTGGATTTTCTCAAGGAGATCGGCGTAGCCGTGGCGGATTCCCCTGTGGGGCCCTTTGAGTTCCTGGATTTCGTCCGCTATCCCAATGGCGATATTCTTGGCTCGCGCCCCGGCGAAACCCGCCAGTTCGATCCCGGTATTTTCATTGACGACGATCGGCGCATTTACCTTTTCTCCGGCAACAGCCCCCGCTATAAGCAGACCCCTGTCGATAAGGACAGCCTCAAGATGGAGCTGGAGCAGGACATGATCACCGTGAAGGACGGCCCCTACCATAACCTGCCCATCATCAATGATGCGGACGGCACCGAATACGAGGCCCATCCGTTCTTTGAGGCCAGCTCCATCCGTAAAATCAACGGAAAGTATTATTTCATCTATTCCTCCACCTGGATGCACGAGCTGTGCTGGGCGGTGGCGGATAGCCCCTTGGGCGAATACCACTTCGGCGGCGTACTGGTATCCAATGCGGATATCGGCGTAAACGGCAACACGCGGGCCATGAACTATCGCGGGAACACCCACGGCTCCGTGGCGCTGGTGGGCGGCAAGTGGTATGTGTTCTATCATCGCCAGACCAACCGCCACTTCTTTTCCCGGCAGGCCTGCGCGGAGGAGGTTGTCTTTGACGGCACGGCCTTCCATCAGGCAGAGATTACCTCCTGCGGCCTCAACGGCGGCCCGCTCAAGGACGAGGGCGGCTACGAAGCCCGCATTGCCTGCCACCTTTTTTCCAAAGACGGCACCTGCGAAAGCCTGCCTGACCAGCAGAACGAGCGGCATCCTGCCTTTACGCAGGAGGGCGCGGATCGCATGGACAACCCCAATCAGTACATCAACAACATGGTGGACGGCGCGACAGCCGGTTATCGCTACTTTCACCTGCGCAACGCCCAAACGCTGACCGTTCAGGTTCGGGGCAACTGCAAGGGCGAGATGGTCGTGCGCGACGGTCTGGGCGGAGACGTGGTTTGCCGTATTTCCCTGTCTCCCTGCGAGGGCTGGACGGAGTTCTCCGCGCCGCTCCGGTATATCCCCGGCAAAAAGGCGCTCTACTTCACCTATGAGGGCGAGGGCGCAGCCGATTTCTTCCACTTCACTTTTGCCTGATCAGCCTCGCGGTTCGTCCGATGGCGGCAGACAGACGACGCGAATCCATTGCGCTTGAAAGGAAGGATTGAACCATGGATCGAGCCTACCTATTCGCCCACTTCCGCGAGATTTCCACCCCTGAAGGCGAGCAGCTCCGCTTTGGCCTCAGCCGAGACGGCTTCCATTGGGAGCAGCTCAACGATGGTCATCCGCTTTTGTGGGCCTACTATGGCGAAAAAGGCGTGCGTGATTTCACCATCACCCGTTCCAAATTGGACGGTAAGTTCTATATTCTGGCGACGGATCTGTGCCTGGCGTATTCGATGCGCGCGCATCGGGAAAACTTCTGGCACTGGGCTTCCCACAACGGCAGTAAGTGCCTGTCCCTGTGGGAATCCGAGGATTTGGTGAACTGGTCGGAGCAGCAGCTGGTGAAAATCGGCGACGAGGATTTCGGCTGTCTGTGGGCGCCTGACATCATCTGGTGCGAGGAAACGCAGGATTATCTGGTGCACTGGTCCACGCCGCACAAGAGTCTTGATTACAAGCAGGCGATCTGGTGCGCCCACACGAAGGACTTCAAGCATTACGGCAAGCCTGAGCTGCTGTACGACCATCCGGACAGCGAAGTGATTGATTCGGCCATCTATGAGGAGGACGGCGCTTACTATATGTTCCTCAAGAGCTATCCGCACTGCATCCTGATGAAGGCGGATAGCCTGCGCGGCCCCTGGACGCGGGTGGAGGCCTTTGACCGCTCCATGGACGTGCTGGAGAACGGCAAGCATGAAGCGCCCACCGCCGTCAAGCTGGCGGACGGCCGCTGGTGCCTGTTCCTGGATTTCTACGGGGCCAGCGGCGCGGGGCAGGGCTACATTCCCTTCGTGGCGGACAGCCTGGCCAGCGGCGACTTCCGCCGTGCCGATGAATCGTTCTCCTTCCCCTATGGCTTTAAGCACGGAACCATCCTGCCCATCACCACCGAGGAATACGAGCGCGTCAAGGCGCATGACTGGGGAAAGATCGTCGGCTGGTAACATGGAGCGCGCTCCCGTCCGATATTTGGACTTCACGGCTGCAAAAAGGGTCTCCCGGAAGCTTTTCCCGGGAGACCCTTTCTTTATGATGCGGCGCTTCTGCTTCCGGCGGCGCGAAGGTCTGAGCCGTCGGTTCATCTGCTGGCTCGCATTCTTTCAAATGTCGTCGAAAATGCCGCCTTCCAGGGCGTTGCGGGCCGCCAGGATATAGCGGCTCGTATCCAGCGGATCCACCCCTCTGCGGGGGCAGGTCGCGCCCAATTCCAGAGGGCACTCCCGATAGCCTTTCAACCGGATGCTCATGCCGCCCCGGCCGCTGGTCAGGGAAGCCAGCTCCGAGGTATAGCCCATGCTGGTCTGTACGGGAATGTCTGCCAGGAGAATCACCCGATCATCGTCCGTTTCCGTTTCCCGCACCTCGCCGCGCATGGCGGCCACATCGCTCATCACCCGGCCCACGCACTCCGGCGGAAGCAGGAAGCGCACCTCCAGCACAGGCTCCAACAGCACGCTGCCGCCGCTGCGCAGGCCGTCCTGAATCCCCATGGGCGTGGCCACGATAAAGTCCAGCGGATGCGTGTGATAAATGTGGTGATTGCCGCTCACCAGCGTGATCTTCACATCCGTCACGGGCCAGCCCAGACGACCCTGGCTGAGCGCCAGCGGGAGCGCCTGACGTACCTGATTCTGATATCCCGGGGCGATGTCCTTGACCGGCGCGGTGGACGCAAAGGTCACGCCGCTGCCCCGTTCTCCCGGCTCCATGTAGAAATCCATGATCGCCCAGCAGGGCTTGGGGGCCACATAGGCCACATGACCCCACGCCGCCCTGGCGATGGTCTCCCGATAAATCACCGTTGGGTTGCCAAAGCGTACCTTCAATCCGAAGCGGGTGTCCAGCAGCTCCTGGAGAATTTCCAGCTGAATATCGCCCATGACGTGCAGCTGCATTTCGTTCAGCCTGCGGGCATAATGGGCCTGCAACAGCGGATCCTCGCCCGCCAGCACCCCGCAGGCCGCGCGCAGCGCTGGCATTTCCTCGGTTTTCTCCGGAATCGCCTGCACGGTGATCAGCGGCGTGCGCAGCGATCCCGGCGCAACCTTGCGGGGCAGAAGCTCCTCGCTCCCCAGCACATGACCAATGCGGATATCGCCCAGCCCGTACACCACGCCGATCTCTCCCGCGCGAAGCACGCCTGCGTCCTGTCCGGACACGGTCTTGATCTGGGTGATTTTCCGCTGGACGAAGCGCTCCTCGCCGCTGACAGGGTCGCGGCCCGCAGGCAGCGTCACCGCCTCGCGGTTTTCCAGCGCGCCGCTGAACAGGCGCATCCAAACGCCCCGGCCCAGCAGCTTGTCCTGCCGCGCAGCAAAGGCTACGCCGCACAGCGCGTCGCTGCCCGCCTCCGGAGACGGCAAAAAATCTCGTATCGCGTCCAATACCTGCGCCGTGCCTTCGTCCCGGAGCGCCGAACCGCTGAGCACCGGGTACGCCTCGCCCTGTCGTGCCAGCGCTGCAAAGCGGCGGCTGATTTCCGCCGCGTCCATGCTCTCTCCGCTCAGGTACCTTTCCAGCAGCGCGTCGTCCGTCATGCAGACCGTTTCGGTCACCGCGTCTCTGTCCGCCACAGGCACCGCCCGCTCCGTCAATCGGCGGTGAATCTGCCGCAGCGTCCGCGCCACATCCGCGCCCTCCCGGTCGGTTTTGTTGATGAACATCACTGTGGGAATCCGTTGACGCTTCAGCGCGTCGAAAAGCACCTCCGTCTGGGGCTGCACGCCCTCCTTGGCGCACACCACCAGCACCGCGCCGTCCAGCGCCCACAGGCTTCGCTCCACCTCGGCGGAAAAGTCCACATGGCCCGGCGTATCAATCAGGTTCACCGTCACGCCGTTCCAGGTAAGGCTCACGCAGCTTGCCTTCACGGAGATTCCCCGCCGCCGTTCCACGGGCAGATCATCCGTGGTTGCCGTTCCGCTGTCCACGCTGCCTGCTTCACGAATCGCGCCCGCGTGCTTCAACAGCTGCTCAGACAGGGTTGTCTTGCCTGCGTCCACATGAGCGAATATGCCAATGTTGCGCAGGCTGTGCTTGCTCTGTGTCATAAGCTTCCTTTCCATGCCGTCATTCGCGCATAGGTGCTACTTGCCAGCCTCCGGCGGCAGCCCATGAGCGCTCTGAGCAGCCATCGTCCACGATGAAAGACGTCATGCGCTCCCGCTTTTGTGTATACTTTACCATATTCCCGCACTGCGCGCAAGACGGTGGGAGACGGAGATAACGTCTCGCCAGGAATTGTTCATTTAGCGTATCCCATGCTGAAAGAGAGCCTTTTGGAATAAAGTCCAAGCAACAGATGCGAAAATCAGGGCGTATCGCAGAACATCATACTGGGTATACGTTCTTGCCATCTCACAGATTTTCTCCCTGCAAAAGCCGCTCGACGCACAACGCCCCGCGCAGAAAAACGCGCCTCGCTTGCCAGGCTCGTTCGCTTTGCGGCCTTGCTTCATTGACAAACAGACAGGATCCTTGCCGGGAATGCGAATGTGTAAATATTCGGCGGCGGACGGTTGACAATCCGGGCGGCTTGATTTACCATAACAGATGGTAGATCATGTGCTTGCGGAGGTTCCGTATGATGAAGAAGCTATGGAAGCGCGCGTTTATCGGTCTGCTGACGTTGGCGATGCTGCTGTGCGGATGGCCTGCGGCGAGGGCGGACGGAACGACGCTGGATGTAAATTTCTGCGGCCTGATCGGTCAGGCGGACGGCCAGTGGCGCACGTCGCCGCTCACCGGCGTCTTTGACGTGTATCAGGACGGGACGCTGCTCGGGCAGCTGGAAGCGAAGGCGGAGGGCGGCAGCTCGACGGTGACGCTCACCGGCTCCGGCAACGCGACGCTCGTGCCGGATATGCAGACCATGCCCGACGGCTACCTGATTCAGGAGAGCGGCTATTCCATCTCCGTCCAGCCGGCGCGGCAGAATACGGCCCATGTCCTGGTTTATGCGGACGCGGGGCTGTTTGCGCTGCAAACCGATCACGCCGCGCTGTTCACCCTGACCAATGCGGCCGGGGAGGAAGCGCTGCGCTTCGAGACGGACGAGACGGGCGCGTATGCGCTGCCTGAGGCGCTGCCCAGCGGTGAATACGTCGTGACGGAGCTGGGTGCGCATCCCGCCTGGGAGCCTTTTACGATGACGCTCACGCCTTACCGCGGCGATCCGGCGCAGATTACGCGGGTTGATCAGCGTTACGCGGTGGATAACGTGCCCACGGCGACCCCGACGGTTGCGCCGACGGCGACGCCCACGGCAACCCCGACGGTCGCGCCGACGGCCACGCCCACGGCGACCCCGACGGTTGTGCCTACGGCGACTCCGACGGTTGCTCCGACGGCGACGCCCACGGCGACTCCGACGGTTGCGCCGACGGCCACGCCTACGGCGGCCCCCACGGCGACCCCAACGCCTATGCCGTCCCCCACGCCCGAACCCGGCGTTTTGACGCTGACGGTCACGGGCGACGTGCCGGTGCGCTTTGCACTCGCGAACGCGTCCGGCACAGAGGTTGCGTCCGGCGAGGCGATGACGGATGTGTCCGCCGAGGTGGACGCTTTGATGGCGGGCGACTATGTATTGACGCTTTCGGTGGGCGAGGGCGCGGCGATAACCGCGGTCAACGGCGAGCCGATGTGGACATTCGAGCCGGTTTCGCGGACGATTCGCATTGCGTCCGGCGAAAACGGCTGCACGGTCGGCGCGACGCTTTGCGGTCGGCTCGGCGGCAGCATGGCCGATGTGGCGGATGATGCCGCGCAGGTGCTTTTGACCGGCCCGCAGGGTACGGCGGAGGCGGCGGTCAGCGCGGGCAGGTTTGCCTCCGACTGGCTGCGGCCCGGACGCTATACGGTGACGATCAGCCTGCCCGCGGGCGAATACAGCGGCGAGGGCTGGCGCTTTGACGCTTCGGCGGCGGGCGCGACGGCTTCCTGTGAGGTCGAGGTAACGGGCGGCGAGGAAAGCGTTCTGCCGGAGGTGAAGCGGGAGACGGCAGGCGCGGTTTCCGGTCGCGCAATGGATTCGAACGGCGCGGCGCTTGTCGGCTCGACGGTGGAGCTGCTGGACGAAAACGGCGCGGTCGCGTATCAAACGCGGACGGCGCAGGACGGAACCTGGCTTATTACGGACGTGGTTCCGGGCGCGTATGTTGTGCGGGCTTCCGCGCCGGAGGGCTTTGCGATGCCCAACCGCGCCGTGACGGTGATCGCCGGGCGGGAGACTGCCGGTGTGGAGCAGACCGCCACGGAGGCGAGCCAAATCCAGCTCAGCGTGTTCATTGACGCGAACAACAACGGCGAGTGCGGCACCTACGAACGTCCACTGTCCGGCGTGCGCGCCGCCGCGCTATCGGAGGACGGCGTCGAAATTGCCGCCGGCGAAACGGATGCGGAGGGTCAGCTGACGCTGGTCGTGCCCGCGGGCACATACCGGCTGCGCACCATGCTGCCGGCGGACTATGGCTATGGCAAGCAGGGGAAGGAACTGCGCTCCTCCTCCAGCGTGATGGCGCTGGAAGACGGCCGCGAGCAGCAGAGCGAGCCATTTGAGGTGTCTGGCGAGGTACGCGTCGGCGTCGGCGCGCGGAGCATGGCGGCGGTATCCGGCACCGCGTGGCTTGACCTGAACGGCGACGGCATCTGGCAGGAGGACGAACCCGGACAGTCCGGCGTGCTGGTGGAGATGATCGGCGAGAAGAACGGGCAAACCTATCAGTCCGTCAGCGACGAAACCGGCGCGTATCGCGTGTCTCAGGTACGCCCCGGCACCTATAAGCTGCGGGTGACGACGCCCGACGGCCTGATGTTCACCAAGTACAGCAAAATCGGCGGACAGCGCCGCTCCATCATCACCACCGAGGGCAAGCGGACGGACGCGCGGCTGGTGATCGTGGACGTAGGCGAGGAAAAGGAAAACCAGAATATCGGCGTGGTCACCGACGGCGTCGTCACGGGCGTTTGCTTCCTGGACGCGAACTACAACGGCTACTATGACGAGGGCGAGCCGCCGCTGCCCGGGGTCGAGCTGGAGCTGATCAAGAAGAACAATGGCAATTCGGTCGCGACGGTGACGTCCGGCGAGGATGGTCGCTTCACCTTCGTGGCGGTTCGGGCCAATCAGTACCGCCTGCGGGCGCTGCTGCCCAAGAACGGGGAGACCTTCACCGTCGTCACAGCGGACGAAAACGGCAACCAGTTCCGCGCGCGGGAGGGTCGCCGGGAGTTCACCATTGACAATGTGACGGTCGAAACGGGAGGCCGCAAGGAGCTGGTCGTCGGCGCGATTTTGCCCGCGACCATTTCCGGCGTGGCCTACCTGGACGACAACTTCACCGGCACGATGGACGGCCGGGAAAAGACCGTCTCCGGCCTCACTGTCTCGCTCAAAAACGCCGCGGGTGAAACGGTCGCGACCGACCGCACCAACGCGAAGGGACGCTACGTCTTTGACGGCGTTGCTCCCGGCGAGTATACGCTCTCGCTGACGGCCAAGAGCGGCTACGCCTTCACCCGGCAGGGCGAGGGCAACGTCATCCTGAACCGAAGCGGCGGCGCGGGCGAAAGCGAAGCTTTCTCGGTCACGCTGGGGCAGACGCTGGACACCATGGACATCGGCATGATTCTGCCGGGCGTGGTGGAGGGCATGGTCTTTGCCGACCGGAATGACAACGGTTTGCGGGACGCGGAGGAGAACGGCCTGGCCGGTACGGTGGTGCGGCTGATGAGCGAGGAGGGCGAAATGTTCTCCGCGACAATCGGCGAATCCGGCACGTTCCGCTTTGACGCGGTGATGCCCGGACGGTATTATGTGCGCTACGAGCTGCCGGAAAACGGCCTTGTCGCGCAGGTGAAAAAGGACGGCAACGCGGTCTCCGGCGAGGGTGGCGTCGCGGCCAGCGACTGGTTCGACTTTGCCGCTGGCGACGAGAGGCAGATGCCCCTGTGCGGCGGGCTGACGCTGGGCGAAATTTCCGGCGTGGCTTTCCGCGACCATCAGGGCGACGGCGCGATGGACGGCGGCGACGCGCCCCTTGCCGGGGTCACGCTGACGCTCACGCCCAGCCGCGCCGACCTGACGGAAGTGACCGCGACCACCGGCGCGGACGGCGTGTTCTGCCTGAGCGCGCTGCATCCCGACGCGTACACGCTGACGGTGACGTTCCCCGACGGGATGGTCATGTCCCGTGCGGACGCGGTGGCGCTGCCGGTTAAGGCGGGCGAAAACACGGTGAAGGTCTCGCTGGACATTGCGATGGGCGACCGGATGACGGAGCAGCGCCTGGGCGGCGTGGCCCCTGCGTCCATGTCGGGTCAGGCATGGCTGGATGAAAACAACGACGGCGTGATGGACGCGTCCGAGCGCGCCCGCGCGGCGGGACTGACGGTAACGGTGGTCGATCAGGCGACGGGCGAGGAATTCTCCACGCTCATCGCGGATGAGAATGGCGCGTTTGCGACCGACGGATTGATTCCCGGCCTGTACACGCTGCGTTATACGCTGGACGGCGCGACCGTTGCGCCCAAGGCGGGCGACAGCACCTTCATGGAAGCAAACGGCGCGCTGACGATGACTGATATTTCGGTGGACGAGGGCGCGGCATGGTCTGGCGCGCGCCTGGGCATTGTGCGCTACACGACGCTGGGCGGCGGCGTATGGATCGACCGGGGCGACGCGGTGGAAGCACTGCCCGGCGCGGAGGTGGCGTTGACGGACGCGTCCGGCGCGCAGGTTGCCTCCGTCGTGAGCGGCGAGGATGGCCGTTACGCCTTTGAAGGACTGCTCCCGGGCGACTACACGCTGCACGTCGTGCTGCCCGACGGGCAGGTGGTGGTGGAGCCAGGCGACGCGCGGCTGGGCGCTGAACGCGTCAGCGTGATGACGGACTGTGACCGCCGCCAGGCCAGCAGCGACTCGATTCCTGTCGTGATGGGCGAGGATCAGCTGGCGCTGGACATTGGCGCGGTGCTGCCCGGACGGCTGGGCGATCTCTGCTGGCTCGACCTGAACGGCAACGGCTTGCAGGACAGCGACGAGGGCGGCGTGCCGGGCGTGACAGTCACGCTGCTGCGCGACGGCGAGGAAATCGCCTCCACGGTGTCCGACCAGTACGGCTTCTACTTCTTTGATAATGTGTACCCCGCCGTTTATACGCTTCGGGCGGACTATCCGGCGGAGGTCGTGCCCACCGCGCTCCGGGAGGACTTCCCGATCATCGCCTCGGTGCTGACCGACAGCGGCGAGTCCGCGGCGGTGACGGTGCAGTCTAACCGGGCGAACCGCAACGCCGACCTGGGCTTCCGCCTGGTGAAGGACGGCGTCTACCCGGCGGGCTACGGCGCGGGCGCTTCTCAGGACTGGACGCGCAGGGTGACAGGGGAATAAGACAACTTAAGTGGAGCCTTCGGACAGCGGCTTGTCCGGAGGCTCTGTTTGTTTTCGACGGCGTTGTAAGAAAAGGCGGTCGGCTGCGTCTAAATGGGTGAAGGGAGGCGAAAGCGGTGCGCATGGACGAGTTCGAGCAGATTTACCGGGCGTATTTCGGGCCGGTCTATCGCTATGCGCTGCGGCTGTGCGGCGACGCGCGCCGCGCCGAGGAGCTGACCAGCGACACGTTCTTCAAGGCGATGCAGCGGCTGGACGACTTTCGCGGCGACAGCGCCGTTACCACCTGGCTGTGCGCCATCGCCCACAACGCGTGGCTGACCGAACAGCGCAAAAAACGTCCCCTTCCGCTGTCGGACGCGATTCGCGACAGCCAGCCTGGGCCTGAGGGACAGGCGGTGGCCGCCGCAGAGGCGACGGAGGCGCGCGGCGCGATCGACGCGCTGCCGGAAGCGATGCGGCAGGTATTCCTGATGCGGGCGGAGGGCGGCGCGTCGTTCAAGGAGATTGGGCGGCTGTGCGGGATGAGCGCGAACGCGGCCTGCGTGACCTATCACCGGGCGCGGAAAATACTGCGAGAAAGGATGAGCGAGCATGACGAGGATTTCCTGTGACGTGGTGGCGGACTTGATGCCGCTGGTGCTGGACGGTCTGGCCGGTAAGGATACGGAGGCGCTGCTGCATGAGCATCTGGCCTCCTGCGAGAAGTGCCGGGAACGCTATGCGCAGATGCAGCAGGAGCGCAGGGAGGAAACGCCGCCGCCCGCGCCGCTGCAAACGGTGAAGCGGGAGCTTCACCGCCGCAGGCTGAACATGGCGCTGGCGGTTGGGTGCGTGATCGCGTTTGCGGCGGTGCTGCTTTTCGGCTGGATGACGAAGCCGCAGTATGGCGACGCGCAAGGGGTCACGCTCATGACGCGGGAGGACGGGAGGCGCTATGTGCTGATGGACAACGACGCGATCTGCTTCCAGGCGGATGTTCTCGAGAACCCGGATCTGGGCGGCACGGACATGATTGCCTATTCCTGGACAACGCGCTGGGATCGGCTGCTGGGGCGGAACGGACGGGGCGGAGTTGCCAGCCTCACGGTGCCGGAGGACGTCAAGCGGGTGTATTATGCCGATCTGGCGAGCGACGGCGGTCTGATCCGGCTATCCGGCGAGGAGGACGGCGGCGGGGCGCAGGTGCTGCCGCGGCTGGCGGCGAGGGCCTATGTGGTTGCCGGTTTGGCGGGCGCGGCGGTGTTCGCGATTGCGACGATGCTGCTGATCCAGCGCAGCCGCGTCTGGCGCTTCACGGCGCTTGCGGCGCTCTTCTGTCTGAGCGTTGTGGTGAACACGCTGCTGATCATCGGCCCCGGCCTGAAAACCTACACGCTGACCCGGGACTTGACGACGCTGATTCTTCCTGGCTCGCTCTTTATGACCGGCGGGCTTGTGTTCGGAAACCGCGTCCGCTACCAACGCCTGAAGGACAAGGGCCTCCGCGCCGACTGAACAGGGGCTTTGCCCCTGCACCAGAGAGGGCTTCGCCCCCTCTGGACTCCCCTGAGAAAAGTATCAGAATGAAACGAAAAGATAAATTCCGGTTTATCTATTTAACCCTCTGTAAACCCTGTATTTTCAAGGTGTTTCGCCTGTTTTGTGTCCCAGCCTTATGTATTTTCCCT
>CAZRLM010000085.1:0-12186 GCA_964600835.1 uncultured Oscillospiraceae bacterium
CTTTTTTTGTCTCCTTTCCTTTATTTCTCTGTTGCACTTGGAATGATAACCTACCCCGCCCCCTCTGGACTCCCTCGCCTGGAGGGACATTGTCCCTCCTGGACCTCCCAAGCTGGGCAGCCTGGCGCTTTGGGGGCATTCGCGCGGCAGGGGGGCGTTTCGCGGCTTCCGTGACCAGCCTCTTGTGAGTGATAGATTTTGGAGAAGTATGACATCTCATTGCCAGAAGCCTGATAAAAAATGAAGGAAATTGATTCTCCCCCGACGAAACCCTCCATCAAGGATTAAAATGGAGCGGCTGCGAGGGCGGAGGACGCGCCTGGCACGCCGCGGGGAGCAACGATGAAGAAACTGCTGCTGGTTGAGGACGAGGAGCATTTGCGACGCTTCATGCTGCAAAGCGTGGATTGGCGCGCGCTGGGCATCGGCGAAGTGCGCGACGCGTCCGACGGGCAGGAAGCGCTGGCGGTGGCGGCAGGCTATCGCCCCGATCTGCTGATCACCGACATCCGGATGCCGAAGCTGTCCGGCTTGGAGCTGGGGCAGGCGCTGCTGCGGGAAAACCCGGCGCTGCGCATTATCTTCATGAGCGCGTACAGCGACGCGGAGTATCTGCGTGCGGCGCTGCGCATGGGCTCGGTGGACTACCTGTTCAAGCCCGTGCAGATGGAGGATCTGACCGACGCGGTGCGCCACGCCATCGCCGATCAGAACGAGATGCAGCTGATCATCGGCAGTGCGCAGCTGGTGGAAAGCTACGCCGACCGGCTGCTTCCGCCGCTGCTGACCCACCTGCTGGAGGGCGATCAGCCGCTGGAGCAGTTGGCGTTCCAGCTGGATATGCTGTCGGTACGGGAGGCGGAAGGCTGGTATGCGGCGGCGCTGCTTTCTCCCGTCGCTTCCCTGCCGGACGGGCTGCACGACATCGTGCGGCGCTGCCTGGGGCTGGAAGGCTTCGCCTACTGCCGCCATGTGCCAATGAAGTCGGCGCGCCACGCGCTGATCTGCTGCTTTGAGCGCCGCCCGGACGTGGAGGAGCTGGCGCTGGCGGAGCGCCGTCTGGCCGCCCAGCTTCAGCTGACGGACGCGTCCGTCCGGGTGCGCGTCAGTCCGGTCACGCAAACGCTGACCGGCCTGTACGGCTTCGCACGCGCTTCCGCCCCCGCGCCGACCGCCGTCGCGCAAAAGAACCGTCTGTCCGCGCTCTGCGGGCAGATGCAGGACATCATCCATACCCGCTATGCCGACCACGCGCTGACCGCCGGGAGCATCGCGGAGGCGCTGCACTACACCAACGCCTACGTCTGCACCGTGTTCAAGCAGCACTATGGTATGACCATCCATCACTACATCAACGTCTATCGCATCGCCCGCGCGAAGGAGCTGCTGGACGCGACCGAACTGCCTCTGTCCGCCATCGCGACACAGGTCGGCTATGAAAACGACAGCTACTTCTCCCGCGTGTTCAAGAAGCAGGAGGGCGTCAGTCCGTCGGATTATCGGGGGAGGCGAACGCCATGAGGGCGCGTTGGGGCAGCCTGTCGCTGCGCAGCAAGATGTTTTTCGCCTTCGGGGCGCTGATTCTGCTGACGACCGCCGTGATTTCCATCTATTCCGCGTCCCTGTCTGTGACGGAGATGGACGCGTATATGCTCGGCAGCCTGGATCGCAACCTGCGCTATGTTGGGCGGGAGATCGAGAGCCAGCTGCACAGCGCCGGCAATCAGGCCGCGCTGTTTTCCGGCAGCGCGGCCGTCAGCCGGGCGCTGACAAACATCGACGACAAGGACACGGTGACGCAATGGGCGGACTGGCGGGAGCTGCAAACCGCCTGCAATTACTGGATCACGGCCAACGAGCTATCCGACGTCCGCCTGCACATCGACGGCCGGTATCTGTTCCTGCGGGACGGGCAGCGTTATATCCCGAGCATTGAAGCGCCGGAGGCGCTGCGGGCTCGGCAGGGAAACGCGCAGGTGCTCTGGGATATGTTTTCCGCGCCGGGGCTGTACTCCTGCTACGCGCCGATCGTGGCGGGCTGGCGGCAACCCGGCTATGTGGAGCTGCGCTTTCCCCTCGCGCCGCTCCTGCAGGCGATGGATACCCAGCTGCAAACCGGCATGACCTGCTACCTCACCGGCGGCGACTCGCTGATGAACGCCGCGGGCGAGCTGCTCGCCATGCCGGAGGCGCTTGATCCGCAGGCGCTCAGCGCAGACGGCCTGACGCACATCCATCACGCCACGCCGGAGGGCAAGCTGCTTTATACCGTCATGAAGCTGGAGGGCTACCCGCTCTTCCTCATCGGCGAGATGCCCGCCGCGCTCATCAGCGCCAGCAGCGCGGAGAACCTGCGCAGCCTCGCGCTGATCCTGGCGCTGGTGCTCGCGATCGCCTTCCTGCTGGCCTGGCTGATCAGCCGCTCCATCTGCGGTCGGCTGGAAAAGCTGAAGGCCGCCATGGCGACGGTGCGCACGGGTCAATTGGCCGTCAAGGTGGACGAAACCTATGACGACGAGATGGGGCAGATTTTGAAAACCTTCAACAGCATGGCCGCCGATTTGAAGGTCACGACCGAAACGGCGCTGATCAATGAGCGCGTGGGGCGGGAGGCTGAGCTGCGGCTGATGCAGGCGCAGATCAACCCGCATTTTATCTACAATACGCTGGAGTCCATCTCTTGGGCGGACGCGAACCACGACACGGAGCACGTCCAGTTTCTGGTGCGCAACCTGAGCGGTTTTTTGCGCGCCAATCTGTCGAAAACCCATCAAAACGCCACGGTTTCCGGGGAAATCGCGGCCATCCGCGCGTACTGGAACATCCAAAGCTACCGCTTCGGCGACGGCATCCGGCTGGAAATTGAGGCCGCGCCCGAGTGCATGGGCGTTTCCCTGATGCCGCTGCTGATTCAGCCTATGGTGGAAAACGCGCTGCTGCACGGCATCCTGCCCAAGCCGGGCCGCGAGGGAACCGTCCGGCTGCGCATCGGGCTGATGAACGGCCTGCTGCTGATCGAGGTGGAGGACGACGGCGTGGGCATCGCGCCGGAGGCGCTGCAGCGCCTGCGTCAGGCCCTGGAAAGTCAAACCGAGGGCAGCTACGGCCTTTGGAACGTGCATCAGCGCGTGCGCGCCCAGTTCGGCGACGCCTACGGCCTGTCCGTGCAGAGCGAGGAAGGAAACGGCACGCTGTGCATCCTGACCTTGCCTGCCCAGGAAACGTAAAAAATCAAAATAAAGTGCAAATCCGGTAAAATGAAGTGAATAGACGATTCGCCGCCGCCATGGTATCATTCTCTCAGCTGCAAAGGGGAGGAATGAGCATGACGGCGGCGAATCGCAAGCGGAAGCCCTGGCTCCAGCGCTGCGCGCGCGAGGGGTGGGCTGAGCTGTACCTGTTTCTGATCCCCGCGATGGTGATTACGTTCATCTTCAAATATATCCCCATGAACGGCCTTCTGATTGCCTTTCAGGATTACAACATATTCGCCGGCATTTCCGGCAGTCCCTTTGTCGGGCTGAAGCACTTTGAGGCTGCTTTCACCAACCCGGAATTTTTCCGTGTGCTTCGCAACACGCTGGTCATCAACCTCTACAAGCTGGTCTACTGGGTGCCGGGGCCGCTGATCCTGGCGCTGATGATCAACGAGCTGCGCTGCCGCGCCTTCCGCCGGGTCATTCAAACGACGCTGTACCTGCCCCACTTTCTCTCCTGGGTCATCGTGGGCGGCATCTTCTCCAGCCTGCTGGCGGTCAACGGCGGCCTGGTGAACCGGCTGCTGGGCAAGGTGGGCGTTGGGCCGATCCGCTTCATGATGGACGAGGGCTGGTTCCGCGAGGTGCTGGTTTGGTCGTCCATGTGGAAGGAGGCCGGCTGGGGCACGATTGTGTACCTGGCAGCGATCACCGCCCTGGATCCGCAGCAGTACGAGGCGGCGATGATCGACGGCGCGTCGAAGTGGAAGCAGATCTGGTACATCACCCTGCCGGGCGTGGCCAACACGATCATCCTGGTGCTGATGATGTCCCTGGGCAACCTGCTGAGCAACTCCTTCGAGCAGATTCTGATCATGTACAACCCCTCGGTGTACAACAGCGCGGACGTGATCAACACCTATGTGTACCGCCACGGCGTGGGCATGATGGAATACGGCTATTCCTCCGCCATCGGGCTGTTCAATTCGCTGGTGGGCTTCGTGCTGGTGGTGGGCACCAACGCCCTGTGCCGCCGGTATCTGGATCGTTCCATCTGGTAAGCGCGTTTGGAGAGGAGGCGAATCGCCATGAAACGCAAAACAGGCTCCGACTTCGCGGCCACGGCGCTTTCCTATGTGGTGCTGACCGTCGCGTTTTTGATGGTGCTGCTGCCGCTGATGAACCTGGTCGCCGTGTCCCTGAGCGCGGAGACCGAGGTGCTGGGCGGTCACGTCACCTTCTGGCCCAAGGGCACGCACCTGAACGCCTATGCCTACATTCTCTCCTCCAAGAGCTTTTTTACGGCGCTGAGCAACACCGTGCTGACCACGGTGCTGGGCACGGTCATCTCGATGGTGTCCACCTGCCTGGCGGCCTACGCGCTCTCCCGCCGTCATCTGCCGGGTCGCCGGTGGCTGATGCTGTTCTTCATCTTCGCCATGCTCTTTAACGGCGGCATGATTCCGACCTACCTGCTCGTGATGCAGCTCAAGCTGCTCAACACCCTGATGTCGGTGATCCTCGTTTCCTGCGTCAGCGTGTACAACCTGCTGATCATCAAGAACTACTTCGAGGGGTTGCCCGCAGAAATTGAGGAGTCTGCGCGCATCGACGGCGCGCGCCAGGTCACGGTGTTCCTGCGGGTGATGCTGCCCCTGGCCACCCCCGTGCTGGCGACGGTCGGGCTGTTCTACGCGGTGGGCTTCTGGAATGAATACTTCAACGCGAAGCTGTACATCACCAAGCGGGCCAAGCTGCTTTTGCAGCCCTACCTGCAAGCGGTTATCTTCGAGGCGAACGACCCCTCCGGCGCGTTCCGCCTGGACGCCACGCAAATCACCAACGTCGGCAGTCAAACGCTGATCAACGCCACGGTGGTCTGCGCCATGCTGCCCATCTGCGTGCTGTACCCGTTCCTGCAAAAGTACTTTGTGTCGGGCGTGGTGCTGGGTGCCGTCAAGGGCTGACGATTTTCGTAATCCGGGCGCGCCGCGCCTGATGATAAAGGAGGAAAACCCATGATCCGCAAACTGGTAAGCCTGTTCATGGCGCTGACGCTGCTCTGCGCCGCCCTGCCCGCGCTGGCGGAAGGCGGGGACGTCGTCGATCTGATCTACCTGTATTCGACCGACAACTTCGACCCGGAAACCGACCACACCCGGCAGATTATCCGCGAGGAGCTGGGCGTGAACATCATTCCCGAGATGGGCATCGAGGAGGACAAGCTGAACCTGATCCTGATGTCCGGCCAGGAGTATGACGCCATCAAGATGAATTACAACATGACCCTGCTGGCGACCTACATCAAGAACGGCGCCGTGCAGGATCTGACCGATCTGGTGGAAGCCTACGGCCCGAACCTGAAGGCCGCCTTCCCGCAGGAGGTCTGGGACATGGTGTCCGTGGACGGCCGCATCTACGCCATCCCGGAGACGGACAGCAACGACATCGAGAACGGCATCGTCGTCCGTCAGGACTGGCTGGATAAGCTGGGCCTGTCCCTGCCGGAGACGGTGGATGACTTCTACAATATGCTGGTCGCCTTCTCCCAGATGGATCCTGCCTCCGTGGGCGTGGACTATATCATCCCCTTCGCCGCCACGGGCGTGGATACCGACCTGGACTTCAACGGTCTGACGCAGGCCTTCGGCATCGCCAGCAAGGCCATGGACTATGTGGACGTGGACGGCGAGCTGAAGATCAGCCTTGACCTGCCCGGCGAGAAGGAGTACATCGAGTTCCTGCGCAAGCTTTATCGCGAGGAGCTGCTGGATTCCGACTTCCCCGCCACGACGCACAGCGCGCTGGTGGAAAAGGTTTCCTCCGGCGTGGTGGGCTGCGCCGTGCTGTCCTGCTGGGATTCCTCCGCGCTGCGCACCCTGCAGAGCAACTTTGAGGGCGCGAACCTCGTGTTCCTCAAGCCGCTGAGCAAGGACGGCTCCACTCCGCGCATCGCGGCCCGCGGTGGCCTGAAGAACTTCCTGATCGTCCCCAAGGCGTCCGAAAAGGCGGCTGAGGTGGTCAAGTACTGCAACGACTTCCTGGATGACAGCCACTATATGCGCCTGATCCTGGGCGACGAGGGCACCCACTACGAAGTGAAGGACGGCGTGATCTACCCGCTGTTCCCCGGCTTCGACGCGATGAACAAGGGCCGCTGGTTCTACCCGACCAACGACGGCGCGAAGTACACTCCCCTGTTCTCCGTCCGCGCCCATAAGGAGCTGGAAATGGGCATCATGTGGGACGACCTGAACAATAAGGGTGCCGACTACAAGTATGTGGAAATCACGCGCTTCAACCCGATGCTGCCCGAGTTCACCGAGTACGGCAACACGCTGCTGGTGATGTCCCGTGAGGCGCTGATCAAGATGATCATGTCCGACGACGAGCTGGCCCGTTACGACGAGTTTGTCGCCGACTGGTTCGCCAAGGGCGGCCGCGCGCTGGCCGACGCGATGAACGCCTGGTATCAGACGCAGAAGTAAGCATCCTATTCCCCCTCCGCACACTCCCGCCGCGCGCGGGGGTGTGTTTTTTTGCGTCCTTTTACATCACAATAGAAAAGCCCATGCCTTGCCTCGCAAAGCATGAGCTGTGTCGATAGATTGTCGCGGTTTTCGCCGCGTTTTACGGATGATCCTCCAGGATTGCCTTCGCGGCGCGCTTGCCCGCGCCCATCGCCAGAATCACCGTCGCCGCGCCCGTCACCGCGTCACCGCCGGCGTACACATTCTTCTTGCCGGTGCGGCCCTCCGCGTCCGCCGTGATGCCGCCCCAGCGCTCCGTCGGGAGATCGGGCGTCGTTTTCTTGATCAGCGGATTCGGGCTGTTGCCGATCGCCACAATCACCGTTTCCACCGGCAGCTCAAACTCGCTGCCCGGCTGCGGAACGGGGCGACGGCGACCGCGCTCGTCCGGCTCGCCCAGCGCCATGCGCACGCAGGTCATGCCGCGCACGAAGCCGTTTTCGTCGCCCAAAATCGCCGTGGGGTTCGTCAGCAGGCGGAAGATCACGCCCTCCTCCTTCGCGTGGTGAACCTCCTCCAGCCGGGCGGGCATCTCCGCCTCGCTTCGCCGGTAGACGATCGTTACCTCCGCGCCCAGACGGCGGGCGCACCGAGCGGCGTCCATCGCCACGTTGCCGCCGCCGATCACCGCGACCCGCGCGCCCACCTTGATGGGCGTGTCGTGCTCGGGGAAGGTGTAGGCGCGCATCAGGTTGATCCGCGTCAGGAACTCATTGGCCGAATAAACCCCGCATAGGCTCTCGCCCGGTATGCGCTGGAAGTTGGGCAGACCCGCGCCGCTGCCGATGAACACCGCGTCGTTCCCCTCGTCCAGCAGCTCGTCCACGGTCATCGCCCGCCCGACCACCGCGTTGGTCACGATTTTCACGCCCAGCGCGCGAATCTGGTCAATTTCCCGCTGCACCAGCGCCTTGGGCAGACGGAACTCGGGGATGCCGTACATCAGCACGCCACCGGGCGTGTGCAGCGCCTCATAGACGGTCACGTCCCAGCCCGCGCGGGCCAGATCGGCGGCGCAGGTCAGTCCGGCAGGGCCGGAGCCGACGATCGCCGCGCGCTTGCCGCACCGGGGCGTAGCGGATTGTTGCGCGCCGCCCTCCTGCATCGCCCAGTCGGCAGCGAAGCGTTCCAGACGGCCGATGGCCACCGGTTCGCCCTTGATACCGCGCACACACCGGCTTTCGCACTGCGACTCCTGCGGGCACACCCGTCCGCAGATCGCGGGCAGGCCGTTTTGCAGCCGGATCGTCCGGTACGCGCCCTGGAAATCCCCCGCCTTCACCTGCGCGATGAAGTCCGGAATCGGTACGTTGACCGGACATCCGGCCACGCAGGGCGCGTTTTTGCAGTGCAGGCAGCGGCCGGCCTCGGCCATGGCGATCTCCGCCGGGTAGCCCTGAGCAACCTCCGCAAAGTTGGTCGCGCGCACCGCCGGATCCTGCTCCGGCATGGGATGCTTTGTCAGACGCATATCAGCCATGATGGCGCACCTCCCCCGTCAGGCGGCACTTGTGCAGCTTCTCCTTCGCCTGCGCCTCCTCGGAGCGGAACATCCGTCCGCGGGCGATGGCCTCGTCAAAGTCCACCAGATGGCCGTCGAAGTCTGGGCCGTCCACGCAGGCGAACTTCGTCTCGCCGCCCACCGTGACCCGGCAGCCGCCGCACATCCCGGTGCCGTCGATCATGATGGGGTTCATGCTGACGATCGTCTTGATGCCATAGGGGCGGGTCAGGTCGCACACGGCCTTCATCATCGGCAGCGGGCCGATGGCGATGACCTCGTCGTACTGCGCGCCGCTTTCGATCTTTTCCGCCAGCGCCTGGGTCACAAAGCCCTTGTGACCGTTGGAGCCGTCGTCGGTCATCACGGTCAGCTCGGTGGAAGCGGCGGTCAGCTCGTCCTGCAAAATGATCAGCCCTTCGTTGCGGAAGCCGACGATCAGGTCGACCTTCGCGCCGCTGTCATGCAGCGCCTTGGCCTGCGGATAGGCGATCGCCACGCCCAGGCCGCCGCCAATCACCGCCGCGCGCTTCACGCCGCCTACATGACTCGGCTCGCCCAGCGGGCCGACAAAATCCAGCAGCGCGTCGCCCTCCTCCAGCGTGTCCAGCTTCTCGGTGGTGTAGCCCACCTTCTGGAAGATGATCGTCACCGTGCCCCGCTCCCGGTCGTACCCGGCGATGGTCAGCGGCACGCGCTCGCCCTCCTCGTCAATCCGGAAGATGATGAACTGCCCCGGCTGCGCCTTGCGCGCCACCAGCGGCGCCTCCACCTCCATCAGCGTGACCGTTTCATTCAGTACGCGCTTTTTCACAATCGGATACATGGCTTTCTCCTTTCATTAGCAGCGTCCCGGCCTCTTCCAGGCTGCGGACGGTATACGTCGCCGCCGGGCAGCTGCCGCCGCCGGGCGCGAACCAGATGCTGTCAATCCCCGCCGCCGTTGCCGCGGCAATATCCGCCGTCACGCTGTCGCCCAGCAGCACCGCGGCGGCTTTGTCCTCGCAGTGAAGCGCCGCCAGCGCCGCGTCCACAAACCGCGGATCGGGCTTGCTCACGCCGATTTCCTCGGAAATCACCACCGCGTCCAGCAGCGGCGTGAAGGGACAGCGGCTCAGCCGCCCGCGCTGGATGGCGCTCACGCCGTTGGTGACCAGCGCGATTTTCATCCTGCCCCGGAGCGACGTCAAGAACGCCAGCGCGCCGGGCATCAGGTCGGCACGCTGCGACAGCGCCTCCTGGAACCGCCCCGCCAGCGCCTCCGCGCTCACGACGCTATCCGGCAGCGTGTCCAGCAGCCGGGCGAAGCGCTCCACCTTCAAGATCGCCTGCGTCGTTTCGCCCCGCTCCAGCGCTTCCCACAGCGCGCGGTTAATTTGATGGTACCGCGCGCAGACCGCCGCGTCATGGGGCAGGCCGCAAGCGGACAGCGCCGCCGTCAGCGCGTAGCCCTCCGACGCGTTAAAGTCCATCAGGGTGTTGTCGTTGTCCACCAACAGATACCGGTACCTCATCGCGTTCCCTCCCGGGGCAGCTCGTCCAGCACCCAGATTTTCCCGTCCGTCCGCAGACGGATGTACCTTTCCCAGGTGCTCAGGAAGGCCGTGCCGTGCTCGGCGCAGAAATCAAAGCCCGGCTTGGCGCGGCACTCATGGTCGGTGATGACGCAGAACTCCGGCGCGACGGCGGCGAACATCGCCTCGTCCATGCGCGCCAACCCATGGTGCGGATACTTCAATATGTCGGCCTTCAGCCCGCATTCGGGCGGTTCGGACGCCAGAAGCGACTGCGCGCGCTCCTCAATGTCCGCCGCCAGGAGCATCGTCCGCTCCCCGTAGCGCAAAAGCAGCATCGCGGAGCGGTCGTTGAGCTTAAGCTCCTCATCGTCCCGCTGGATCACCGTCAGCGTCGCGCCGCCCAGGGTCAGCACGTCGCCGTCCCCGGCTCGTTCGATGGGCACGCCCGCGCGGCGCATCGCTTGCAGGGTCGTGATCATCACGTCGTTCGTCTTTTCCCAGAAGGTGATCACCAGCCGCCCGATTTCCGCCGTTGCGGGCACGAATTGGAAGCCGGACAGATGGTCGTTATGGGGATGGGAGTTGAACGCCGTGTCCACGCGGGTAATGCCCATGGCCTTGAGCGCGTAGGCGATCCGCTTGCGCTGCGCCCGGGTGGACGCGTCCACCATCATCGTTTCGCCGCCGCAGCGCAGAATGCACGCATCCGAATTATACACCGGCGGAAAGACGACTTCAAGGATTTCCGCGCCTTTTTCAAAAGCCCAGGGCTGATCGGGATTTTCGATCAGATTGATCACGCAGCCCTCGCCCAGAGCCCAAACGGGCAGCAGGCACAGTAGCGCGAGCAGGGCGAGCAGCCGCCTCATACCAGGCCCTCGCGCGTGGCGTTGATCAGGCCGCCGGCGAGAATCATCGCGCGCTGGCGCGCCGTCAGGGGCATGAGGACGGGGATGTCGCGCCCGGTCGTCTCGTCGCGCAGCGTCAGCCGCATTTCCCCCGCCTCGACCGCCGCCCGCACGTCCGGCAGGGACAGCTCGTCCATCGGGCCGATCGCGTCGTAGTCCGCCTCCCGCTCAAAGGTCAGGGGCAGGATGCCGTTGTTGATCAGATTCGCCTGATGGATGCGCGCGAAGGACTTTGCCGCCACCGCGCGCACGCCCAGATACAGCGGCACCAGCGCGGCGTGCTCCCGGCTGGAGCCCTGGCCGTAGTTGCTCCCCGCCACCAGGAAGCCGCCGCCCTCCCGCTCCGCGCGAGCAGGGAAGTCCTCGTCCACGGGGGTCAGGCAGTAGCGGCTCAGCGCGGGCACGTTGCTGCGGTAGGGCAGCAGCTTCGCGTTGGAGGGCATGATATGGTCGGTGGTGATGTTGTCGCCCATCTTCAAAAGCGCCTTGCCCCGCACCGTTTCCGGCAGCGGCTTGCCCAGCGGGAACGGGCGGATGTTCGGCCCGCGGGTCACGACGGCTTCCGCCTCCTGCCCCGGCGCGACGGGCATCATGATCAGGTTGTCGTTCACGTCAAAGCGCTCCGGCTGGGCAATGGTCAAGTCCTCCGTGATGCAGCGGGGGTCGGTCAGATAGCCGGTCAGCGCGGTGACGGCGGCCGTCTCGCAGGAGGTCAAATAAACCTTCGCCGAGGCGGTGCCGCTGCGGCCGAAGAAGTTCCGGTTGTTCGTCCGCACGGAGACCGCGTCGGTGCGCGGGCTTTGCCCCATGCCGATGCACGGCCCGCAGGCCGTTTCCAGAATGCGCGCCCCGGCGGCGATCATGTCCGCCAGCGCGCCGTTGCGCGCCAGCATCGTAAGCACCTGCCGCGAACCGGGGCCGATGACCAGGCTCACGTCCGGATGCACGGTGCGGCCCTTCAAAATGCGCGCCACCCGCATCATATCCTGATAGCTCGAATTGGTGCACGAGCCGATAAACACCTGATCCACCTTGATTTTCCCCGCCTCCGCCACAGACACGACGCAGTCAGGCATATGGGGTCTGGCGACCAGCGGCGAAAGCGTGCTCAGGTCGATTTCCAGCGTCTCGTCATAGGTCGCGTCCTCGTCGGCGCACAGGGGCGCGAAGTCCTCCTCCCGGCCCTGGGCGCGCAGGAACGCACGCGTCGCCTCGTCGGCGGGAAAGATCGACGTGGTGGCCCCCAGCTCCGCACCCATATTGGTGATGGTGGCCCGCTCCGGCACGGTCAGCGTCGCCACGCCGGGGCCGGTGTACTCCATCACCTTCCCCACGCCGCCCTTGACCGTCAGACGCCGCAGCACCTCCAAAATCACGTCCTTGGCGGCCACGCAGGGCTGCAAGCGACCCGTCAGGCGAACGCCCACCACCCGCGGGCAGGGCAGATAATACGCGCCGCCGCCCATGGCGACCGCCACGTCCAGTCCGCCCGCGCCGATGGCCAGCATCCCCAGCCCGCCGGCGGTGGGCGTG
>CAZRLM010000086.1:0-11999 GCA_964600835.1 uncultured Oscillospiraceae bacterium
CTTCGCTCTCGGGCGGGCAGCAGCAACGGGTCGCGATTGCGCGGGCGCTTGTGATGCAGCCGCGGGTGCTGCTTCTGGATGAGCCGCTGGGCGCGCTCGATTTGAAGCTGCGCAAGGAGATGCAGCTGGAGCTGAAAAATATGCAGCAGCGCCTGGGCATCACCTTCCTGTATGTGACCCACGACCAGGAGGAAGCGCTGACGATGAGCGACACCATCGTCGTGATGCGGGAGGGCAAAATTCTGCAAATCGGCGACCCGAAGCGCATCTACGACGAGCCGGCCAACGCCTTCGTGGCGGACTTCATCGGCGAGAGCAACATCCTGCGCGGCACGATGATCAGGGACGAGTTAGTGGAGTTTGCCGGAGCGCGTTTCCCCTGCGTGGACTTCGGCTTCGGCGAAAACGCGCCGGTGGACGTGGTCATTCGCCCGGAGGACATCATGCTCGTCGGCGAGGACGTGGGGCAGCTGGTCGGCACCATCAAGAGCGTGCTCTTCAAGGGCGTGCATTATGAAATGATGATCGACGCGGGCGCTTTCACCTTCAAGGTGCACGCGACCACCATGCAGCCCCAGGGCAGCCGGGTGGGGATGAACATCGTTCCCTTCAACATCCATATCATGAAGCCGATGGAGGAGGAGGACGCATGAACGATTTGACGCTGCCCTGGTGGGCCTTCGTGCTCATGGGCGCGGGGCTGGCCGGTTTCATCGCGCTGGTGGCGGTGTCCGTCAAGCGCAACGGCGGCGTAAAGCGTCCGCTGTTCGCCGCGCCCTACACGCTGTGGATGATCCTGTTCACCGTTGTGCCCTGCGTGCTGGTGGCCTATTACGCCTTCACGGACGCCAGCGGCGCTTTCACGCTGGATAACTTCCGCCACTTTTGGGACAGCAACTATGCCAAGAACCAGCTCTACGCCTCCCTGGGGCCGGAGGCGGCGCAGTTCATCAGCCGCGGCACGGTCAACGTGGATACGCTGACCTACTCGCTGTGGATGGCTTTCCTGTGCACGGTCATTTCGCTTTTGCTGGGCTATCCGGCGGCGCTGTTCATGGCGGATCGGCGGATGAAGCTGGGGTCGAGCCTGGTCGTGCTGTTCATCATCCCGATGTGGATGAACTTCCTGCTGCGAACCATCGCCTGGATGAGCCTCCTGGAGGATCAGGGGCTGATCAACAACTTTCTGCGGGCGATCGGCCTGAACGGCGTGCAGCTGATGTACAACTCCGGCGCGGTGCTGCTGGGCATGGTGTACAACTTCCTGCCCTTCATGGTGTTCCCGATCTATACCGTGCTCAGCAAGCAGGACGCGTCCTTTGGCGAGGCGGCGGCTGACCTGGGCTGCAATCCCTGGCGCACGCTGACCCGGGTGACGATCCCGCTCAGCCTGCCGGGCGTGATCAGCGGCATTACGATGGTGTTCATGCCGTCGGTGACGACGTTCTTCATCCCGCGTATCTTAGGCGGCGGCAATACGATGATGTTCGGCGACCTGATTGAGGCGAAGTTCCTGACCGAGGGCAACTGGAACGTGGGCAGCGCGCTGTCGCTGATCATGATGGTGCTGATTTTGATCAGCCTGTCCATCCTCCGCAAGGCCGACCCGAACGGGGAAGGAGGCGGCATGGTATGAGCAGACTTTCCCGGTTTTTCAAGCGGTTCTATCTGGCGATTGTGCTGGTGTTCCTCTATGTGCCGATCGTGGTGCTGATCGCCCAGTCCTTCAACGCGGGCAAGAGCCGCGCTAAGTGGGAGGGCTTCTCGCTGCGCTGGTACGAGGCGCTGTTCCAGGATCAGGCCATCATGAACGCGTTGCAGGTGACGCTCAGCGTCGCCGTGCTGGCGATGATCGTCTCCACTGTGCTGGGCACGCTGGCCGCCATCGGCATTTACAGCATGAAGAAGCGTCCCCAGTCGCTGATGATGCTGCTGACCACGCTCCCCAATACGATGCCGGACATTGTGACGGGCATTTCGCTGATGCTGCTGTTCATCTTCACTCGGGTGGATCGCGGCTACGTCACCATGCTGCTGGCGCACATCACCTTCGACACGCCCTATGTGATTCTCTCCGTGCTGCCCAAGCTCAAGCAGATGAACCGCCACTGCTACGAAGCGGCGCTTGATTTGGGCGCGACGCCGGGCTACGCGCTGACGCACGTCATCATCCCGGAGTGCCGACAGGGCATCATCACCGGCGCGATGCTGAGCTTCACCCTCTCCCTGGACGATTTCACCATCAGCTACTTCACCACCAGCCCGCTGGTGCAGAATCTGTCCACGCTGATCTACTCCAAGGCCCGCATCGGCATCGAGCCGACGCTCAACGCGCTGAGCGCGCTGATGTTTGTCGCGCTGCTGCTGCTCCTGCTGGCCGTCAACCACCGCACAAGCGGCAATGAAAAAAAGGCGTAACGCCAAGAAGGAGGTCATTTCCCATGATGAAGAAGATGCTTTCCCTGCTGCTGACGCTGGCGCTGCTGCTGCCTGCCTGCGCCCTGGCCGACGACCGGCCCGTGGTGAACGTGTTCAACTGGGCCGAGTACATCGACGAGGATGTGCTCCGGCAGTTTGAGGAGGAGACGGGGATTCACGTCAACTACATGATGTTCACCACCAACGAGGACATGATGGTGCAGGTGGAGAAGAACCCCGGGCAGTTCGACGTGGTGTTCCCGTCGGACTACATGGTCGAGCGGATGATAAACAAGGGATTGCTGGCGGAAATCAACTACGACAACATCCCCAACGCAAAGTACATCCTGGAAAACCTGCGCAATCCGGATTACGACCTGGGCGGCGCGCACTCGGTGCCGTATATGTGGGGCACGGTGGGCATCCTGTACAATACGAAGATGGTGGACGATCCGGTGGACTCCTGGGCGATCCTGTGGGATCAGAAGTACGCGAATAACGTGTTCATGATGGACTCCATCCGCGATTCCATGGGCATTACGCTCAAGTACCTGGGCTATTCGATGAACACGCGGGACATCATCGCGCTGGAAGCCTGCAAAACCAAGCTGATTGAGCAAAAGACCTCCGGCATGGTGAAGGCGTATCAGGTGGATGAGACGAAGGACAAGATGGTCGGCGGCGAGGCGGCGCTGGCGGTGATGTGGTCCGGCGACGCGCAGTACGCCATCGACCTGAATCCCGATCTGGCCTACGCGGTGCCCAAGGAGGGCAGCAACGTGTGGGTCGACCCGATGGTGATCATGAAGGACGGCGCGAACCGGGAAAACGCCGAGCGCTTTGTGGACTTCCTCTGCCGCCCGGACATCGCGCAGAAGAACTGCGAGGCTATCTGGTACTCCAGCCCCAACAGCGGCGCGATCGAGCAGATGGGCGCGGTGTACACGGAGAATCCGGTCATGAACCCGCCGCAGGACGTGATCGACCGCTGCGAGTTCTTCCACGACATCGACGAGACGTATATGCCCGTGTACAACGCGCTGTGGCAGGAGGTCAAGAACGCCAAATAACCGCGGAGGACATGGACAGTTCATCCCGAGAAAGGCTGAAGAACAAAACAAGCCGCGCTCTCTGCACGAGAGCGCGGCTTGTTCAGTTGGTCGAGGTCAATTCTGTCCGGCGAACTTCTGCCGCACCTGCTCAAGCTGCTGCTGCGGGGCCTGCTGAGAGGCCGTCCAGCCCTTGGCGGACATCTGCTTGTACACCTCGTCCTGCATACAGAGCGTGTCGTTCAGCGCGCTGCTGAAAGCCTGATGTACCTGCTGCGTGCCGGCGGACTCAATCGCGCCGTGCATATACAGGTCGCAAACGCCTTTGGTCGTCAGCAGCAGGTTTTGCATGATTGCCTGATCGTTCATCGCCATGTCCCTCCTTCTCACACAAGCTGGTAGAACTGCTTGAACAGCTGCTGATGCTTGTTCATCATGTTCTGCACGCAGGAGCGCAGGGCGGGGTCGCTCAGCGCGTCCATGGCCTGCTGGCACTGGGTCTTGAGAAACTTTTCGTGGGACAGGGCGTCCTCCACATAGAGAAGCTCCTTCGGGGTCATACCGATCACCTCCGCTCGTCATTCTGCCCGGACAGGCGGTCGATGATGCGCATGGTTTTATTTTCCGACGCAGAATTGCGCGAACACCTGATCCAGCAGCCGCTCGCTCACCTCGTCGCCGGTGATCGACGCCAGACAGGTCTGCGCGGCCTGCATATCCAGCGTCGCCAGATCGACGGTGGCCGTTTCGAGCGTCGCCGCGGCGTCTAACAGGTGCCCGGCGGCGCGACGGGCCGCGTCCAGGTGGCGCGGCTGGGTCAGCGTCAGCTGATCGGACACGCGGGCGCGGTCGCTGAGCAGCGATTTTAGCGGGGCGAGGGTGTCCGGCTGCGCGGCGGACAGCGCGACGATGGGCGCGTCGGGCAGCGCGGCGCGGATAGGGGCGCTGTCCAGTCGGCGGGGCAGATCGGCCTTGCTTTCGACCAGAATCACGTCGCGCCCGGCCAGGCGGGTCGCCAGCGCCTGATCCTCGGCCGTGAGCGGCGCGGAGCCGTCCAGCAGCAGCAGCAGCGTGTCCGCGTCCTGCATGGCCTGCTGCGCGCGGCGCACGCCCAGCTGCTCCACCGGGTCGTCGGTATCGCGCAGGCCCGCCGTGTCCGTCAGGTGAACCGGGCAGCCTGACAGGGTGATCGTGCCCTCTACCATGTCCCGCGTTGTGCCGGGGATGGGGGTCACGATGGCTTTTTCCTCGCCTAACAGCGCGTTGAGCAGGCTGCTCTTGCCTACGTTGGGACGGCCGCACAGCGCAACCTGCAGCCCGGAGGCGATCAGCCGCGCCGCGTGCTCGTCGCAGGCGTCGGTAAGCGTCCGCGCCAGGCGGCGCAGGCGGGGCGCGAGATCGGTCACGGCCTCCTCCTCGGTGACCTCCTCCGGATAATCAATGCACGCGGCGGCGGCGGCCTGCAGCGCGTACAGCTCGTCCGCCGCCCGGCGGATGAACGACGACGGCCCGCCGGAAAGCTGCCGCATGGCGGCCCGATGGGCGGCGTCCCCCTGGGCGGAGATGAGCGACATGACCGCCTCCGCCTGGCTCAGATCAATGCGCCCGTTCAGGAACGCCCGCCGGGTGAACTCGCCCGGCTCGGCCAGCCGCGCGCCCGCCCGCAGGCACAGCTTCAGCACGCGTTGAGCGGTGTAGTCGCCTCCGTGCAGCTGAAGCTCGGCCACGTCCTCCCGGGTGTAGCTGCGGGGCGCGCGCATGAGCACGGCCATGCACTCGTCCACCGCCTCCGCGCCGTCCATCACGCGCCCGTAGGTCAGCAGATGGCTGGTCAGATGCGTCAATCCAGGCTTTGCCGGGGTGAAAACGGCGCGCAAAATGCGCTCAGCCGCGTCGCCGCTCAGGCGGACGATGGCAATGCCGCCCGCGCCCGGCGCGGTGGCAATGGCGGCAATGGTATCAGCCATGATCAATCCCTCCTTGGAGCCGGGCCGCCTCCTGCTGCCAGAAGGCGCGGCTGTCCAGCGGTTCGGGCCAGAACCCCGCCTGGTCGGCCAAATGCCAGGCTGTTTCGTCTGCCAGGGACAGCCCCTTTGACGCGGCGACGCGGCCCACATGGCGAATCAGCTTCACAATCGTCTGATAGCCGCCGGTGCGCATGGTTTGCAGCACGGCGCGGCTCAGCTCCGGCGCGATCTCTGTTAGTCCGGAGGACAGGAAGCGGGCGACGGTTTCCTGCAAATCGTATCGGACGATATGACGCGCGACGGCGACCCGGTTGCCCTGCGCTTCGACGACGGCGAAGGCTGCACGGCCTCCGACGTTGTCCTCAATCAGCCCGAGCGATCCGGGGTTGCAGGCGATGCGTCCCTGCGCGGCAATCAGCCAGGGCGCGTGATTATGCCCGGTGAGCAAACACGTCACGCCCGCAGGGAGGCGGGCCAGCTCGGCAAGCACATCCTCCGGCGGATAAACCAGCCGGTAGACGCTGCCGGGCACGGCGTGAGTCATCAAAAGCGGGCCGAAGCGCGCCTCCGCCGGGTATTCGCGCCGCATTCCGGCCAGCTGTCTATACGTCCAGCGCAGCATTCGCCAGTTGTAGCCGTCAAACTCCGCCGACGCGATGCGGGCGAAGCGATCCTCGTGGTTGCCGCGCAGAATCAGCGCGCCGCACGCTTCCAGCGTCTCCTGCACCTGACGGGGCGCTGGGCCGAAGTTGGTGTGGTCGCCCAGGGACACGATCCGGTCGCAGCCCGCCGCCTCGGGGGAGGCGAGCACCGATTGCAGCGCGGACAGGTTGCCATGGATGTCGGCAAGCACCAAATAACGCACGCTCATCCCTCCGCTTCTGCTTCCGCTTCCCAGGCCAACAGGTGCGCCTCGACGGCAGCGCGCACTTCCTCCCGGTTTTCCGGGGTGACGGTCAGCAGCAGCACGTCCTCCCGCTGACGGATGGACGCTTGTAGCGGCGCGTCGCCCAGCTGCAATACACCCAGCACATGATGGTCGCTGTCCAGGCAGCGCCGGACGGCCTCCGCGAAGCCGGTCGCCTCCCGCTCGGACTTGCCCAGCTCGTCCATCAGGATCAGCGGCTCCGGCGAGGAGAACGCCTGATCAAGCGCCTGGACGCCGGCCTGCTCAAACACGGGCAGCACGGCGACATGGCGGCGCGCCCCCACGCGCACCACACAGGGGCAGTCGTTCAGCCCCGGCGCGAGGGGCGTCAGGCTGTGCAGCGTGTAACCCTTCTTTTCCCCGTCGATGGTGAACGGGCGGGTGACAAACCCGGTGTGCGCCCGATTCGCCAGCACGCGCCGCCACAGCGTGCTCTTGCCGACCTGCTTTTCTCCGGTGAGGAAGATGTGCCGCATGACGATTCCGCTTCCCTTCGATTTCATTGGACAACAGCATAGCAGAAACGGCCGGTTTTGTCAAAAACGAACGGCTCGTTTTTTCCCTGCATATTTGGCCGGGGAGGCTTTACGAACGGCGCGAGGTGCGGTACAATAGGATCGTTTCCGATTTAACAGACAAAAGGAGTGGTGGCTTCCTCATGAAGGAATTCAGTGTGAACAGCGGCTTTCTGTATGCCGTGACGGCTGTCGTGATCGCGTTCGTGCTGGCGCAGTCGGTGTTCTTTCTGGTCAAGGCGGTCAGGCGGGCGCGTCAATTGGGCATCGCCGGGGCGACCGTCCGCAAGACGATTGCGTCCAGCGCGCTGTTTACCGTCGCGCCGGCGGTGGCGATTCTCTTGGGCGTGATCACGTTGTCGAAGTTTCTGGGTCTGCCGCTGCCCTGGCTGCGGCTGAGCGTGCTGGGCGCGCTGACCTACGAGCTTCCGGCCGCGACGACCACCGCGACCGCGATGAGCCTGAGCCTCAGCCAGCCCATCGGCGACGCGCGGGCCTTCGGCGCGATTGCGTGGGTCATGACGCTGGGCATCATCCCCGGCATCTTCCTGGTGCTCTTTGGCCTGAAAAAGATTCAGGGCGGCGTGATGTCCATCAAGACGAAGGATCCCAAGTGGGGCAATATCTTCATGGACAGTATGTTCCTGGGCATGATCTCCGCCTTTGTCGGAATGCTGTTCGCGGACATTCGTTCCGGCGTGCCGGGCTTCATCCCGATTGTCGTGGCGCTGATCTCCGCGGCGATCATGGGCGTGTGCGGCGTGCTGATCAAAAAGTGCGGCGTGAAGTGGCTGGAACAGTACGCGCTGCCGATCAGTATGCTGGGCGCGATGGCCGCGTCGATTCCGGTGACGATGCTGATGCGCTGACGCGGGGAGGGAAGCAAAATGAACAGAAGCTATAACGAATCCGTCCATATCTGGGGACGCGTATGGGTCGCGACGGCGATTTTCCTGCTGCTGCTTGTGCCCACGTCCATTTGTGTGTACTACGACGCGTGGCCGGAGATGCGCTATGTGCTCAAGGGGCTGCTCGGCGTCGCGCCGATCTACTGGACGGTCGGCATCATTGAGGTGTTTACCTACGCGCCGATGCTGGGCACCGGCGGCACTTATCTTTCCTTTGTGACCGGCAATCTGACCAATTTGAAGGTGCCCTGCGCGCTCAACGCCATGGAGGCGGCGAAGGTGAAGGCCACGTCCGAGGAGGGCGAGGTGGTATCGACGATTGCCATCGCAACCTCGTCCATCGTGACGACGGTGATCATCGCCCTGGGCGTGCTGCTGCTGGGCTATTTGCAGCCGGTGCTCGAATCGCCGGTGCTGGCTCCGGCCTTTGACAACATTATGCCCGCGCTCTTTGGCGGGCTGGGCGTGGTGTACATCTCCAAGAACCCGAAAATCGCCCTTGCGCCGCTCCTGTTCATGGTGGTGCTGTTCCTGCTGGTTCCGTCGCTGTCCGGCTCGGTGGGCATTTTGGTGCCGGTGGGCGCGCTGATCGCCATTGGCGTCAGTCGGCTGATGTACAAGCGGAAGATGCTGTAAGAAAGGAAGCGTGCCTGATGATCGGATGGATTCTTTTGGCGCTGGTCGCGGCTTTTGCGGCCGTGCTGGCAGTGCGGACGGCGCGGTTCAAGCCCGCCCAGGAGGAAACGGTCAATTGCGCGGAGGAAAAGCTGGACGGGGACAAGGCGGTGCGCGATTTGCAGGCGCTGATCCGCTGCCGGACGGTTTCCTACCGCGACAAGTCGCTGGAGGACGAAAGCGAGTTCGCCAGACTGGAATCGCTGCTGCCCACGCTGTTTCCTCATGTGGCCGCGGGCTGCGAGTTTGTCAAGCCCGGCCCGCGCAGCCTGCTGTTCCACTGGCGGGGAAAAAAGTCGGAGAAGCCCGGCGTGCTGATGGCCCACTATGACGTGGTGCCCGTGGATGAGTCCGGCTGGACGAAGCCCGCCTTTGACGCGCTGCTGGAGGACGGCGTGCTCTGGGGTCGGGGCACGCTGGACACCAAGGGGACGCTGCTGGGCGTGCTGGAGGCGGCGGATAACCTGATCGCCGAGGGCTATGTGCCCGAGAACGACCTGTACCTGGCCTTCGCGGGGGACGAGGAGATTTCCGGCGAAGGCGCGCCGACCATCGTGCGCTACCTGACGGAGCGCGGGGTGAAGCCTGCCTTTGTGCTGGACGAGGGCGGCGCGGTGGTGCGGGACGTGTTCCCCGGCGTGAAGGAGTCCTGCGCGCTGATCGGCATCGGCGAGAAAGGCCCGATGGACATCCGCATGACGCTGACGACCGCGGGCGGGCACGCCTCGACGCCGCCGGCGCATACCCCCGTCGGCGTGCTGGCGCGGGCCGTGACCCGGGTGGAGAATCATCCCTTCCCCTTTACGCTCACGCCGCCTGCCGCGCAGATGTTTGACACGCTGGGCCGCCGCTCGACGCTGCTCTACCGGATGATCTTCGCGAACCTGTGGTGCTTCAAGCCCGCGCTGAACCTGCTGTGCAAGAAAAGCGGCGGCGAATTGAACGCGCTGGTGCGCACCACCGTCGCCTTTACGCAGATGCAGGGCGGCGCGGCCTCCAACGTCCTGCCGCCCCACGCCTGGGTGGGCGCGAACCTGCGCCTGATCGGCGAGGAAACGACGGACAGCGCGCTGGCGCGTTTGGGGCGCGTCGTGAATGACGACCGGGTGAAGATCGAGCTGGTGCATGGGATGAACCCGTCTCCCATCAGCCGCACGGACGACGAGCCGTGGCAGCGGCTTTCCCGAGCGATTCGCGCCACCTGGCAGGGCACGGTGGTGTCCCCCTATCTGATGCTGGCCTGCTCGGATTCCCGTCACTACGGCGCGGTGAGCGACCATGTGTATCGCTTCTCGGCGATGGCGCTGTCCAAGGAGGAGCGGGGGATGATCCACGGTAACGACGAGCGCGTGCCGGTGGAGACGATTAACAAGACGGTCGCGTTTTATCAGCGGCTGATCCGCGCCTGCTGACGCGGACGAAAGGAGAGAATACCGATGAATCGGGATATACGCTGCGTGGGCGTGAATGATCACGACATTGACCTGTTTGAGGGGCAGTATCGGGTGCCTCATGGCATTTCCTACAACGCCTATCTGGTGGAAGGCGAGAAGCTCGCCCTGCTCGATACGGTGGACAGGCGCAAGGGCGAGGACTATCTGGCGAACGTCGCCGCGGCGCTGGACGGACGGCAGCCGGACTACCTGATCGTGTCCCATGTGGAGCCGGATCATGCGTCCAGCCTTCGGATGCTGCTGGAACGGTATCCGGAGACGACGCTCGTCGGCAACGCCAAGACCTTCACCATGCTTTCCTGCTACTTCGACCTGACCGGCGTGAAAACGCTGACGGTCAAGGAAGGGGATACGCTGTCCCTGGGCGCGCACGAGCTGACCTTTGTGATGGCCCCCATGGTGCACTGGCCCGAGGTGATGATGACCTATGACGCGGCCTCGCGGACGCTGTTCAGCGCGGACGCGTTCGGCAAGTTCGGCGCGCTGGACGCGAACGAGGAGTGGGACGACGAGGCGCGGCGGTATTATTTCAATATTGTAGGCAAGTACGGCGCGCAGGTGCAGGCGGTGCTGAAAAAGGCAGCGGCGTTGGACATTGAGACGGTGTGCCCGCTGCACGGCCCGGTGCTGGAAGGGGAGGCGCTCCGTCACGCGATGGCGCGCTACGCCACCTGGAGCGGCTACGGCGTGGAGAGCGAGGGCGTGTATGTGGCCTACGCCTCCCTGCATGGCAACACGGCGCAGGCGGCGCGGGAGCTGGCCGGGCTGCTGGAGGCGCGCGGCGTGAAGGCGGTCGCGGCGGATCTGGCCCGGTGCGAACTTTCCGAGGCGGTGGCGGACGCTTTCCGCTACGGCAAGGTGGTGCTGGCTGCTTCCAGCTATGACGCGGGCGTGATGCCGGTCATGGGCGATTTTCTGGCGCACCTGCGCAGCAAGAACTATCAAAAGCGCACCGTGGCTCTGGTGGAGAACGGCTCCTGGGCGCCTTCCGCCGCCCGCACGATGAAGGATCAGCTGACCGCCATGAAGGAGGTTACGCTTCTTGAGCCTGTCGTGACGATTCGCGGCGCGGTGAAGGACGGCGACCGCGCGGCGCTGGCGGCGCTGGCCGATCAGCTGGCGAAGTAAAAAAGCAGCGCCCGGAAGGAATGACATCCTTTCGGGTGCTGCTTATCAAAGCGGCTTCGGCCGCTTTTTTACATGAATGCAGGACGGCAGCGCGATTCGTCCGCTGCTTCCGCGTTATTTCAGCCGGTTGATTTCCTCTTGCAGCTTCGCCAGAAAGCGACCGGCGTGCGCGCCGTCCATCTGGGTGTGATGAAACTGAAAGGACACGGGGAGCGAATAACACAGCAATCGACGCTTGTACCGGCCCCAAATCAGGAAGGGGTTGTTGAAAATGCCGCTGTTCATGCCGACGGCGCCGTCCAGCTCCGTGTCGATGATGGCGGACGTTCCGATGACCATGCAGTCTGCGGACAGATCGCGATCCTGGCAGCGGTCGGCGACCTGCGCGGTGTAGGTCAGGTATTCCTGATTGAAGCGGGCAAGGTCTGCGTCAAACAGCAGATCGCAGGAGCTGACCTCGCCCGTCCGGTTTTTGACGATCGTGTTGACGGCGAGCGTGTCGTACTGAATCAGCTGATCGCCGACGGGGAGCAGGTAAAACTCCCGGATACCCGCTGCCGCTCTGCCGACGCAGTAGTCCAGCAGCATATTGAACTTCATGCCCCGCCTCCGGCTGACCCGGCGCAGGTTCGTCACGTCCATCGTTTTGAAGAACGTCACCATGGGGTTCGGGGCCTGCATCCAAAGCGCATAGGCCGTGGCGCGGGGTGTTTCCTGTGGGTTGATCGGGTGTGCCATGGTTGCCTCCTTGATGGGTCAGGCAGTCGGTTGGGAAAAGAAAACGGGGCATGACGACCGGTTTCCCGGAATGCCATGCTCCGTTGCGAATCGCAGTTGTAGCGGCTCAGGCCGCGACAGCTTAGAACTTCAGGGGGTTCACGCGCACAGACGGGCCCATCGTGTTGGACAGGTACAGGCTGCGCACATAAGTGCCCTTCGCGGCGGCGGGCTTCGCCT
>CAZRLM010000087.1:0-11945 GCA_964600835.1 uncultured Oscillospiraceae bacterium
AGAATATCCAGCTTGACCAGATCGCTTTCCCGGTAGTCCTTTAATTCGTAGTCGAAGGAGGCGTAGCCACGGCTGCGGCTCTTGACCTGATCGAAGAAGTCAAAGATGATCTCGTTGAGCGGAATGTCATAGTTCAGCATGACGCGGTTGCCCTCGTACTGCATATCCAGGAACACGCCGCGCTTGTCCTTGCACAGATCCATCAGCGTGCCGACGCTGTCCTGCGGGGTGTAGATCGTCGCGTGAACGAATGGCTCCTCCATGCCGGCAATCTCGCCCACAGGCGGCAGGTTCGTCGGGTTGTCGATTTCCAGCACGTTGCCGTCCGTCTTGGTGACCCGGTAGATGACGCTGGGCGCGGTGGTGACGAGGTTCAAGTCCCACTCGCGTTCCAGCCGGGTGGTGATGATGTCCATGTGCAAAAGTCCCAGGAAGCCGCAGCGGAAGCCATACCCCAGCGCGACGGAGGTTTCCGGGTCAAAGGACAGGGACGCGTCGTTCATGCGGAGCTTTTCCAGCGCGTCCTTAAGGGCGGGGTAATCCGCGCCGTCGGCAGGGTATACGCCGCAATAGACCATGGGCGTCACATGGCGATAGCCGGGGAGCGGCGCATCCGCCGGACGAGCCGCGTCTGTGATGGTATCGCCGACGCGGGTATCCCGCACGTCCTTGATGGAGGCGGCGACATAGCCCACGTCGCCCGCGGTCAGCTCGCTGCACGGCTGATAGCCTGGCGCGAAATGCCCGACTTCCACCACGTCAAACTCGCCGCCGGTCGCCATCAAACGCATCCGCATTCCAGGGCGAATTGTACCCTGCTTAATGCGCACAAAGCAGATCGCGCCGCGGTAGTTGTCGTAGAACGCGTCGAAGATCAGCGCCTGAAGCGGCGCGGAAGCGTCGCCCTGGGGCGCGGGCACATGACGAACGATGGCTTCGAGCACGTCCTGGACATTTTGACCGGTTTTCGCGGAGATGCAGGGCGCTTCCGACGCGTCCAGACCAATCACGTCCTCGATTTCATGACGCACCTCCTCCGGCTGCGCGGAGGGAAGGTCGATCTTGTTGATCACGGGGATAATTTCCAAATCGTGGTCAAGGGCCATATAGCAGTTGGCCAGCGTCTGCGCCTCGATACCCTGCGTCGCGTCCACCACCAACAGCGCGCCTTCGCAGGCGGCGAGGGCACGGCTGACCTCATAGGTGAAGTCGACGTGCCCGGGGGTGTCGATCAGGTTCAGCGTATAGGTTTGGCCGTCGTCGGCTTTGTAAGTCATATGGACGGCCTTGCTCTTGATGGTGATGCCGCGCTCGCGCTCCAGCTCCATGCTGTCAAGCATCTGTTCGACCATCTCCCGCTGCTGGAACACGCCCGTCAGCTCCAGAATCCGGTCGGCCAGGGTCGATTTGCCATGGTCGATGTGCGCGATGATGCAAAAATTGCGGATGTGGCTCATTTTGTCGTTGGACAAAGCGGTTTCCCTCCAACGCCCCGCGGGGCAAAAATGCGAATCGGAATGAAGCAGCCGCGCTTACTTCTTCTTCAGGCTCAGCCGGTTTTCACAGCCGTGAAGCAGCCGACCGATGTTCGTCCGGTGGCGGAGCAGGCACAGCGCGGCAAGCATCACGGCCCACAGGATGATGATCACGTCGCCGCCGCTGTAAAACACGCTGACAAGCACCGCAAAAAGCGTCAGCATACACATACTGCCCAGGGAAATGAACTTCGTCGCGGCGATGATCGCGATGGCGACCACATAGCTGATGAGAGCGGGGATCGGGAAGCATATGAGCATCACCCCGCAGGAGCTTGCCACGCCCTTGCCGCCGCGGAACTGGAAGAACACCGGCCAGTTGTGGCCCAGGATGACCATCAGGCCCGCCAGCAGCGCGCCGTACTGTCCCAGCGTCCACCAGCCGATGGCGCAGGCCAGCGCGGCCTTGCCGCAGTCGCCGACGAAGGTGATCAGGCCGTTGCGCAGGCCCATGGTGCGCAGCACGTTGCTGGCACCGGTGTTTTTGCTGCCGACCTCCCTCAGGTTCGGCCCGTGATGCAGCTTTGCGACAATCAGGCCGGTGGAAATGGAGCCGAGCAGGTAAGCGATGATGGCGACCAGCACATAGAGAAAAACGGTCATGGTCAGCCCTCCTTCTTCTTTTCACGCAGGATGAAGCGGATTGGCGTACCGGTAAACCCAAAGGTTTTGCGGAAATAGTTTTCCAGATACCGCTCATAGGCAAAGTGAAGCAGGGTTTCGTCGTTGACGAACAGCAGGAAGGTCGGCGGACAGACGCTCTGCTGGGTCAGGTAGTAGATTTTCAGCCGCCGTCCGCTGGTGGCGGGGGGCTGAAGCGCGGCGGTCGCGTCGGCTAAAATGTCGTTGAGCACGCCGGTGGGGACGCGCTTGCTGGCCTGCGCCCACACCTGATCCACCGTTTCCATCACGGTGGCGACCCGCTGCCCGGTCTTGGCGGACAGGAAGAGAATCGGCGCGTAGCTCATGAAGTTCAGGTCGTCCAGCACCTGCTTGCGGAAGCGCTCGAGGGTGCCTGTTTCCTTTTCGATCGCGTCCCACTTGTTGACGACGATGATCGCCGCTTTGCCCTCGTCGCGGATCAAGCCGGCAATTTTCGCGTCCTGCTCAGTCACGCCGTCCTGCGCGTCGATGAGCAGCAGCGCCACGTCGCAGCGGCGGATGGCGGCGATGGAGCGCAGCACGCTGTATCGCTCCAGCGTTTCCTCCTCCACCGCGCGCTTGCGGCGAATACCGGCGGTGTCGATGATGTTGTACTCCGTGCCCGTTTCCGAGGTAAAGCGCGTGTCGATGGCGTCGCGGGTGGTACCGGCAATGTCGGACACCATGGTGCGCTCCTGCCCCAGCAGGCGGTTGACCAGCGAGCTTTTGCCCACGTTGGGCCGTCCAACCACGGCCAGCTGAATCACATGGTCGCCGTCCTCCTGCTCATCGGCGGTGGGGGGCGGCAGCAGACGGCAGATTTCTTCCAGCAGATCGCCCAAGCCCAGCATATTCACCGCGCTGATGCCGATAGGGTCGCCCAGACCCAGCTCATAGAACTCATAGAGGTTGTTGTTCAGCCCCATGTAGTCCACCTTGTTGACAACCAAGAGCAGGGGCTTGCGGGTTTTGCGCAGCAGGTTGGCGACCTCCCGGTCGTCGTCGGTCAGGCCGTCCCGCGCGTCGGCGAAAAAGCAGATTACATCCGCCGTGTCCATGGCGATTTCCGCCTGGCGGCGCATCTGCGACAGCAGCACGTCGTCGCTGTGCGGGTCGATGCCGCCGGTGTCGATCAGGGTAAAGCGGCGGTTCATCCACTCCACGTCCGCATAGAGGCGGTCGCGGGTCACGCCGGGGGTATCCTCCACAATGGAGATGCGCCGCCCGGCGACTTTATTGAAAAAGGTCGACTTGCCCACATTGGGCCGTCCGACAATCGCGACAAGAGGTCTTGCCATATCAGTTGCTGTCCTCCAATCCGCTGATCGCGCGCCAGAACCCTTCGCCGGTGTTTTCCACCACGCGCAGGGGACATGGCAGCGCGCCGCGCACTTCTTCCAGGCTTCTGTCATCGAGGAACAGATCGCCTTCGTTCCGGATCATGCTCCGGCAAATGAAAATTTCATCGCACTTGACGTCTTGCAGCTGTTCAATCAGGTCGCCGCCGGTGATCAGCCCCGTCACCGTGACCGATTCGCCGAAAAACCGGTTGCGAATGGCGCGAACATCGACCGTCGTGCCCCTGGGCGCAAAGCGATCGCACCAGTCCTGCATGAATGGCGCGATGGACGTTCCGCAGGCGATGACCAGTCGGCGGGGCGGCGTGCTTTCGACGGGCGCGTCCTCCGCGGCGAAGCGAAGGTCTGTCTCAAACAGGCGCAGCATCCCCACGCCGTTCTCCGCCTGCGGGTAATCCTCGTAAGCCTCGTCCGGGGGCAGGGGAAGGCCGCTCAGGCAGTAAAACTCGTCGGAGGGGAACACAAGCCGCGTGCCCAGCTCCCGCAGACATTCCGCCTGGAGCGGCTCGACCTGCCGGATGAGCGCGGCGGCGGTTTGCGCGTTGTAGGGTTCAATAGGATCCAGCCCGTCGCGGAACCTCGTCAGCCCGACGGGCACCAGCGCGACCGAACACGCGGCGGGAGCAAGCGAGTGCAGGTCGCGAATCGTCCGTGCCAGCACGTCGCCGTCATTCCAACCGGGGCAGAGGACGACCTGGCAGTGGAAGCGGATGCCATGTTCGGCCAGGCTGCGCAGCCGATCCATCAATTCCGCGGCGCGGGGGTTACGCATCATTCGGACGCGCACGTCGGGGTCTGTCGCGTGCACGGAGATGTACAACGGACTGACGCGCCGGCGCAGGATGCGGTCAAACTCCGCGTCGTTGACGTTGGTCAGCGTCACATAGTTGCCCATCATCAGGGAAAGCCGCCAGTCGTCGTCCTTGACGTACAGCGTGCGGCGCATTCCCGGAGGCATCTGGTCGATAAAGCAGAAAACGCAGTGGTTGTGGCATGGCCGCGGGCTGGATACGATGGACTGGTCGAGCGTGACGCCCAGCGGTTCCCATTCCTCCTTGCGAACCATCAGCGTCTGCGCGCCGCCGTCCGCGCGGGTAACATCCAGACTGAACTCCTCGCGGGCGGTCAGCGCCTGATAATCAATCTGATCAATGATCGGCTCGCACGCGATGCGCTCAATCCGGTCGCCCGCTTTCAGGCCAAGACGATCGGCAATTGAGCCGGGCTGCACATGGGTAATCACGCTGGCCAAAAAGGCACGTCCTTCCCGGGGAACAAACTTCCACCAATGCCTATTATGCGCAAATTTCGCCCAAAAGTCAAGGCGCGATGCGCTCAAACGCGCGGGATGCGGAAATAATCGCGGCGCGGCGGGTACGAATGTATAAAACGCCGCGGCGCAGGCCAACCTTGAAGCAAAAAGGGAGGCGTCGTCATGGCAGTCTATCGCATCAGGCACTGCGAGCATCTCAGCGGCGAGTGCAGCGTGCACACGTCAAAGAACGCGGTGCTGCCCATTCTCTGCGCGTCGCTGCTGACAAGGGAGCCGATCACCATCGAGCGCGTGCCCATGCTGACAGACGTGGAGACGCTGATCGAAATTCTCTCCGAGTGCGGCGTCAGCATCAGCCGCAATACGGACGAAGTGACCCTATGGTCGGACGACCCCTGCTCGCCGACCTCGAGCGATCTGCTCAGCCGGATGCGCGCGTCCGTGCTGGTGATGGGGCCGCTGCTGGCGCGCACGGGCTACGCGCGGGTGGCGCTCCCCGGCGGCTGCGCGATCGGTCAGCGGCCGATCGACCTGCACATTAAGGGAATGCAGGCGCTGGGCGCGGAGGCGCAGCTGACGCCCGGCTCCGTGACGCTCCAGGGAACGCTCATGGGCGGCAACGTGTATCTTGACTTTCCCAGCGTCGGCGCGACGGAGAACGTCCTCCTGGCGGCGGTATTGGCAAGCGGCTCCACCCGGATCGAGAATGCGGCGAAGGAGCCGGAGATCGTCGATCTCTGCGCGTTCCTGAACGATATGGGCGCGAAGATTACCGGCGGCGGAACGGGCACGATCTTCATTGAGGGCCAGCGGAGCCTGCACGGCTGCACCTATCGTCCCATTCCTGATCGCATCGAGGCGGGGACGATTCTGTGCGCCGCCGCGATGACGGAGGGGAGCATTCTGATGCGGGGGATTCGCCCCGACCATATGCGCGCGGTGCTGTTCAAGCTGTCCGAAACCGGGGTTACCTTGCGTGAAAGCAGCGCGGGCCTGCGGCTGACGGGCCGCGCAAGCCAGCCCATTCAGGTGCGGACGATGGCGTATCCGGGCTTTCCGACCGATATGCAGGCTCCGATGATGGCGCTCGCCCTGAAGCTGCGCGGAACGTCGGTGTTCATGGAGACCATCTTTGAAAACCGGTTCATGCACGCGCGGGAGATGGCGCGCCTGGGCGCTTCGATCCGCATTGAGGATCGGATTGCGCTGGTGAACGGCGGGCAAATGCTGGCGGGCACACACGTTTCAAGCACCGACCTTCGGGGCGGGGCGGCGATGATGCTGGCCGGGCTGGCCGCGGAGGGGGAGACGGTGCTGTCCGACCCGGCGGGGCACATCGCCCGCGGTTATGAGAATCTTCCGGCCATGCTGCGCTCCCTGGGCGCAGACGTAGTGGAGGGCGAGTTTCCAGGCATTGACTCTCATGGATGAATCCTGAAAACGGACGGCGCACGATTGACGAAGCGGCTCAATCGTGATAAAATAAATTGTTTTTGTATAAAAAGAACCGGGACGACGGCTTGAGGCGCGCCTCGGCGATGACGTACAAATGAAGGAGGGTTTTCTGTGGCACGCAGCGATGCGGATATGACGCAGGGCGTTATTTGGAAGCAGCTTGTTTCATTTGCCGTTCCAATGGCGATCGGTTTGCTCTTTCAGCAGCTTTACAACACGGTCGACACGCTGGTGGTCGGCCAGTTTGTGGGCAAGGAAGCGTTGGCCGCGGTAGGCAGCACGGGCAGCGTCATCAATATGCTGGTCGGACTCTGCGCCGGAATGTCGACGGGCGCAAGCGTCGTGATCTCCCAGAGCTACGGCGCGCACGACGACGCCCGGCTGCAAAAGGCTGTGCACACGACTATCACCGTCACCTTTATCCTGTGCGCGGTAGCGACGGCGGTGGGCCTTTTGCTGGTTGATCCGATGCTTCATATGATGCAGACGCCGGCGGACGTGTGGGATTCGTCCAAGAGCTATCTGACCATTTATTTCTCCGGTATCTCTGGGCTTTTGGTATATAACATGGGCTCCGGCATTCTGCGCGCGGTGGGCGATTCCCGCCGTCCGCTGTATTTCCTGATCTTCTCCGCGCTGATGAACACGCTGCTGGATTTGGTGTTTGTGCTGGTGTTCCGCCTGGGTGTGAAGGGCGTGGCGCTGGCGACAATTATCTCTCAGTGCCTGTCCGCCGTGCTGGTGCTGGTCGCTCTGACGCTGGAGCACGCTGCCTACGGCATCCGCTGGAAGAAGCTGTGCATTCACCGGGAGTCGCTGGGGCAAATTTTCTCGATCGGTCTGCCATCCGGTGTGCAGCAGGCGGTCACTGCGTTCTCCAATGTGTTTGTGCAGTCCTACATCAACGCCTTTGGTTCCGCCTGCATGGCTGGATACGCCAGCTACAACAAGCTGGACGCGTTCATCCTGATCCCCGTGCAGGCCATCGCGCTGGCCTCGACGACCTTTGTCGGGCAGAACTGGGGCGCGAAAAAGCCGGATCGCGCCCGGAAGGGCGTTCGGTCGTCGCTGATGCTGGCGATTGTGTCCACCGTTTCGCTGACGCTGCTGATGCTGATCTTCGCCAAGCCGCTGATGGAAATCTTCAACCGCGACGACGAGGTGGTTGCCTACGGCGTGCGGTTCATCCAGCTGGTCACGCCCTTCTACTTTACCATCTGCTTCAATCAGATTTTCGGCGGCGCGCTGCGGGGCGTTGGTAACGCCAAAGCGCCTATGTTCATCATGCTCAGCTCCTTTGTGGTCTTCCGGCAGATTTATCTGTATGTGACAAAGCTGCTGAACGCCGGTTTTGTGGCGGTGGCGCTGGCCTATCCGATGGGCTGGATCGTCTGCTCGCTGCTTTTGACGCTTTGCTATACGCGCAGCCAGCTGTGCCGCAAGCCCAAAACGGCGGCGGCAGCGCAGTGAGAGGAGGCGTCTATGGAGCTTGCCATCGGGAAAATGAAACATGGCCCCCGTAACCTGCTGACGGACGTTCCGGGCGTTCGGGTCGGCCATACGACGATCGACGAGGGCGATTGCCACACCGGCGTGACGGTGGTGATGCCGCCCTGCCACAATCCGTATACGGAAAAGCTGACTGCTGCTTCCTGCGTTTTTAACGGCTTCGGCAAGACGCTCGGGCTGGTGCAGGTAGACGAGCTGGGAACGCTCGAAACGCCCATCGCGCTGACGAATACGCTGAACGTTGGCCGCGTCCATGATGCGCTGGTGGCGTATATGCTGGATCTGTGCGCGGAAGACGGGTTCCGCCTGACGACGGTGAATCCCGTCGTCTGCGAGTGCAACGACAGCTCAATCAGCGATATCGGACGCCGTCCGGTGGATGAACGGGCGGTTCGCGCGGCGATCAACAGCGCCTCCGCCGACTTTGCCGAGGGCGCGGTCGGCGCAGGGCGGGGGACGATCTGCTATGGCATGAAGGGCGGCATCGGCTCGTCCTCCCGGCAGATCAAGCTGGACGGCGAGACGTTCACCGTCGGCGTGCTGGTGCAGTCCAACTACGGCGCGTCGGCAGACTTCCGCGCCGCGACGCTGCCGGAGGGGCTGGCGGCGTGCGACAAAGGGTCTATCATCATGATTGTCGCGACCGATCTTCCCTTGTCCTGCCGTCAGCTGCGACGCGTGCTGCGCCGGTGCAGCGTGGGCATGGCGCGGCTCGGCTCCTATATCGGGCACGGCAGCGGGGAAATTGCCGTGGGTTTTACCACCGCGCCCCGACAGACATCCGGCGACGCTTTTGAAAGCGCCCGATTCCTGCGGGAGGAAAAAATGAACCTGCCCTTCCGCGCGGTTGGCGAGGCGACTGAGGAAGCTATCCTCAAGTCCATGCTGTGTGCCGAACCGGACGAGCGCCTGGACGGCACGCCGGTGCCGTCGCTGCGCGAATATTTGAACGGACTGAAAAAATAAGCGGCGAATCTTTTTCGCCGTGGCCGCACATCCCGCCGCTGGGGTCATACCTTGCTTGTGAAGGCTCCAAACAAAGGAGCTGAAAACAAGGAGGCGTGAAACGATGAGCTTCTACTCTTACAAGAACGCGAATCCTTCTTGCTGTCCCGGTACCATCTCCGGCAGCGCCCTGGACGGCCTGCAGGAAAAGGTCTGCGTGCAGGTCAAGCGCGTGTACGACAGCTGCTTGCAGCAGCAGCAGCTCGACAACGTCGTCGTGACGATCACCAGCTACGCCCAGGTGGTGAACACCTGCCAGTGCAACAGCTGCGGCTGCCAGGACACCACGGATACCGTGCCGCCCACCAGCGCGCCGGTGCCGCCCATCACCTTCGAGAGCTGCCGCTCCAACACCACGGAGGGAACCATCCGCAACCTGACGGTTGACCGGCTGTGCGATCGTCCCTGCTTCGCTCGGGTGCGCGCCACCATCGACGTGCCGATCGACATCCTGTTCGTCGACAGCCGCTGCGTGGAGTACATCGGCAAGGGCGTCGTGTCCGTCAACCGGGACGTGCTGCTTTCCATCCCCGACGAGTCCATCGTCCCTTACACCCTGGAAAGCATGGTCAGCGCGATCTGCGTGTCCGGCACCTACCTGGGCAACAACCAGTTCCGCATGACGGTCTGCGTGACGATCATCCTCAAGGTGCTCGCCGACGTGGAAATTCTGATCCCCAGCTATGGCTTCTGCCCGATCCCGCCCTGCGAGGAGTTCGCGGAAAACGTCTGCGATGAATTCTTCAGTCTGCCACTGTTCCCGCCGATGTCCCTGTGCAACGAGGGCACCGTGTCGCCCAGCAACAGCGCCTGCAACTGCGGAAGAGGCTGTGGCTGCTGCTCCGGCTGCGCCAACCGCACCACGAACAACTGACGGACAGGAAAACGCCGCTCCCGCAACGCCGCGGGAGCGGTCTTTTATGCTTGATTCTTCTGATTGTCTTGCTGTCGCTCGATCAGCTTGCGGCAGATCAGGGAAGCGACGCACGCGCCCACCAGTACGCCGACGCTGTCCAGAAGGACGTCCTCCCACATTCCGGTGCGGGAGCCGCCGAGAAACTGATGCAGCTCGTCGGTAGCGGCATAAACAGCGCCGATCAGCCAGGCCAGGCTGCCGGCGTGGCGGCAGGCATAGCTATGGGTCAGGCAGCTGACCAGAAAACCAAGCAGCGTGAATTCCGTCAAGTGCGCCAGCTTCCGCACGAGAAATTGAATGGTCATCTGCATACCGCTCGCCTGATCGGCGTTCATCGGCGACATATGGCTGGCGAGGAATCGGACGACAGGCTCAACGATTCGGCTGCTGGTTTGCATGGAGGCGTCCCCGTCCTGACAGGAAAAGCCGAAAATCATTCCGGCGACTGCGATTGTGGCTATCCAGAGCAGAATGCGCACTCCTTTGCGTGCCATAGGCTTCCTCCTTTCATACCATGAGCGTACCTGCTGCGGCAGCGCTATAGAAAGCTAATTATAGTGCATCGGCGGCGAAGCTGTCAAGAGTGGCTCCGGAACAAAACGGAAAATTGACAAGCGATCGCGCGGCCGTTACAATAGAGAAAAAAAGGAGGGTGAGTTTCGATGAAGATCACGTTTTTGGGCGCGTGCCATGAGGTGACGGGCAGCCGGACGCTCCTTGAGTGGAGACCGGGCCGTTATGCGCTGGTGGACTGCGGCATGGAGCAGGGGGAAAACACCTTCGCGAACGCGCCCATGCCCGTGAGCGCCAGTCAAATCGACTGCGTGCTGATTACCCACGCCCACATCGACCATACCGGCGAGCTGCCGCTTTTGTACCGTCAGGGTTTCCGCGGGCGCGTCTACGCGACGAAGGAGACGTGCAGCTTGAGTGAAATCATGCTAGCCGACAGCGCGCATATCCAAATGATGGACGCTGAGTACAAAAATCGCAAGGCCAGGCGCGCGGGCAAGCCGCTTGTCGAGCCGACGTATGATCTGGAGATGGTAAAGGCGCTGACCAAGCACTTCCGCCCCTGTGAGTATGGCGAAAAGTTGCAGGTGGGCGAGGGGCTGACGGTTCGCTTTACCGATATCGGCCACCTGATGGGCAGCGCGGCCATTGAGTGCTGGCTGACTGACGGCGGGGTGACAAAGAAGATCGTTTTTTCTGGCGACGTGGGCAATACCCGTCAGCCAATCATCAATGATCCGCAAACAGTGGATGAGGCGGATTATCTGGTGATCGAATCGACCTACGGCGACCGGTTGCACGAGCAGCGCAGGGATCCGCTGCCTACGTTGACGGATGTGATTCAGCGCACACTGGATCGGGGCGGCAACGTGATCATCCCGTCTTTTGCCGTAGGGCGCACACAGGAACTGCTGTACTTCATTCGGGAAATCAAGCAGCGCGGGCTGGTGCACGGCCACGACGGCTTCCCGGTGTATGTGGACAGTCCGTTGGCGAATGAGGCGACCGCGGTGTTCCTGCAATGCGACGTCAGCTGCCTTGACCCGGACGCACGGGCGGTGATGTGCCAGGGGATGAATCCGATTGCCTTTGACGGGCTGCGCACGGTGGTTACCAGCGAGGAATCAAAGGCGCTGAACGTCGATCCGGAGCCGAAGATTATTATTTCTGCCAGCGGAATGTGCGATGCGGGCCGCATTCGCCATCATTTGAAGTTCAACCTCTGGCGGCCCGAATGCACCGTGCTTTTCGTGGGCTATCAGTCGAACGGTACGCTGGGACGGGCCATTTACGAGGGCGCAAAGACCGTCAGGCTGTTTGGGGACGAGGTGAACGTGGCTGCCGAGGTGGCGCTGCTTCAGGGCGTGAGCGGGCACGCAGATAGGGAAGGGCTGCTACGCTGGGTCAGTCGGTTTACCCGGATGCCGGCGCAGATCTTCGTCAACCACGGCGACGACGGCGCGGCGACCGCCTTTGCCGCGACGCTGCGGGAACGGTTCAACGTAGCGGCGGACGCGCCTTTCAGCGGCTCGGTCTTTGACTTGCTTTCCGGTGCGTGGGAGACGGTCGCTGAGCCGGCGCGGATGAGCGAGCGGACGGAAAAGGCACAGGCGGAGAAATCCGGCAAGGATCGCGCTTATGACGCACTGCTGGACGCTGTACGCCGCCTGACGGACGCAGCCGCTTCCTGTCGAGGGCTGACGAGCAAGGAGCTGAACCGGCTGACGGATCGCGTCCAT
>CAZRLM010000088.1:0-11927 GCA_964600835.1 uncultured Oscillospiraceae bacterium
GATGCCGTTACCCGCCTTGGAGCACCAGATGCCGTGCTTGCGGGTCACGGACTGGATGTACTGATGGTCGTCGGCGTTTTCAAAGCCGCTTTGCAGCGTGTTGTGGTCGATATACGCCACGCTGCGCTTCGTGCGCACGCGCTCGATGCCCAGCGCCTCAAATTGCAGATAAGCCATGGTACCGGTGGAATCCTGCGTCAGGGTCTGGTCGATCCGGATGGCGATTTCCTCGCCCGGCATCAGGCTGCCCGAAACCAGATGCGCGGACAGGATTTTCTGTGTCAGATTCATTGTTTTCTCCGCCTTCCCGCGGCGTGAAGGCCGCGTGATGTACTGTTACATCATAGCCGTACCAAGCGGCCCATGTCAACCTATCCGCGCCGAAAAATCAAAGAAAAGCCAACGCGTCCGTTTGTATGCCGAAATTTTTTCAAAAAAAGCTCATGAAAAAGAAGGAATTTTGACGACCGCGTCGTATATAAAAAATGATTCGAGCGGGAATGGCGGAATTGGCAGACGCGCATGATTCAGGTTCATGTGTGCAATACGCACTTGCAGGTTCAAGTCCTGTTTCCCGCACCACCACCGGGCGCGAAAAGCGTCCGGTTTTTTGTTCACCGGCGCTTCATTGTCCATTGAAAAGGCTTCGGCATTCCAGGTATAATGGAGACGGATCGTATCGTCCGTACCGAAGAAAAGCGAGGGGAACGCCTGTGAAACCCGTCATCGAGCAATATATTCTGCTGTTCTTTGTCAGCGCCGTGCTGGGATGGCTCATGGAGGTCGTCTGCAAGCTGATTGAGTTCCACCGCTTCATCAACCGTGGGTTCTTGATCGGCCCCTACTGCCCGATTTACGGCGTGGGATCGGTCATTCTGAGCGCAGCGCTGACGCGGTACGCTGATTCGCCCGTGCTCGTTTTCCTGATGGCCGTCCTGATCTGCGGCTCGCTGGAATATGCGACCAGCTACGTCATGGAGAAGCTCTTTCACGCCCGCTGGTGGGATTACAGCCAGCGCCGCTTCAACATCAACGGGCGCGTCTGCGCCAACACGCTGATTCCCTTCGGGCTGCTCGGCCTGGTCATGATCTACCTGATCAAGCCCTTCCTGTTCGACCTGTTTGCGCAGATTCCGCCGCGATGGCTGGATGCGCTCTGTATCGTCCTGACCGCCGGGCTTTTGGCGGACGTCGCTGTTTCCACGACGATCCTGGGGAAGATTCGCCGCACCGCAGAGTTGGCCGGCGGGGACAACACGGAAGCCATCACGCGAATCGTCCGGGAGAAGCTGCAAGCGCACCCGCTTGTCCGACGGACGCTCCGCGCGTTCCCCTATGCGCAGATGTATAACCGCCGCCTGTTGAACCGTATCCAGCAGAGGCGGACGGAAATCGAGGCGGAGCTGAAGCAGAAGCGGGAAGCCCTGCGCTCCGATCTGGAGCAGTGGGAACGGCACCTGCGCGAGCTGAAGAAAAAGTGAAGAACAGTGGCCCCGTTTTCCTCCCCGGCGGATTGTTACACTTCCTCCGGGGAGTTTTCATTGCCATCACGGCCTTTTTCTGGTATGATTATATGTTGAAAGAATTTGCGTCGGGCAACGTATCAGGCCCGGCTCAGGAGGCATGGCAGCATGAGCAAGCGTTTTTCAGGCGGACAGTGGTTCTGCCTGGCGATGGCGGTGATCCTTGCGATCTGCGCGGTCGCCGCATACTTGACGGATACAACCTCGACCGAAAGCTCCGACGGGCTGATCGGCCCGCACAAGCAGGGCATCGGCGCGCTGACGGAGCCGTCCCCCGTCCAACAGGTTTTTCAGGCGCAGCACGACAGCCTGAGCGCTGTGTCCGTGATGGTATCTACCTATAATAAGAAGCTGCGCGAGGGCACGCTGACCCTGACGCTCCTGGACATGGAGGGTCGCCTGCTCGCCGAGCAGACCTACGAGGTGTCGGCGCTGAAGAACAATGCCTTCATCACCCTGACGCTCCCCGCGCCGATCAGGAACAGCGCGGGGCAGACGTTCGCGCTGCACGCGTCCTCCACCTGCACGGAGCAGAAGGGCGTCACGCTGCGCATGGGCCCGCTGGAGAATGCGGACGGCGCGACCGTCCTCACCCTGGCCAACGGCACGACCGACGCGGAGAACGCCCTCAACCTGCGCTGCACCTATACGGAGACGGTGTACGGCCTGCTGTCCGGCGCGGCGCTGCTGCTGGCGGCGCTGTGCTTTGCGGCCTGCGTCCCGCTGAGCGGTCGAAAGGAGCGTGCTTGAAATGAACAAGCGGACGAAAACCATCCTGATTTGGGCGCTGCTGCCCGTGGTAATCTGCGCGGTCATGTTCGGCACGGAGCTGATTTTGCAGCGCCGCGTGCTGACGCTGCCGGAGGCGCAGCGGGGCCTGATTTTCCTGCCCCTGACCGGCGAAAACGCGATCGTCTCCGCCGCGCCCTCGGAGGAGCATGACGACGAAGCATACGACGAGGAATACGACGAAGGCTTCGAGGAGGACTTCGACGAAGCGGCGTTTGACGAGGAATATGACGAAGCCTATAACGAGGACTTCGACGAATCATATGACGAGGCGGACGGCGAGCCTGTGCCGGAGGACGGGCGGCTCGTATTGGCCCCCGGCGATTCGCTGACGCTGCGCTATGAGGGCTACGCGGCCGCGCTGACCTTCACCGGAACCGCGACCACGGACACGACTTACATTCTGTCCTGGGAGACGGCGGCGGGCGCTTCGCAGGCGGCGCACGACTTCTTCACCGCCATTGAGCAGGACACCTCCCGCGTGGACGCGGACGTGAGCGCCCTCACGCTGACCTTCCCGGAGGGCGCGACCCTCACCGGCGTGACGGTGGACAACCGCTTCCTGCTCAACCCGAACCGGATGCTGCTCACCGGCCTGATCGCCGCCGCGCTGTACCTGCTGGCCGCGTTCCGTCGCCGCATCGGCGAGCACGCGGAGCTTGGCTTCCTGATTGTCGCACTGATGGTGGGGCTTTACGCGTCCATCGGCCTGCCGACCAACGTCAACCTGAGCTTTGACGATCAGACGCATTTTGAGCGCGTGCAGACGCTCAGCCAGGGCCGGCACGCCATCAGCACCGCCGCGCCGTTCCGGATGTCGAATCTGTCCTTCTGCGTCGCGCGGGAGGACGGCAGCTTCCTCCATCCCGTCGATACGCTTCAGGACGAATGCGCCTTCAACGCGCTGCTGGACGAAATCGACCAGGATCGGGAGGTGTACGGCGAGCAGACCGTGCAGTTCCGCTTTTCCGACGTGGGCTACCTGACGCAGGCCGCGGGGTACGCCCTGGCGCGCGGGCTGGGGATGCCCTTCCGCTGGCAGCTGATCGCCGCGCGGCTGGCCAATATGCTGACCTATGTGCTGCTGTGCTATGTCGGCATCCGGACGATGAAGCGCTTCAAGCTGCTGCTGTCCGCCGTGGCGCTGATGCCCACGCCCCTGTACCTGTGCTGCAACTTCTCCTACGACCCGACCATCAGCGGGCTGTGTTTCCTGGGTACAGCGCTGGTTATGGACGCGGTGATGGATCGCCGCTCCCTGCTGAGCTGGCGGCGCGGGCTGGGCATTATGCTCTGCCTCACCCTCGGCGCGCTGACCAAGACGGTGTACATTCCCCTGCTGCTGCTGACGCTGATGCTCCCCCGGGAGAAGTTCGCGTCGAACGCCGCCCGGCGCTGGTACAAGGGCTTCGCGGTGGTGATCTGCCTGCTGACGCTGAGCACCATGCTGCTGAGCATCGCCACCGGCGGCACCGCGCTGGAGGATCCCCGCGGCGCGGGCGCGGACAGCGCGGGACAGATCAGCTACATCCTGCATCATCCGCTGACCTACGCGGGCACGCTGATCGCTTTCCTGTGGAACAACTTCACGATCTACTTTATCTCCACCTGCCGCGAAACGCTGGCCTACGCGGGCGCGCTGCCGCCGACCGTCTCCACCCTGCTGCTGATCCTGCTCTTTGCCGCCGTGTTCACCGACCACCCCGCCGATCTGGATCAGCGGCTGAGCGCCCGTCAGCGGCTCTGGGGAGCGCTGGTGCTCGCGGCGACCGTCGCGCTGACCTTCACCACGATGTACGTCGCCTTTACCGGCGTGGGCCTGACGACCTTTGACGGCGTGCAGGGCCGTTACATGATCCCCGTGCTGCCGCTGATGTGGATGCTCCTCGCGCCGGATCGGGTGGAAAACCATGCCGCTCCGGCCCGGTGGAACACCTGCTTTTTCGCCCTGGAAGCGGCGCTGCTGGCCGTGATGTGCCAGGCGAGCTTCCTGGGCCAGTTCTTCCTGTGAGGCGCGAAATGAAACATATCTTCGCCCTCTGCGCCTATGGGAACAGCCCCTACCTGGCCGACTGCGTCGCGTCGCTCAAGGCGCAGTCGGAGCCTTCCGAGATCCTGCTGTGCACCGCCACCCCCTCCGATGCGTTGGCGCGCGCCGCCCGGGAAAACGGCCTGCGCTACTGCGTCAATCCCAACCCGCCCAATATCGCCGGAGACTGGAACTTTGCGCTCCGCATGGCGCGGGAGGCCGGGGCGGACTACGCGACCCTCTGCCATCAGGACGACCTGTACCTGCCCGGCTACGGCGCGGCCTTCCGACGCGCCGCGCAGGCCGATCCGTCGCTGCTGATCTTCTTCACCGGCTACGGCGAGAAGCGCGGCGAGGAGACGGTGACGCGCTCCCGGCTTTTGGCAATCAAGCGGCTGCTTTTGTGGCGGATGCGCATTCGCCCGCTGCAAACGAGCCGATTCGCCAAGCGCCGCACGCTCGCCCTGGGCGACCCGATCTGCTGCCCGTCGGTCACCTTCAATCTGAAGCGTCTGCCCCTGCCGCTGTTTGAAAAGGAGCTGTCCGCCAGCCTCGACTGGCAGACGTGGGAGCGGCTGTCCCGCCTGCCGGGGCGCTTTGCCTACGACCCGGAGGTGCTGATGCTCCATCGCATCCACCCCGGCTCCACCACCACCGCGGTGCTGCGCGAGGGCGGACGCGCCGCGCAGGACTTCCGGATGTTCCGCCTGTTCTGGCCCGCGCCCGTCGCGCGCCTGCTCACCCGGCTCTACGCCGCCAGCGAGCGCAGCAACGACCTGTAAGCCTTCCCTTTGAGAAAGGATTTGTTTGCATGAACACGAAAAAGACGCTGGGCCTGTGCGCGCTGGCCGTGCTGATCATCGTCGCCGTCGTGCTGGGCGTCCGGGTGTACGGGCTGCTGGACATGACGCAGCTTGAAATGAGCCTCACGCCCACGCCGGTGCCGCAGGGCGGGAACATCATGGCCGTCACCGTCGATCCCGCCGCGCCCACCCCCGCGCCCGTTCTGCGCCACGGCGCGCAGGGCGAGGACGTCAAGGCGCTGCAATCGCGGCTGAAAACGCTGGGCTATTACAGCGGGGAGATCGACGGTCAGTTCGGCAGCGGCACGCGCGAGGCAGTCGCCTGGTTCCAGCGTGAAAACGGCCTGGACGCGGACGGCATCGTCGGCGAGGCGACAAGCAGCGTGCTCTACTCCACGTCGGCCAGGCCCGCTCCGTCGGAAAGCGACCCCACCGCCGCCGTCCCCGCCATGGCGGACACGGACGCGCCCCTCCTCGTCAACCGTAACCATCCGCTGCCGGACGGCTACCAGCCCAAGGAGCTGGTCAACCTGTCCGACTATTGCGACGGCAGCCTGGTCATCATCAAGGAGGAGGGCACGCAGGCCGAACGCGTCGCGGCGGACGCGCTGATGGCCATGCTCCGCGCCGCCCATCAGGATGGGCTGACCGTGTGGCAGGTCAGCGCGGGCTACCGCACCGACGCGGTGCAGCAAAGCCTGTTTGACGCGCAGGTCGCCGAGTATATGAACAAAAATAATCTGAGCCAGGAGGACGCGATCAGCGCCACCCGTCTGACGGTGGCCGAGCCGGGCACCAGCGAGCACCAATTGGGACTGGCCCTCGACCTGACCGTCCCCGGGTACTTCTTCAAGGATACCCAGCAGTCCGTCTGGCTGGCGGAGCACTGCTGGGAGTACGGCTTCATCCTCCGCTACACCAAGGAAAAGGAGAAGATTACCGGCTTCCTGGCTGAGCCGTGGCACGTCCGCTATGTGGGCGTGGAGCACGCCCTCTCCATGCGGGACAGTGGGCTGTGCCTGGAGGAATACCTGGCGCAGTCCATCTAATGAAAGGAGCGGTTGACGGTGGAATACGCCGTTGTGTGGCATCCCGAGAGCACCAATCTGGGCGACGACCTGCGGACGCTGGCCGCCGCGCGCCTGCTGCCCCGGGTGGATCGCGTGCTGGACGCGCGCAGCCTGGATCAGCCTCTCCCCGACCTGCCCGAGGGCGGGCGGGTTGCGGCGCTTTTGTCGGGCGCGGCGTTGTCCGATCTGTCGCACTGGCCGCCGGATCAGCGCATCGTGCCGGTTTTCGCGGGGCTGCACCTGTCCGCCGAGGACGCGTGGGGCGTGCCCTTCACCGCGCTGGACGGGGCGGGGCTGAAATGCCTGACCGCGCACACGCCCGTCTCCTGCCGGGATCAGCGCACCGCCGAGCTGCTTGCCGGCGCGGACGTATCCCGTGTTGTGTCCGGCTGCGTCACGCTGACCCTCTCCCGTCCCGAGGGCGTGACCGCCGGAGACGAGCTTTGCTGCGTCGACGTGCCGGAGACGGTCACCGAGGCGCTGCGCGTGCTGGTCGGCGCGGACAGGGTGCGCGTCGTGACCCATCAGCGGGCGGACGACGATCAGGACTACGCCCGCCGCATGAGCGCCGCCGAAGCGCTGCTCCGGCGCTACGCGGGCGCGCGGCTCGTCGTCACCAAGCGGCTCCACTGCGCGATGGCCTGTTTGGCGATCGGCACGCCGGTGATTTTGCTGTACAACAGCGCCTATGAGGACATCCGCCGCTTCGCGCCGATGGACGGGATGGTGCGCGCCTTCGCGGAGGAGGACTTCCTGCGCGAGCTGCGTGAGCACGGCCTGCCCACGCCGTCCGTTCCCACCGACGTTGCGCCCTGGCAGGAGAAGCTCCGCGGCGCGGTGGCCTCCGGCCTGCGCTGGGCCGAAACGGCGCGCCTGCCGCTGGTCGCCCCCGAGGAGGCGCAGCGCTGGCGGGTCGCCCGCCTGACCCGAATGGCCTCCGCCGCCGCGCGCAAGATCCGCACGCTGGAGGAGGCGCAGTATCAGGAGCTTCGCGGCAAGCTGGGACTGGTGATGCAGGAGGAGGCCGTCAAGGCGGCGCTGGAGCGGCTGCTCGCGGAGCCGGAGGTCGTCCGGGCGTTGACGCAGGTCGCCCGCCGCCGGGCGCTCGCGGGCGTGCCCTGGTATCGCAGACCCATCGCAGCCCGCCGCTTCCGGCGGGACAGGGACGCGGCGGGCGCGCTGCTTGAGGACGCGCACCGTCAGCTGGCCTCTCTGGGCTGGCCGGAAAAGAAAGAGTAAGGGGGCGGCGTGATGCAGCCGGTACGGATTTTGGGAGGCCGGGCGGGGCAGCTGCTGCCCCAGCTGCTGCCGGAGATCGGCCGCGCCCATCATGCTGGAAAGCGGGTGCTGCTGCTGGTGCCGGAGCAGTACACCCTGCAAGCGGAGCGGGATCTGATCGACGGCCTGGCTCTGCCCGGGCTGATCGACCTGGACGTGCTTTCGCCCCGGCGGCTGTCCCAGCGCATCAGGGAGCGCGGCGGCCGCGACCCGCTGCCCCCGCTGACCGATCGCGGGCGCGTGATGGCGCTGTCGCAGGCGCTGGCCCTCGTCCGGGACGACCTGACCTGCTATCGCAGCGTCGCCGACCGGCCCGGTCTGCCGGACAAGCTGTCCAGCCTGCTGTCCGACCTCCAAAAGGCCGGTATGACGGCGGACGAGCTGTCCGCCTACGCTGCCCAGCTGCCCCCCGGCGCAGCCCGGGCCAAACAGGAGGACGTTGCCCGCGTGTTCGCCGCCTATGAGGCGATCCTCGCCGGGCGCTTCGCCGACGAGACCGCCCAGCAGGAGGAACTGATTCGCCGCCTGAAGCCCAGCGGCGTGATGGACGGCGCGGCGGTGTGGGTCTACGGCTTCGACGTGCTGCCGGAGCCATTCTGCCGCCTGCTGACAGAGGCGGCCACGCTGGCGGACAGCCTCGCCGTCGCCCTGGTGATGGACGCGAAGGAAGCGCTGGACGGGCGCATCTTCCTCACCCAGCGGCGCACCGCCGCCGACCTGTCCCGCCATTTAGACGAGCGCGGCGTGCCCTGCGTGATTCGTTACCTGCCCCTGATCGACGACGGCCGCGCGATAGCGCTGCGCCATCTGGAACGCTATCTGTTTACCCGGCGGGACGCGCCCTTTGACGGCGACGCGTCCTGCGTGGCGATACACGCCGCCGCCACCCCCTACGCGGAGGCGGCCTGGGCGGCGGCCCGGCTGCGCGCCTGGCATGACGCGGGGATTCCCTGGGGGCGCATGGCGGTCGCCCTGGCGAGCACGGGCGGGCTGGACGGTCTGCTGGACGTGACGCTTGCCGCCGCGGGCATCCCCCACTATCTGGCCCGCAAGGACAGCGCGGCCCGTCACGGGCTGTGCCGCTTTTTGACGGGCGCGCTGCGGGCCGCCACCGGCGGCTACCGGCAGGAGGACGTGCTGACAGTCGTCAAGAGCGGCTTCTCCCCTTTGGCGGAGGAGGAGCGCTTTGCGCTGGAAAACTACGCGCTGGAAAACGGCGTCAATCACATGAAATGGCTGCGTCCCTTCACCCGCGGCGACGCGGAGCGGATGGAGCCGCTGCGGTTGAGGCTGATTGAGCCGATCGCGCGGCTGCAAACGCGGCTGCGGGAGGCGCGCACGGCGGAAGCGTCGGTGCGCGCGGTCTACCTGCTTTTGGAGGAAACGGATGCTTACGCCCGCCTGCTTGAGCGGGAGGAAGCGCTGCTCAGCCGGGGGATGCTGGCGGAAGCGTCCCAAAATCGGCAGGTGTGGAAAATCGTGATGGAGCTGCTCGACCAGCTCTACGCGCTGCTCGGCGAGCGCCGCGCCGCCATGCGGGATATTGCGAGGTTTGTGGAGTCGGGCCTGACGGGCGCGACGATCAGCGCCCTGCCGCCCCAGCCGGACGCGGTGATGGCCGGCGAGGCGGGGCACCTGATGACCGGTCGGGTGGACGCGCTGATCCTGATGGGCTTGCAGGACGGCGTGATGGCCTCCGGCATGGACAGCCTGCTGAGCGAGCGGGAGCGCGAGGCGCTCTCGGACGCGCTCCGCCGCCCGGTGGGACTGACGCGATTGGAACAGGCCGCGCTGCGGCAGGCGGACTTCTACCGCACCGTCGCGCTGCCTGGTCGGGAGATCGCCTTCACCTACTCGCTGGGCGGGCAGGACGGCGCGGCGCTCCGCCCCGCGGGGCTGATCGACGACGTGCGCGCGCTGCTGCCTGGCGTTACGGTCACCGGTGGCGTGACCGCGCAGGATGACGCGCCCCTGTCCCCGCTGATGGCGCTGGACGGGCTGTCCACCCGCCTTCGGGCACTGATGGATGGTCAGGAGGCCGCGCTTGACCCGGCCTGGCAGGAAGCGCTGCGCTGCCTGCTGCAATCCGAACAATGGCACGACCGGGCCGCGCTGCTGCTGGACGGCCTCTCCGCCCGCGTCCACGCCGAGCCGATTCCCTACGCAACGGCGCGGCGGCTGTTCACCCAGGACAGCGTGTCCATTTCCCGCCTGGAAACCTTCGCCGCCTGTCCCTTCCGCCATTTTGTGGACTACGGCCTCAAGCCCGTGGCACGCCGCCCCTTCGCCTTTGCGGCGGACGAGAAGGGTAGCTTCTTCCACGCGGCGCTGCGGGATTACGCCACCCTCGCCGCCGCCACGCCCTCCTGGCCGGAGGTGTCCGCCCAGGAAATCGACCGGATGATGGATCAGGTGCTCTCCCCGCTGACCCGTGCGTGGGAGGACGGCCCGCTTGGCGAGGACGCGCTGGGCCGACAATTGGGCGAAAGCTATGTGCGCGCAGTCCGCCGCGCGGCGTGGCTGTTCACCAATCACGCGCGGAACAGCCGCTTCGTCACCTGCGGCACGGAGGTTGCCTTCGGGATGGAGGGCGGACTGCCGCCGGTCATCCTCACCCTGCACGACGGACGGCGCGTCGCGCTGCGGGGCAAGATCGACCGCATCGACCGCTACGAGGGCGATACGGGCGTATACCTGCGGGTCATCGACTACAAGAGCAGTCCCCACGGTCTGGATCCCGTGCGGATGTGGTACGGGCTTCAGCTGCAATTGCTGCTGTACCTGCGCGCCGTCACCCAGGGCAATACGGGCGCACTGCCCGCGGGCGCGTTCTACTTCACCGTCCGCGACCCGATGGTCGATACGCCCGAGGACATCCGCGCCGAGGCGGAGCGGCAAATCGCCCAAAGCCTGCATCTCAAGGGCGTGGTGCTGGCCGAGGCCGAGGTGGTTGACGCAATGGACGAGGAGCAGAAGCAGTTCTCCATCGACAAGGTGTTCAACAAGGACGGCTCCGTCGCCAAGACCGCCGCCGCCTTCCCGCTCCCGGAGCTGCGCGCCCTTCTCGACCATGCCGAGCGCACCGCCGCCCAGCTGGCCGACCGCATCCGGCAGGGCGAGATTGCCGTCGCCCCCGCCGCCATCGACCAGTGGTCCGCCTGTGACTATTGCGACTACGCCGCCGTCTGCCGGCTTGACCCCGCCCTCCCCGGCGGAGAAAAGCGCGTCCTGGACTGCGCCGTCAGGAAGGATTTCGCCCAGCGAGTGGCGAATAACCCTGTATCCGTTGAGGAGTAGCTATTGCATCCGACCGGAAAATGCGCTATAATAAACACAGCAAGTAACTCAAAGGAGGAGTTTTCCCAATGATTCAGATCATCGCAGGCAAGAAAGGCTCCGGCAAGACCAAGCGGCTTATTGATATGACCAACCAGACCGCCAAGGAAGCGACGAACGACGTGGTTTTCCTCGACGATGACAACCGCTATATGTTCGACATCGACCATAAAGTGCGCTTCATCAACGCGGACGACTATCATGTGCACACCCCCGAGATGTTCCTGGGCTTCCTGAGCGGTATGCTCAGCCAGAACTTCGACGTGGGCACCATCTTCATCGACGCGTTCATCAAGCTCTGCAAGGCCAACCTGGCGGACACCGAGTGGCTGTTCAAGCGCATGGAGGAGCTGAGCGCCAAGCATGAAGTGAACTTCGTGCTCTCCGTCAGCGAGGATCCTGCCAGCCTGCCCGAGTTCATGAAGGGCTATCTGATCTGATCGTTCTTCCCATCAGCAATGCATGGGGCGGGGCTTCGTGCCGCCGCCTCATTTTTATTACATTTTCATATTGAGGAGCGTGATCCCATGTCGTTCTTTTCTACGCGCGGGGGCGCTTGCGTCACCGCGTCACAGGCCATCCTGACCGGTATCGCGCCGGATGGCGGTCTTTATGTGCCCGCCATGTTCCCGCCGGTAACGATGAAGAAGCTGTCCGATCTGACCGAGATGGATTACCGGCAGCGCGCCTCCGCCATCCTGCGGCTCTTTTTGGAGGACTACACGCTGCCGGAGATCGACGACGCGGTGAGCGCGGCCTACGCGGCCGACCGCTTCGATGACCCCGCCGTCGCGCCGCTGCGCGCGCTGGACGACAACACCTCCGTTTTGGAGCTGTTCCACGGCCCCACGCTCGCCTTCAAGGACATGGCGCTTCAGCTGCTCCCCCACCTGATCACCCTGGCGGCGCGCAAAAACGGCGAAACGCGGGAAATCAGCATTCTGGCGGCGACCAGCGGCGACACCGGCAAGGCCGCGCTGGAGGGCTTCCGCGACGTGCCCGGCACCAGCTGCTGCGTGTACTATCCGGACGCCGGCGTCTCTCAGGCGCAGCGGTTGCAGATGGTTACCACCCGCGGCGGCAAGACGCACGACATCGC
>CAZRLM010000089.1:0-10781 GCA_964600835.1 uncultured Oscillospiraceae bacterium
CTACGGTGCGCCGCCGCACGCGGGCATCGCGCCCGGTGTGGACCGGATGGTCATGCTGCTGGCGGGGGAGGACTCCATCCGCGAGGTGATTCCGTTCCCGATGAACAAGAACGCGCAGGACGTGATGATGGGCGCGCCCGGCGAGGTGACGCAAAAGCAGCTGGACGAGCTGCACATTGCCGTGGTGGCGGAGAAGAAGGACGAGTGAAAACCGGATTCATGTTGTCAACCGCCGCAAAATCTGTTATACTAAAACGGAAACCTGAGGAGGTGCAACCGAAATGGCATTGAAGAAGGATAATCTTCCCCTGACGGTGGACGACCAGAGCACGGAGCCGTCCAGCAGCATCACCTATGCCAATGAGGTGGTCGCCATTATCGCGGGCGTGGCTGCCGGCGAGGTGGAGGGCATCGCGGGGATGTGCAATATTTCCGGCGCGAGTATTCTGAATAAAAACCGCAACGTCACCAAGGGCGTGAAGGTCGAAATCGGCACCGAGGAGGCCAGCGTTGACCTCTATGTGATCATCGAGTACGGCACGCCCATCCAGAAGGCCGCGCAGGACGCGCAGGAAAACGTCCGCAAGGCCATCGAGACGATGACCGGGCTGCACGTTGTCCGCGTGGACGTGCACGTTCAGGGCGTGAGCTTCGAGAAGGAGAACCGCGCGCTGTCCGCCGGACAGGAGAAGGCGGTGCTGGAGGCCGGGACGCAGCAGCCTGCTTTGAAGGCGAAGGCTGACGCGGCGGAAGAAGCTCCCGCGCCGGTGGAGGCGCCTGTCGTCGAGGAAGCGCCCGTTCCCGTGGAGGAACCGGCTGCGGAGGAACCCGAAATGGCGGCTGACGAAGCGCAGCCGGAAGATTGATGACCTGGGAAGGAGGCAAGCCTGATGAAGATTCGCGTGGCTGACCGATTCCTTGTCGCCCTGGCCGGACTTGTGCTGATTGCGCTGAGCGCCGGTGTGGTGACGGAGGCGTTTTTTGCGGTGCCGCTCACGGGGGCGCTGGCGGCTTTCCTGGCTTCCCGGGAGACGGTCAATATGGTGATAGCGGCGTCGTGCGCCGCGGTACTGCTCCTGCTGGGGCTGTACTGCGTTGCGATGCTGTTCCGCCGCCGCGGCGGTAAGCGCGGCTTTGTGTTTCAGCGCACCGAAAACGGCGAGCTGAGCATCTCCATCCGCGCCATCGAGGGGCTGGTGCAGAAGTGCGTGGATCAGCATGACGAGCTGCATATCAATGGAATGTCGCTCCAAAATGCGCGGGACGGGCTGATCATCCGGCTGCGGGTCGCGCTGGCGGGCGGGGTGAACATCCCGCTGGCGGTCGGCGCGCTGCAAAAGCAGATCAAGCAGTATGTGACGGCCTGTTCCGGCGTGGACGTGCGCGAGGTGCGCGTACAGGTGGAAACGTCCGCTTCCAAACTGAAGCAGCCGTCCGCCTACGCCGTGCCCGACGTAACGCCCGGTATGCCCGCCTATGAGGAGCCGATTCCCGCGGCGCAGCCTGCCATGCAGCAGGAGCCTGACAAGAAGCAGGAGGGCAAGCGTCCGCTGCATCAGCGGCTGTTCGGCCGCGAGGAGCAGCCTGCGACAGTGCCCGTACCGCCTGAGATGGCCGAAAAAGCCGAAGAAACCGCGGCTCCCGAGGAGATTGCGGAGCAGATCGCGCCGGAAGATGAACCTGCGGAAGCGCCGGAGCAGCCTCAGGAGGCGGCAGTGCCTGCCGAGAATGAGGAAGCGGAAACGCTGAACGACGGCGAGACGCAGCCGATGGAAGAAACCGCGGACGACGAGGCAGAGGAGGCGGAAGCGCATGAACTCGCTGATTGAGTTGATTCAGGCAATGACAACCTGCGGTACGCGAGCCTGCGGACTGCTGTGCGCCGCGCTGGGCGTGGCGCTGGCAGCGCTGCTTTTGTCAATCGGCTTCTGGCGGACGCTGTTTGTGGTCGCGCTGGGCGCGGCAGGGCTGTTTATCGGCGGCGTGAAGGACAAGGGACAGTTCATCAAAAACCTGGTCAACCGGCTTTTTCCGCCGAGGGATCAGAACTGAGAAACGGAGTGCTATAAATGGCGCGAGTTACCGCACGAGCTGCGGTCATGCAAATGATCTTTGAACACCTCGAAGGCGGCCAGGGCGGCGAGGATACGCTGCGTATGGTCTACGAGCAGCTTCGGGAGAACGGCTTGCCCGGTGTTTCTGTCCGGCAGAGCGAACCGGGAGCGGACGATCGGGCGTACATTGAGCAGGTGATGGCGGGCGTGCTCTCCCACCTGGACGAGCTGGACGAGCAGATTCAGGCCGCCAGCCGCAATTGGACGGTCGACCGGATGCCCCGCGTCGATCTGACCATCCTGCGCCTGGCGGCTTGGGAAATCCTTTATGAGCAGGGAGTGCCCGGCCCTGTTGCCATCAACGAGGCGGTGACGCTGGCCGAATGCTATTCCGACCCGGCGAGCGGGCGTTTCATCAACGGCGTGCTGGGGACGATTCTGCGCCGGAAGGAAGGCCGGGCATGAGCGAGCGGGTCGTTGTCGGCCTGGACACGAGCTGCTACACCACCTCCGCCGCCGCGGTGACGATGACGGGCGAGGTGGTCGCCAGCTGCCGTAAACTGCTGCCGGTGGCGCAGGGGCAGCGCGGCCTGCGCCAGAGCGAGGCGGTGTTCATTCATGTTCGCCAGTTGCCGGAGCAGCTCGAAGCGCTTGCCTGCGCGATTGACGGCAGGAAGATCGCCGCCGTGTGCGCCTCCGCCCGCCCCAGGGACGGGGAAGAATCGTATATGCCCGTTTTTCAAGTGGGGGATGCTCAGGCGCGCGGACTGGCCGCGCTGCTGGGCGTCCCTTGCTTTTCGTCCTCCCATCAGCGGGGGCATATCGCCGCCGCGAAGCTGGACAGCGGCGTTCAGCCCGGCGATCTGCTGGCGCTGCATCTGTCCGGCGGCACAACGGAGCTGCTCGCGATGCGCGGCGATGACTTGACGCTTCTGGGCGGGTCGCTTGACCTGCACGCGGGGCAGTTAGTGGATCGGGTCGGCGTGGCGCTGTCTCTGCCGTTTCCCGCCGGGCCGCGTCTGGAGGAGCTGGCGCGGCGCGGGCAGAGCGCGGCGCGGCTGCCCGTCAGCATGGCGAAGGATGATTTGTCCTGCCATCTTTCCGGCGCGGAAACGCAGCTGCAGCGCTGGATTGCCGCGAATACGCTGCCGCCGGAGGACGTCGCGCGCGAGGTGTACGATCTGCTGGCGCGCACGGTAGCGCGGCTTGTGCTGGGCGGCGTGCGCGCGACCGGGATCACGCAGGCGCTGCTGGCGGGCGGCGTGGCCTCCTCGGCGCTGTTCCGGGAGTTGGTGATGCAGCGCGTCCATCAAAAGGATCGGCGGGTGCGTCTGTACTTCGGTCGCCCGGAATACAGCGGCGACAACGCGGTCGGCGCGGCGCTGATCGGCCTGCAAAAGCTGCGGGCGCTGGAGAGAGGAGCGGGCGAATGCTGCTCCCGATGACCGCGAAGGACTGGAACGCGTGCGCGGACGCGGCGTGGCGGCTGGCCTGTTCGCTGAAAACGAGCGGTTTTCCGACGTATCTGGACGGTGTGAAAACCCGCGCGGATTTTGACTGCAAGGCCCGTCAGAGGCTGGCGGACGAGCGGGACGTCCTGCTGACGTTTGCGCAGGACGGCGCGGCGCGCGGCTACATTCACGCGTATTTTCTGCCGGAGGATCGCTATGTGTCCGCCTGCTTCTTCCTCACGGAGGACGGCTGGCAGGGCGCGGCGTTGGCAGCGTTCACGGCCTGGGCGCGAGAGCGCTGGCCCGGCGCGCAGCTTGACCTGGGCTTTCCGGAGGAAAACGAAGCGGCTTGCGCGTGGCTGCGTGCAAACGGCTTTGCGCAGATCGAACAGTCCACGGAAAATATGCTCTCGCTGGACGAAACGCCCGAGCGATCCGTTCCGCCGGAGGTGCGGCGGCTGACGGACGCGCCGGAGGACGCGGCGTTGCTGCGCAAGCTGCACACGGATCCGGCCATGTACTGGACGAGTACGCGGGTGCTGGCGAGCTGGCGGAACTGGCTCGTTTACGCGTATCGTCAGGACGCGCTGCTGCTGTGCCAAAGGGACGCGGAAACGCCGGAAATCTTTGCGGTGTTCTGTCCCGATGCGCTGCGGGAACGCGCCGTTCCGGGACTGCTGGCGGCCTGCGCGCGGGACGCGCGGGCGGAAGGCGCGAAGCGCCTGTGCCACTTTGCGGAGGAAGCGGACACGGCGGCATTCGCGGCCTTTGGCTTCCGGCGGATCGCCGGCTACGCGGGCTTCACGGCCCGGTTATAGAAAGAGAGGGAGCGCGATGACGGCGCAAATTCTGGACGGCAAGGTGATTTCTCAGGAGCTTCGAGAGGACATTGCCCGGCGGGCCGCCGCGATGACGGCGCGGGGCGTGACGCCCGGACTGGCGGTGATTCTGGTCGGCGAGGATCCGGCGAGCCAAATTTATGTGCGCAACAAGGGCGTTGCCTGCGAGCAGACGGGTATTCATTCCGTGACGCTCCGTCTGCCGGAGACGACGACGCAGGAGGAGCTTGAGCAGGCCATCCGCGCCCTGAATGCGGATGCGACCATCCACGGCATTCTGGTGCAGCTTCCGCTGCCGCGCCATCTGGACGAGGCGGCGGCGCTGGCGGTGATCGCGCCGGAAAAGGACGTGGACGGCTTTCATGTCATCAACGCTGGGCGGCTCCTGAACGGCCTGCCCGGCGTGGTGGCCTGCACGCCGGAGGGCGCGCTGGAAATGATTCGCCGCACGGGCGTGCCGCTGGCGGGCAAGGAGGCCGTGGTGATTGGCCGGAGCAACATCGTCGGCAAGCCGATGGCGATGCTGCTGCTCAGGGAAAACTGCACGGTGACGATCTGCCACAGCCGCACGGCCGATCTGGCGGCGCACACCCGGCGGGCGGACGTGCTCGTGTGCGCGGTGGGCAAGGCGCGCTTTGTGACGGCGGACATGGTCAAGCCCGGCGCGGTGGTGATCGACGTGGGCATCAACCGGGTGGACGGCAAGGTGGTCGGCGATGTGGACTTTGACGCGGTCAAGGAGGTGGCCGGCTGGATTACGCCGGTGCCCGGCGGCGTGGGCAAGATGACGATCACCATGCTGCTGCGCAACACGCTGGACGCGGCGGAGAGGGCGGCGCAATGAGCGCGGCGGGCGAGGAATGGGTGCTCGACGTCACCACGCTGAACCAGTACGTTTCCCGATCGCTGACGATGGATCCCGCGCTGCGCTCGGTGCGGCTGCGGGGCGAGGTCAGCGGCTTCAAGGCGTATCCATCGGGGCACTGGTATTTCACGCTCAAGGACGAGCGCTGCAAAATCAGCTGCGTCATCTTCCGTTCCAGCGCGATGCGCATGAGCTTCCGGCCTCGGGAGGGGGATCAGGTGATCCTCCACGGCGCGGTGCGGCTTTACGAGGAGGGCGGTTCGTACCAGTTTGTCGCGGACGCCATGCGCCCGGAGGGCGTGGGCAGCCTGTACCGGCAGTTTGAGCTGCTCAAGGCGCGTCTGGCGGCAGAGGGGCTGTTCGATGCGTCGCGCAAGCGCCCGCTGCCCATCAGGCCGCGCAAGATTGCGATTGTGACCAGCGAGGCCGGGGCGGTGCTGCATGACATCCGCCGGGTGGCAGCACGGCGCGACCCCGGCGTGCCGCTGGTGCTGCTGCCGGTGCAGGTGCAGGGCGAGGGCGCGGCGGAGCAGATTGCAACCGCCATTCGCCGGGCAGGAACGCTTTCCATGGTGGATGTGATCATTGCCGGGCGAGGTGGTGGCTCTATCGAGGATTTGTGGGCCTTTAACGAGGAATGCGTCGCCCGGGCGATTGCGGACAGCCCCATCCCGGTGATCTCGGCGGTGGGCCACGAGACGGACGTGACGATTGCGGATTTCGCGGCGGACGTGCGCGCGTCGACCCCGTCCAACGCGGCGGAGATGGCCGTGCCCGATCGGGCGGAAACGCGCGCGGCGCTGCGTCAAATGGCGCGCCGGTTTGCCGAGGCGGCGGCGCGCCGCGCGGAGCAAAGTCGGCTTCGGCTGCGGGAGGCGCGGCTGGCGCTGGAAGCGGTTTGCCCGGAGCGCCGCGTGAGCGAGATGCGTCAGCGCACCCTGTCGCTTCGGGCGCAGATGACGCAGCTGATCACGCAGCGGATGTCCGACCTGCCGTCCCGCGTGGCGATGGCGCAGATGCGGCTGGACAATGCCGTCGACGGCGCTTATCAGGCGGCGCAGGAGCGGTGGCAGCGCGACCGGGCAGCCTTGACGGCGCTCAGCCCGCAGCGGGTGCTGGAGCGAGGCTATGTGCTGGCGACCTCCGGCAGTCATGTGGTCACCAGCAGCCGGAGCGCGCCAGAGGCGATGACGCTGCATTTTCATGATGGAACAGTAGCGGTTCGCCGCTGCGGAGAGGAGAACCATGGCGACGAAGAAAAAGCTGACCTTTGAGCAGCAGCTGGCGCAGGTGGAGCAGCTGATTGGCGAAATGGAGCGCGGCGGGCTGAGCCTGGAGGACTCGATGAAGCACTACGAGGAGGGCCTGCAATTGCTCTCGGCGCTGGAAAAGGAGCTGAGCCAGACGCAGCAGCGGTTGACGGTGCTGCGCCGGGCGCAGGACGGCACGGAAAGCGAAACGCCGCTGGAGGAAACGGAATGAGGAGCTACGACGCGTACCGCGCCCTGGTCGAGCAGACGCTGGACGGCACGCTTGACCGCCTGGGCGAGATGCCGGACATTCTCCGCCGGGCCATGACGTATTCGCTGGAGGCGGGCGGCAAGCGGCTTCGACCGGTGCTGCTGCTGGCGGCAACGGAGGCCTGCGGGGGAAGCGCGGAGGAAGCGCTGCCCTTTGCCTGCGCGCTGGAGATGATCCACACCTACAGTCTGATCCATGACGACCTGCCGGCGATGGACAACGACGACCTGCGTCGCGGCAAGCCGACGAACCACAAGGTGTTCGGCGAGGGCATGGCGATTCTGGCGGGGGACGGGCTGCTGCACGCGGCGATGGAGACCATGCTCCGCGCGGCCTGCGAACGGGACGACCGCCGCGGTCTGCTGGCGGCGGAGGCCATTGCGCGGCGTTCCGGCGTAACCGGCATGGTCGCCGGGCAGACAGTGGACGTGACCGAGGAGGGCGAAACGCCGACGATGGCGCGGGTGAGCTACATCCACGCCCACAAGACGGCGGATTTGCTTACCGCGCCGCTGGAAGCGGGAATGCGGTTGGCCGGCGCGGCGGAGGAAACCGTCGCCGCGGGCATTTCGTACGGCTATCACCTGGGGATTGCCTTTCAAATTGTGGACGACCTGCTGGACGTGACCGGCGACGCGGCGCTTCTGGGCAAGAATATCGGCATGGACGCGTCGTTGGGCAAGCAGACCTGGGTGGCGGTGCGCGGCCTGGACGGCGCGCGTGAGGACGCGGCGGCGCACATTGCCGCGGCGGAGCGAGCCGCCGAAAAGTTTGACCGGAATATGAATTTTTTCAAACCCCTTGCGCGCGAGACACTGAAACGGGTACAATAAGAAGGAGCGGAGGCGATCCCAATTGCACAGCCTGCTTGAACTGTTTTCCAACCGCGTCCTTCTTTGCGCGTTGACGAGCTGGTTTGTTGCCCAAGTGCTGAAAATCCCGACCTGGTATATCGTGGAAAAGAAGTGGGACTGGCGGCGGATCCTGGGTTCGGGTGGAATGCCGTCATCCCATACGTCCTTCGTGGTGGCGCTGACGCTGATCGTCGGCTTCACGGAAGGATTTGACACGCCGCTGTTCGCCGTCAGCTTCACCCTGGCCGCCATCGTCATGTACGACGCGACGGGCGTTCGCCGGGAAACGGGTCGGCAGGCGGAGATCATCAACGAGATCCTGCGCAACGTGTTCATCAGCGGCAAGCCGATTGCGGACGACGACCTGAAGGAGCTTGTCGGACACAAGCCATTGGAGGTGCTCGCCGGCGCGATCATCGGCATGATGACCGCGGCGATCTATCTGGTGCTATAACGCCCGGCGGAGGGCCGGGAGAAAAAATACGGAGGAATGTATCATGGCTATGGATCACTTTCTGGAAGAGGTAGTAGTCAAAAAGGAACGGGCGATGAACGAGGTGCTCTATGTGCTGTCGATGGTCGTCGTCGTTATCTCCGGCTTCATCGGCCTGTTTTCCCTGCAAATGCTGATGGTCAGCTTCTCGGTGGGCGGGCTGCTGCTGACGGTCGTCAACATCGGCGTGGCGGTGCTGCTGTTCCTGTTCCGCAGTCGGCTGCGGACGGAGTACGAGTATACCTTCACCAACGGCAGCATGGACTTCGCCATGGTGTTCAACAATCAGAAGCGCAAGAGCCTGGGCAGCCTGAACGTGCGCAACGTCGATGTGTTCGGCCCCGTGAACGGCTCGGTGTTCAACCGCTATATCTCGATGCCGAACATCAAAAAGATGAACTGGTTCCTCAACCGCGGCGCGGAACTGTATTTCTTCTTCTTCCAGAAGGACGGCAACAAGCGCATCATCATCTGCGAGCCGAGCAAGGAAATGGTGGACTACATCAAGCAGTATCTGCCCAGAGGCGCGTATCAGGAGTGAGTATGGAGGTCTATTTGGATAACAGCGCGACCACCCGCCCGTCGGCGCAGGTGGTCGCTGCCATGCAGGACGCGCTGACGGCGCACTGGCACAACCCCTCCGCGCTCTACAAGCCCGCGCTGGCGGTGGAGAAGCTCGTTTCCGCCGCCCGGGAAACCTGCCTGGAGGCGGCTCATGCCAAGGGACAGCGGCTCATTTTCACCTCCGGCGGCACGGAGGCGGACAACATCGCCATCCTGGGCCATCTGCGCACGGTGCGAAAGCCGGGCCGGGTGCTCATCACCGGTGTGGAGCATCCCGCGGTCAGCGCCTGTGCGGCGGAGATCGAGCGGCTGGGTCATCAGGTGGCGGAGATCCCCGTTCGCCGGGACGGCGTGGTGGAGCTTGACGCGCTGCGCAGCTTGCTGGATGACAGCGTCCGGCTGATCTGCGTGATGCAGGTGAACAACGAGGTCGGCGCGGTGCAGCCGCTTCAGGAAATCGCCGCGCTGCGGGACGCGGCCTGCCCTCAGGCGGCGCTCCATGTGGACGGTGTGCAGGGGTTTCTCCGCGTCCCGTTCGACTTCAACCACAGCGGCGTGCAGTCTTACGCCTTCTCCGGCCACAAGCTCCACGCCTGCAAGGGCGTGGGTGCGCTGATTGTCCGCCAGGGGCACAAGATCAGCCCGATCGTGTTCGGTGGCGGTCAGGAGGACGGGTATCGCTCCGGCACGGAGAACACGCCGGGCATCATCGGTCTGGGCGAGGCGGTGCGCAGCTACCCGGCGGACGCAATTGCGGATATGGCCGCGCGAAAGCGCCAATTGTGGGCCGCGCTGCGGGAAGCGGTGCCCGCGGCAGTGCTGAACGGCCCGGCGATGGACGATCCCGCCGCCGCGCCGCACATCCTGAACGTGAGCTTTCCGCCGGTTCGGTCGCAGACGATGCTTTTCGCGCTGGAGGGCGACGGGGTTATTGTCAGCAGCGGATCGGCCTGCGCCAGCAGGAAGCAGCGCATCTCCGGCGTGCTGTCCGCCATGGGCGTGCCCCATGATCTGGCCGACAGCGCGATTCGTTTCAGCCTGTGCCCGGGCATCGGCGAGGCGGAAATCGCTTTCGCGGCGGAAATGGTCAAAAAGCACTACGCGCTGCTGGCGCGGTATGTACGTCGATAAAAGGAGAGAGATTTCGTGCGGGAGCTGCTGCTTGTCCGTTATGGAGAGATATTCCTGAAGGGGCTGAACCGCCCCGTTTTCATGCGCGCGCTGGTGAATCGCGTGCGTCACGCGGTGCAGCCGCTGGGCGGCAAGGTGTGGCTGCATGACGGCCGCATCTTCGTGTCCGACTTCACCGATCTGGACGAGTGCGTCCGCCGTGTGACGAAGGTCTTTGGCGTGCACAGCGTATGTCCGGCGGTGGAAATGCCTACGGCGGACTTTGAGACCATTGCCGCGCAGGCGGTGCGCATGATGGACGGCCTGACTGGCACCTTCAAGGTGAGCGCCCGGCGCAGCGACAAGCGGTATCCGATGGATTCGCCCGCGATCAATCAGGAGCTGGGCGGACGCATTCTGGACGCGAACCCGGCGCTGCGCGTGGATATCCACCATCCCGATCATGTGCTGAACGTGGAGATTCGCGACCAGTGCTACCTGTACGTCCGCGTCGTGATGGCCTACGGCGGTATGCCGGTGGGCACCAACGGACGGGCGACGCTGCTGCTGTCCGGCGGCATCGACAGCCCGGTCGCCGGGTGGATGATCGCCAAACGCGGCGTGCACATCAACGCCGTCCACTTCCACAGCTATCCCTATACCAGCGACCGGGCGAAGGAGAAGGTGCTCGACCTGGCGCGCATCCTCAGCGAAAGCTGCTGCGGCGTGCGCGTGCACGTTGTGCCCTTTACCCATATCCAGATGGAGATTCACGAGAAGTGCCCCGAGGAGTACACGACGCTGATCATGCGCCGGTACATGATGCGCATTGCCGAGCGAATCGCCCGGCAGCAGCACTGCGAGGCGCTGATCACCGGCGAGAGCATCGGCCAGGTGGCGAGCCAGACCATGCAGGCGCTTGCGACCACCGACAGCGTGGTCGAGATGCCCGTGTTCCGCCCGCTGATCGGCATGGACAAGAGCGAAATCATCGACGTGGCGCGCAAGATCGGCACCATGGAGACCTCGT
>CAZRLM010000089.1:10791-11750 GCA_964600835.1 uncultured Oscillospiraceae bacterium
CACCGTGTTCACGCCCCGGCATCCCGCGACCCGGCCCAAGCTGGAGAAGATACGCGAGGGTGAGGACAAGCTGGACACGGAGGCGCTGATTGAGGAGGCGCTCGCGGGCGTCGAGATTGTGGACGTGTGACCTGTCAGGGCAGCGCGGCCAGCGTGGCCAGCAGCCCCACGCCGGGCAGCCCCGGCACGCCGGCGACGCAGGCGGAAATCCGATTCACACCCAGATGCGGCAGCGGCAGCGCGTTCCAGAGGCTCAGCAGCGCGAATCCCGCGAGCAGATGACGCGTCAGCCGTCCAGCGGGACGGTTGGGGTCGTATCGGCGGCTGAACAGATATGCGGCCGCCATGACCGCGCAGAGCAGCAGCATCAGCCGGGGAGGAAGGGTCACCATACGCGTCGCCTCCTGTCAATCCGGATGCTGTATGCTATGCGCCGAAGCGTTGACAAATTCTTATCAATTTCCATGGAAAAGGCTTGCCATTCCAGGTGGAACGTGGTATCATAATCCTGTACGATTGCACGCCGAAAGGCTTTTGCAATATAGCATGGACGATTCAAAGGAGTGTGCACTATGGCGAAGAAGACGATTGACGACATTCAGGTTTCCGGCAAGCGGGTGCTTGTCCGCTGCGACTTCAACGTCCCGATGCAGGACGGCAAGATCACCAATGACAAGCGGATTGTGGCCGCGCTGCCCACCATCAAGAAGCTGATTGCGGACGGCGGCCGCGTGATTCTGTGCAGCCACCTGGGCAAGCCGAAAAACGGCCCGGAGGCGAAGTTCTCCCTCGCGCCCGTGGCGGATCGCCTGAGCGAGTATCTGGGCAAGAAGGTCGTTTTTGCCGATGACGACGCCGTGGTGGGCGAGAACGCCAAGGCTGCCGTTGCCGCGATGCAGGATGGCGACGTGGTGCTGCTGCAGAACACCCGCTTCCGCAAGGAAGAAACCAAGAACGTC
>CAZRLM010000090.1:0-11665 GCA_964600835.1 uncultured Oscillospiraceae bacterium
AGCGATGCAGGCCGAAGCCGTTGTGGATGCACTGGCGCAGGATGCCGCCGGGCGTATGCTCGCGCTCAAGCACCAGCAGATTTTCGACGCCGTCCTCCCGGGCGGCGATGGCGGCGGCCAGACCCGCGGGGCCTGCGCCGATGACGAGCACGTCCACCTGCATCATGCCGTTTGTCTGCTCGGTCATGTCACTTCGCCTCCTTCATCGCGTCCTGAATGGTTCCGGTCAAAAGCACGCTCTTTCCGCCGCACTTGGTGACCTCGGTCATGGGGATGTGCAGCTCCTCGGCCAGCAGCTCGGCCACGCGGGGGCTGCAGAAGCCGCCCTGACAGCGTCCCATCCCGGCGCGGGTGCGGCGCTTGACGCCGTCGATGGTCCGCGCGCCCACGGGGCGGCGGATCGCCTGCCGGATCTCCGCCTCGGTCACCACCTCGCAGCGGCAGACCAGCTTGCCGTAGAGGGGATCCGCGGCGACAGCGGCGGCGCGCTCCGCCGTGGTCATGGCATAAAACGGCTTGGGACGCGCGGGCGCGGCGACGATCTCCGCCTTGCGCGTCAGGCCCTGCTCCCGCGCGATGATGTCGCCCAGCATTTCCGCGATGGCGGGCGCGGCGGACAGGCCGGGGCTTTCGATGCCGACGGTCTCGTAGGCGTTTTTTGCGCCCTTGACCGCGCCGATGACGAAGTCACCCTTCGCCTCATGGGCGCGGATGCCGGAGAAGTTGGTGATGGTGCCGCGGGTGGACGCGTTCGGCCAGGTCAGCTTCGCCTTGTCCAGCACGAAGGCGAGGCCCTCGGCAGTGGTGGCGGTGTCCAGCTCGTCCGGAATGTCCTCCGCGGAGGGGCCGAGCAGCAGGTTGCCGTGCACCGTCGGGGAGACGAGCACGCCCTTGCCCATCCGGGTGGGGCACTGGAACATGGTCATGTGGAAGGGCAGCGGGCTCATGCGATCCATCAAATAATACTGGCCGCGGCGGTCGATGATGCTCAGCGGCTCGTCGGAGATCAGATTGTGCAGCTTTGCCGAGCCGACGCCGGCGCAGTTGACGAGCACGCGGGCGGTATATTCGCCGGAGGTGCCCGTGACGTGCCACAGGCCGTCCGCCTCGTCGCGGCGCAGGCCGGTGACCTCCTCGTTCATGCGGAACACGGCGCCGTTGACCGCCGCATGGTCGGCCAGGGCGAAGGTCATCTCATAGGGACTGGTCAGGCCGGAGGTGGGCGCGTAGAGCGCGCAGAGCACGTCCGGATTGGTGTTCGGCTCCATTTGGAGCACCTCGTCCCGCTCGATCAGCCGGACGCCGGGCACGCCGTTTTCCTTGCCCTGGCGTACCAGCGTTTCCAGCGTGGCGCGATCCTCCTCGGTAAAGCCGATGACGAGCGCGCCGGGCTGGCCGTAGGGCACGCCAAGCTCCCTGCAAAGGGCGGGGTACATTTTTGCGCCCTCCACGTTCAGCCGCGCCTTCAGGGTGCCGGGGTGCGCGTCAAAGCCCGCGTGGACAATGCCGCTGTTGGCCTTGCTGGCGCCCTCCGCCACGTCGCAGGCACGGTCGAGCACCGTGAGCGAGCCGGCGTAGCGGCTCAAAACCCTCGCCACCGCACAGCCGGTGACGCCCGCGCCGATGATCAGGATATCGCTGTACAATCGTCTCATCCTCCCGTCGTCTGCCGGCACTGCGTCCGGTCAGGCTAATCAAATCAATTGTAGCACTTTTTCGCCTTGTTGCAAGGTTGTTTTTTTGATGAACGCGACATTTTGGCGCGCAAAAAGCATCAATCAGGCAGGAAGTTGTATCAAATCGGCCAAATGAGATGACAAAAGGCGAAAGATTGTGTATAATGTCAACAGGCGTTCGGAAGATGAGAAGAAGACGCCGGATTCCATAAGAGCAACAAGGGAGGATCAAACCATGAAGAAGTTAACCGCAATCCTGCTTGCCGTGCTGATGGCGACGCTGCCGCTGTTTGCTGTGGCGGAAAGTCCGCTGACGGCGCTCGGACAGGCGATCGAGGACGGCAAGCCGATGGAAGTGACCGTCAGCTTCACGCCCGGAGAGGCGCTGGCGGCGGATGCGGATTTGAAGCCGCTGGCCGACCTGCTTGACGCGATGGCGCTTGTCGGTACGGTTCAGCGCGACGCCGGGATGTTCCGGCTGATGCTCAGCGGAACGGACGTGCTGAACTTCACCACGGCGCAGCAGGGCGACGCGCTGCTGGTGGTCAGCAACCTGCTGGGCGCGGACGCGGTGAGCCTGAAGGAGAGCGAGCTGGAAGCGCTGCTGCCGCGTCTGGTGGACGCGATGGTCAGGCTCAACCTGCTGGCGGCGGATGAAGCGGCGTATGTGAAGGAAATGCTGACCGCCCTGAGCGCGGAGATCAAGACGCCTGCTGCTCAGTTGGAGATTGCGCCTGAATCCCTCGAAGCGCTGGGAACGCTGTTCGGCGATCTGGCTGGTCGCCTGACCTTTGCGGACGTGACCGCCCAGCCCAAGGGCTGCGACGCCGCCGAAAAGATGGCGACCCTGACGCTGACCGGTGAGGATGTTGTGAAGGTTTGGGAAGCGTACATCGCCTTCTTCAAAGCGAATCCCGCACTGCTGAACCAGATGCAGACGAGCCTTGCCATGATCGGCGAGACGGACAGCATCGAGCAGGAGCTGGACGAGGCGCTGGCTGAAATCAAGGCGCACGTCGGCGATATCGAGGATATTCCGGTGACGCTCTACCTGGACAAGGACGATATTCCGGTCTATGGCACGATGCAGCTTGGCCTCAAGGAGGACGACGAGCGCTTCGTGATGGATGTGGCGTATACCCGCCTGACCACCGGCGAGGGCGTGAGCTATTCCGCGACCCTGACGGCGCAGGAAGTGGAGCAGGGCAAGGAAAACAGCGGCGAAACGGTGGCCGTCACCATCAATGTGCTGGACGGCGAAGCGCGGACGCTGGTGACCTTCGACGTGGTGGAGACGGAGGAAGGCAAGGACGACGAGCCGGAGCTGAGCCTGTCCGCCGAGCTGACCAAGAACCACACGGACAATACCATCAAGGATCACGCGACGCTGGACGTCACCGTCTATGACGCTGGAAACGCCAATACGTTCCGCATCGAGGCGGATATCGACGCGGCTGTGACCGCCGACGGCGTGACGCTGACGATGCCCGTTGCGTTCACCGTCAACGCGGATCAGCCGCAGCTGACCATCAACCTGAGCGTGAAGCCCTGCGAGGCGCTGACCGTGCCCGCAAACACGGTCGCCCCGGCGCAGATGAGCGACGACGAGCTGGACGCCTGGGTGGTGCAGGTGATTCAAAATGCGAGCATGGCGCTTGTCACGATGATGCAGTCGTTGCCCAGCAGTGTTCTGATGATGCTGAGCGGCACCTGATGCGCATATGAGATCCGGGCGGGAAGGTCGGTGACGGCCTTCCCGCTTTTTTGCGGGGAGAATGCGGCGTCGCGCACCATGCGGCGTGGGCCGCTGTTGCATTTTTCGGGAAAAGCTGGTATAATGAATAATGGTATGGTGCATCTGCCGCCTGTCCGCGCGGCGCGCCGACAAAAAAGCGGACGGCTCGAGGGCGCTTGCCCTCATGAATGATAAGGAGTGATCTTTCTTGGCTTCTGACCCATGGATAGGCCCGTTGCTGCTTCAGCTTGCGCTCATCTTCATCAACGGCTTTTTTGCCGCCACGGAGGTTGCCGTCCTCTCCCTGAACGACACAAAGCTCCGCCACGACGCGGAGGAAGGGGACAAGGTGGCCGCCCAGCTGATGAAGCTCGCCGACGCACCCAACCAGTTCCTGTCCACCATCCAGGTGTGCATTACGCTGGCCGGCTTTCTGGGCAGCGCGTTCGCGGCGGATCAGTTCGCCTCCCGGCTGGCGGGGCTGTTCCTCAGCGCGGGCGTGGCGATCGACCCGGGCGTGATGAACACGCTGTGCGTGGTGATCATCACCCTGGTGCTGTCGTACTTCACGCTGGTGCTGGGCGAACTGGTGCCCAAGCGCATCGCCATGCAGAACCCGGAAAAAATGGCCCGCATGGCCTGCGGCGCGCTGCGGTTCTGCTCGGTGGCCTTCAAGCCGCTGGTATGGCTGCTGTCCGCCAGCACCAACGGCGTGCTTCGCCTGGTGGGCGTTGATCCCAACGCGGAGCAGGACGAGGTCACAGAGGAAGAAATCCGCATGATGGTCGACATGGGCGGCGAGAGCGGCGCGATTGAGGAGAACGAGAAGGAGATGATCGAGAACATCTTCGAGTTCAACAATCGCTCCGCGGAGGACGTGATGACGCACCGCACCGATGTGACCAGCATCTGGGTCAATGAAGATCAGGAAACGATACTGGAAACGATCACCGAAACCGGCCTGAGCCGCTTCCCCGTCTATGACGAGGACATGGATGACATCATCGGCACGCTCAACACGCGGGACTTCCTGCTCAGCGCCCGCAGTCATCATCCCCAATCCGTGCGCGAGCTGATCCGCGAGGCGTACTTCGTCCCGGAGACGGTGCAGGCGGACGTGCTCTTCCGCGATATGCAGAAGAAGAAAATCCATATGGCCATCGTGGTGGACGAGTACGGCGGTATGAGCGGCATCGTGACCATGGAGGATTTGCTGGAGGAGATTGTCGGCAATATCTACGATGAGTTCGACCCCCAGGCGGAGGCGGAAATCACCCGCCTCGACGATTCGACCTGGCGCATTTCCGGCTCCGCGGCCCTCGAGGATGTGGCGGAGGCGCTCGATATCGAGCTTCCGTTGGAGGAGGAATACGACACGCTGGGTGGGCTGGTGTTCAACCAGTTCACCGTGATCCCGCAGGATGGCAGCACGCCCTGCGTTCAGGCGGCGGGGCTGAACATCCAGGTGGAGAAGATTGAGGATCACCGCATCGAATCCGCGATTGTAACCAAGATCCAGCCCACGGACAAGGATTCGGACACGTCCGATTCAAAGCCGGAGGACGAGAAAAGCAGGGAATAAAAAACCGAGCGCCGCGGCTGACAAAACCGCGGCGCTCATTTATTTTTCAAAGGAAAGATCAATCGGCGTACTGGACGATTGCGCCCACGAGGCCAGGGCCGGTGTGGATGGCGAGGGCGGGGCTGATGGGGCTGATGAAGGCGGACACAACATCCAACTTCTCCATAAAGCGGTCACGGAGCTTGACGGCTTCGTCATAGGCCGCGCCGTGGACGATGGCGATGCGCACCCGGCGGCCGCTGTAACGGCGGAAGAACTCCTCGCTCATGGCGTTCAGCGCATTGGTGAAGCCGCGGGCCTTGATCAGCGTCTGATACACGCCGTCATCGTTGACGAAAATCACGGGCTTGATTTGCAGCAGGGAGCCGACCACGCCTTCCACCAGGCCGATCCGACCGCCCTTGCGCAGGTATTCCAGCGTACGGATGAGGAAGGTGCCCAGCTGCGTCTTGCGCAGCCGCTCCACCCTGGCGATCACGTCCGCGACGCTTTCACCGCGCTGGAGCGCCTCGGCGGCCTCCAATACCAGCAGCCCCAGCCCGCAGGAAAGGGTGCGGGTGTCCACCACGTCGATAGGCAGGGGCGCGAAGTCGTCCGCGAGCATTCGCACCATGTTGTAGGTGCCGCTCAGCCCGGAGGACATCGAAAGATGCAGGATGCGCGTGCAGCCCTCCGCCTGCAGCTGGCGGTACAGGCGGCTCACGTCCTCCGGCAGCGGCAGGGAGGTCTTGGGCAGTTCGCTTTTGAGCAGCTCATAAATATCGTCCTGATTGATTTCCAGTCGGTCGCGGAATTCGCCGCGGCTGGTGGAAACGCGCAGGGAAACTGTGCGGATGTCGTAGACCTGCAGCTGCTCCTCGCTCAGGTCGCAGGAGGTATCCGTGACCAGCGCGATCAGCTCGTCACCGATTTTGAACATAAGCGACAACACCTCTTTCTCCGCGTTATCAATAAAAACCATTCATTAGTATAGCATGAAAACGGGAAAAAGTAAATCCGGGATTCTGACTCTGGCCGGGGGCGAAGGGGTAAGCCCCTCCATTGTGGTATGGGCGGCCTGTTATTTGGATTCCGCGGAGAGCAGCTTGCTCAAGGCCTTGATGAGCATTTTCCAACGCTGATCGCCCAGAAGGTAGATGTGGCGGCCCTCCTTTTCAACGCAGACGATATTTTTTTCCAGAGCGGCGTCAGGATAAACCTCAGACTGGCGAACAAATTCGGCGGATGTGACCTCATGTTTTCCATAGATGTTCCTCCTGTGAACCGTCGTTCTGCCCGCTTCCCTTGTCGAAGAAAAAGTCGGCGGCTTTGTTTTTTTTTGTAGCGGAACGGCGGACGTTTGGACAGTGGATACTTCATTTTTCATGGGGCACGTCGGTAAAACGAAGAAAGTAGGGTTGCAAGATGCGGCTCCTTTACTCCATCAACATCATGTCCAGCCGCTCGTCCAGCATCCGAATGCAGGTGGAAAGGTCGATGTTCCCTTCGACGTACCGGCGGAAGATGTCGTAGAGCGTCTGCGTTCCCGAATAGCTGGCTGCTTTTGTCAGCGCCGTTTGCCGAATCCGGATGCTTTGCGCCAGTTCTCTGTATTGCTGGATTTCTTCCGCCGAGATCAGCCACCGATTGTCCCGGTTCCTTTCCAGCAGCGCTTTCTGCGCTTCAATGGTGCTTTGGAGTTCCTTTCGTTCGCTTTCGTCGCAGACCGCAAGCTGGTCAGAAAGATACGCAATGTGATCCTGCAACGCGGCATATTCCGCCGCAAAGCCTGCTCGCTCCACAGGCGCGTTCACGCCGGGCTTGAGAAGCCTTTCGTCGGCATAGGTTCTGTTTTCTGCGACATATTCCAGAAAGCGCAACGCCTCTTGCTGATGCTCGCTGGCGGCATTGACCACATACACGGTCATCCCTGCGGAAACGCTCGGGGGCTGCTGATTGTCCAGCGCAATGGGCAGCAGGGGCACCCAGCCTTCCAAGAAAGAAAACTTGTCCCGCTGGAGAAACGCGTGATAGCTGCTGGTCAAAAGCGGCTCGATTTCCTCTTCGGCGGAAACGTGATCGGCGCGGGACTGGCAGGCGGCCTTGAGCGTTTCGATGGCTTCAAAAGTTTGACGGAACGTCTCGGTATGAAAGGACAGGCGGCCATCCGCCTGATCGAACTGCTCGATGTACAGCTGAAAAAGATCCACGGAAAGCGCTTTGATGCAAATGGATTCCGGGTAGATCAGGCAGTAGGCTGCATCGCCCGTGGTCATGTCGTCCATCCAGCGCGAAAAAAGAGCCAGGAGTTCGTCAAGGTTCGTTGGCGGCGCTGCGTCCGGGAAAACACTTTCCCACAATTCCTTTTGATAGGCCCAGGTTTTCACCTGGAGCCTGGCGGGGATGCCCAGAATCCAGCCATCCCGGGCAACGGCCTGTTGAACAAACGGATAGAGCTGCTCCCATTCGTTTGCCACGATGGACGAAGCCGTCAATTCGGCCAGGTATCTCTTATCCGCCATTACCTGAAACAGACTGGACGCGTCGACCTCGAGCACATCCTGCGCCAGCGTGCCGTCCAGCAGCTGGCGGATGACGTCCTCCGTGCTGATTTGCTGGGCATCCGTGACCATCAAATGAATGTCGGGATTGCTCGCGAGAAATGACGGGATGTTTTGCGTATCATACAGGCACATCCGCAGCAAATGGTCGCGAGGCTCCTCTGCCGTGACCGCCCGGACATACACGCCGGACGGCGACACAAGTGCCGCCGCGTCATCGGAAAGAAGCAGGACTTCATATTGAAGGCTCCCGGCTTCCAGCGGAATGTATCCGACGCATTGCGCTTCGCCCTGTTCCAGCAATTCCAGTATTCTGTTTCCCTGCAAGTACAGCAGGCGCTCGCTCGCCTCCGCCTCGCAGATGCCGCTGATGTTCCGATTCTCAAACAGCGCCAGCGTTAAAAATGACTGCGTTTGCTCGTCCAGCCGCGCGATTTCCAGCGCGTCCTGGACGGTTTCGCTTTCCCGCAGCAGGACAATCCGCTCGTTGACCCTCGCGATTTCAGCCACATGACCTGCGTCATAGCGGGTCAACTGCTGGCGCGTCAGATCGTAGTCGCACAGCGTATCCGCGTCATCGCCTGCCGAGTGGATGACATAGTACAGGTGCTCGCCTGTCCGATAGATTCTTCCGAACGCGTCGGCGATTCCTGACTGCTCGGGATCGACTTCCGTATCATACACAAAAGCGTCATTTTCCAGGCGAAAAATGGTTCCATACCGTTCATTGACGCCATACACCGCGTCCTGCGCGGTGATGAGCGCATTCACGCGCGTCCGAGCGAAGTCGTCCAGCCATTCAGCCCGGCTTTGCCCGTGGTTCAGCGCCGACAGGATCACGCTCCAGTCCACGACCGTTTTCTTTTCCTGGCTCGTCAGGGAATAGCGGTATAGCTTCTGATTGCTGAGCATATACAAATCGCCCCGAAAAACCGCGGTCGAAAGGATGTAGTCCTCGCACTGGCCGTTGACGTCCGTCACGAAAAAGCTGTCTGTCAGGGGCTTCTCCGCATGACAAACAGGGAGCAGCAGGAGCAGGACGCAGACGAACAGCACTGTGATCAAGATTTTTTTCATTTCAGCACCCTCTCTGATTCCATGAAGACGCCGGGGAAATGGCTGCACCTGATTGCAGCCGTAACGTATACGACATTGATCAGGTGCGGTTATGTGTTCACTTGGTAGCTGATGCTCTTCCGAATCAAACTGTCTTTTTGTCACCACAAGGGGCATTAGATTCCAAATACACGCACTCAGTATTTTCATCCAGCTCGACTGCCAGCATCCGCTTTCCCTGGTGCATCCGACTTTTGACCGTTCCAAGAGGGATCTCCATCTGTTGCGCAATTTCGGTGATCGAACATCCCATGTAATACTTCAGCCGTAATGGAACGGCGTACTTATCCGACAATGTGTTTATTGCACACTTGACAATCACAGCCTGCACAAAGTCTGTTGATTGATCCTCAGCGGCAGTTCTGACGGCCACTTCTTCCGTAGGCATCAGGGCAACAGACCGCGAGCGCTTTCTCAGAATGGAAACACACTCGTGAAACAAAATTTACGAAGCCATGGCAGGTAGGATTGTTCTGAGAGGATATCTTGCTGATGCAGCCACGCTTTATAGCAGGCATTCTGAACAGCGTCCTCCGCGTCATACAGATGATGCACAACTGCCAGGGCGCTACGCAGCAGGAACGTATACTTCTGCTCCATGGTTTCTTGCAAAGCCAGCGCTGCCACCCATGCTGCCTCCTATCTTGTGTGATCTTATTCCACGCTGCTCGAATGCGCTCGTTCTCGACAATCCACTCCAAGGTTTTCTGCACGTTTTGGGGAATGATTCCGGTACAGTGCACTCAGCCGCGTTCAGCTTCTTTCATTTGCATCACGCGTTCTAACTCACGACAGAAATTGGAAGGCGTAATCTGCCCTTGGAGCATCTGCTCAATCAGACGGGAAATGCTTTGCTCCTGCCACAATTGCTCGGAAAGCACCACGCCGCATTGTATGTTCTCTTTATATGCTGCTAAACTAACTTCATCTACCAGATAGCGACTCTGTTCTGCAAGCTTCAGTTGCCGCTTGCACTCCGCTAACTGTGATTCCATTTCCCTCTGGTCAGAGGAACATTCAGCTGCCGCTACATTACTTTCCAACCAGCCGATAGTTTCCTGAAGTCGCTTCATCTGTTCTATTGCATTTGAATTTTCGATAGGTTGATTGGCTTGCGGTGATAGCGCCATTTGCAGCACAGGATCCATCTGATGATAATATGCGGCCAAAAACTGTTGCGCCAAGTCATGCTTCTTACTATAGGGATTGATAAAGGCCACGCAAATCCGAAGCGGAATGATGGGCATATTGCCCTCCCATAAGGGGAGGGGATAGGTGCAGAAACCATCTTTTTCGGAATAACCAACGACGATTCCCTGCCGCCAAAAGAGAATGTGCTCCATCTGGTCAGCATGATGAGCCTCCATGTTCTGCGCGGCTCGATAGGCTGTATCCATCAAAGTCACGATATCATCCGATGAAAAATTAGCTTCATTTCCCTTAATTTGTTGTGCCATGATATAGTCTAAGGAAACCTGAATGAGCATACATCCATCCATATTGACGGGCGAAATCTGTTGTTGCCACAATGATTCATTCCACTCAGCAATCTGCTCCAATAGCTGCAACCAGGAATTCGGAAGGGTATACCCTTCGCCCAGGCATAATTCATATACCTCAAGATCATAGGCCAGACAGCATTCTCGCGACGAAACATAGATCGGCATTCCCATGACCGTCTGCCCATCTACGACCGCCTCCCGAATGGGCGTATACATTCCCCCAATGTAAGCAACCAGGTCTGGTTGAGTGATCGGCACGGCAAAGCCCTTGCGGAAAATGACATCGGTGGATATCATGTTCCCCTCTATAAAATAAATATCCACGCTGTCATCGTGTGTCATCAAACGGTTGAGAAGCATAGTATCGGTAAAAAAGAACTCATCGCTTTCCTTCAATGTGATGTTCACAGACTGAGCAGCGTTTAGTGCGATATCGTTTCCACCCATTCCACCGGAAAGCGTTAGTACATCTGCTTCGGTTTTCGTGCTTAAAGTACACCCCCGGCAGATCATAAGTGAAAGCAGGAGAATCAAGGTGACAAAGATCAGATTTTTCTTATTCACAATGAATCACCTCAGCAAATAAAGCAGTAATCAGTGCTTGCGCGGAATCAATAGACATTTGGTTTCTACAGAAATATGCTAAAACTCGCAGCATATTCTGATAATAATTATAGTTGGTTATATTTTTCGACGGTAAGCACATTCTGTTTGCGCTTGCGTACCATACATAGGCTTCCTGATCTTGAAAAGGTGTTACATAGTAAGATGTTATATCTTTTATATAACAAAAACTTTAGCGATTTCCACAAGAAAACGTTTGCTGTTTCCATTGAATTAAGAAAATGTTTCTGTAAAATATTTATCTTGCTCCTTAATCATTCTTAATATGTCGGGGACATCATGGTATGTTACGCCTTGAATTTGTTTGGTAAATCCGCCGCAGGTGTCAACTTCAGTTCCGTTATCCTGAACAACATGATATAGGCGTGGATTACCTTTGCATAAACCGCAACAATTCTTAGGATCGTGATTATCCCAGTATTGACCTCGCTTCAGCCACGCTGCATTGCGCTGCATTGCTGATTTTACAAATATTTCCGGATATGCTGTACATGCAGAATATCGCATATGGAATTTTAAAAGTCCGTCGTGGCCGACCTCTAATTTTATAATGATTCGCCCATACTTTTCAAATTTTACAACGAAGTTGCTTTTTTTATGTTTTTTAGGTGTATAATCAAGCGCCAGCAGTTCGTTTATCACCGGCTCACATAAGCGCTTATCTTCATCATTCAATTTCGATAACAACTCATTAATCAGTTCTGCTTCTTTTGATGTTCCCATATTATTAATCTCCTTTCAGAGCCTTGTCAACTAAAGGTATCTACGAAAAACATTATAACAAAAACTTACCGTCAATACAATTCCAGTTTTTTAATAAATGAAAGAAACTGGTGTGTGAATGTCAACGAAAATCTGAGCCAAGTGCTAACCAATATTTGAGCCACTTG
>CAZRLM010000091.1:0-11243 GCA_964600835.1 uncultured Oscillospiraceae bacterium
CCGTAGCGGATGTTGTCCAGCACCGTGCCGGTGAACAGGTGGGTATCCTGCAGCACCATGCCCAGGGAACGCCGCAAATCCGCCTTGCGAATCTTGTTGATGTTGATGTCGTCGTAGCGGATCTTGCCGTCCTGAATGTCATAAAAGCGGTTGATCAGGTTGGTGATGGTCGTCTTGCCCGCGCCGGTGGAGCCGACAAAGGCGATCTTCTGCCCAGGCTCGGCGTAGAGGGTGATATCGTGCAGGACGGTCTTTTCCGGCACATAGCCGAAGTCCACCTCGTTCATGGTGACGGCGCCCCGCAGGCGGCGGTAGCTGACCTCGCCGCCCTCCTGATGAGGATGACGCCAGGCCCACACGCCGGTACGCTCCGCGCTCTCGGTGAGGGAGCCGTCAGCGTTCACCCGTGCGTTGACCAGCTCGACGTAGCCGTCGTCCTGCTCGGGGGCTTCATCCATCATGTCGAACACCCGCTTCGCGCCGGCCATCGCCATGACGATGGAATTCAGCTGCTGGGCGATCTGCGTCACGGGCTGGGAGAAGTTTTTGTTCAGCTGGAGGTAGGCGACCACGTCGCCTAACATCAGGCCGCTGCCGCCCAGGGACAGCGCTGTGCCGACCACTGCGCACAGCACATAGCTGATGTGTCCCAGGTTGTTGTTGACAGGCCCCAGGGAGTTGGCGAAGCGGTTCGCGTCCTCCGCGCTGGCGCGGAGCTTTTCGTTCAGCTCGCGGAACTGCTCCAGGCTCTTTTCCTCGTGGCAGAATACCTTGACGACCTTCTGCCCCTGCATCATTTCCTCAATGTAGCCGTTCACCGCGCCCAGGTTCTGCTGCTGGGCGATGAAGTGCTTGCCCGCTTTGCCGGACAGTCGGCCGCCGGAGAGCATCATCAGCGTGATCATCACCAGCGAGACCAGCGTCAGCGGAATGGACTTGGCGACCATGCTGGCGAAGGTGATGACGATGGTGATCATGGAGTTGACGATCTGCGGCAGCGTCTGCCCGATCAGCTGGCGGAGGGTGTCCACGTCGTTGGTATACACGGACATGATGTCGCCGTGGGCGTGGGTGTCGAAATACTTGATGGGCAGCTGCTCCATGTTGTTGAACAGCTGGGTGCGGATGCGCAGCATGGTGCCCTGGCTGACGTTCACCATGATGCGGTTGGAGCCGTAGGAGGCGGCGATGCCAATGCACAGAATGACGGCCAGCCGTCCGATGGCGCCCGCCAGCGGGCCGAAGTCAGCCGTGCCGCCCTCGCGGACGGTCTGCGTCATGGGGGTAATGTATTCGTCAATCAGCGTGCCGGTGAACAGCGTCCCCTGCAGGGTGCAGACGGCGGAGGTCAGGAGGCACGCGACGACGGCCAAGAAGTGCCACTTGTACGACCGAAAGACAATGCGCAGGATGCGCATGAGCGTTTTGCCCTGCCCCTTCATGCTGCCCTTGGGCATCATCGGGCCGCGGCGGTGAGGTCCCCTCATCATTGCGCGTCGCCTCCCTTCTCGTCCGACTGCGGCTCGTCAAAGTCGCCGCCGCCGGAGGTCTGCGTGTCATAGATTTCGCGGTAGATTTCACAGGTTTCCAGCAGCTTTTCGTGGGTGTCGAAGGCGGCGATCTGCCCGTCGTCCATCACGATGATGCGATCCGCGTCCTGAACGGAGCTGATGCGCTGGGCAATGATGATTTTCGTCGTGCCGGGAATCTTCGTGGCGAAGGCCTGCCGAATTTTCTTGTCCGTCGCGGTATCCACGGCGGAGGTGGAGTCGTCCAGGATGAGCACGCGGGGCTTTTTCAGCAGCGCCCTTGCGATGCACAGCCGCTGCTTCTGGCCGCCGGAAACGTTTGTGCCGCCCTGCTCAATATGCGTGTCGTATCCGTCGGGCAGCCGCTCGATAAACTCATCGGCGCAGGCCTGCGCGCAGACCTCGCGGCACTCCTCCAGCGTCGCGTCCTCCTTGCCCCAGCGCAGGTTGTCCAGAATGCTGCCGGAGAAGAGCACGTTCTTTTGCAGCACCACGGCGACCTGGTTGCGCAGCGTATCCATGTCATAGCGGCGCACGTCCTGCCCGCCGACGGAGACGACGCCGCTCGTCGCGTCGTACAGGCGGCTGATCAGGCTGACCAGCGTGGATTTGCCACAGCCTGTGCCGCCAATGACGCCGATCGTCTCCCCGTCGCGGATGTGGAGCGTGACGTCCCGCAAAATGTCCTCGCCGTTGCCCTCCGGATTGTAGGAGAAGGACACATGGTCGAAGTCGATCCGGCCGTTCACGACGGCGGTGAGGGGCTTTTCCGGATTGGTCATGGTGGGCTGCTCGTTGATGACCTCCGCCACGCGCTTGCCGCTGGCGATGGACATCGTCAGCATGACGAAGATCATCGAAAGCATCATCAGCGACATCAGCATACTCATCACATAGCTGAACAGGGAGGTCAGGTAACCCGTGGTCATGGTACCGGACACGATGAACTGCGCGCCGAACCAGCTCAGCAGGATGATGCACGCGTAGACGACCAGCATCATCACCGGGCCGTTGAAGGCGAGCATTCCCTCCGCCTTCACGCTGATCTTGTAGACGCTTTCGGCGGCCTTGGAGAACTTTCCCTTCTCGTGTCCCTCGCGGACAAACGCCTTCACCACGCGGATGCCGGAGACGTTCTCCTGCACGGACGCGTTCAGGTCGTCGTAGCGGCGGAACATGGCGCTGAACAGCGTCGAGACGCGGCTGATGAGGAAGAACAGCGCCACGCCCAGCACCACCACCGCGCCCAGGAAGATCAGGCTCAATTGCGCGTTGATCATGAAGCAGAACACCATCGAGATGATCATGGTCAGCGGCGCGCGCACCGCGATGCGCAGAAGCATCTGAAAGGCGTTCTGAATGCTGGTGACGTCCGTCGTCATGCGGGTGATCAGGCCCGCGGTGGAGTACTTGTCAATGTTGGCGAAGGAAAAACGCTGGATATTTGCGTACATCGCGTCGCGCAGGTTGGACGCGAAGCCGGAGGACGCGCGGGCGGCCGTCCGGGCGGCCAGCACGCCAAAGACAAGGCTCAAAAAGGCGAGCAGGAGCATCAAACCGCCATAATATAAAATCTGCTCCATGTTGCCGCCGTCCGCGCCCAGGCCCTTGTCAATCAGCGAGGCGGTGGCATAGGGGATCAAAATCTCCATCAGCACCTCCAGCGCGGCAAAGAGCGGCGTCAGGATCGAGACGGCCTTGTACTGCTTGATCTGGCTCGCAAGGGTTTTCAGGGTTCGCATGGGGGAACATCATCATCCTTTCCTGTCAGGTCGTCTGCCCGCAGCGTTTCGCAGATGCGGACAAGGAGGGTGCGGAGCGTCGTTTGCTCCTCCGGGTTCATGCAGGAGGCGATCAGCTTCTCGACCGGCAGCGAATCCGCGCGCGCGGCCTGGCACGCGCGAACGCCTCCGTCGGTCAGGCAAACCACCTTGACCCGCCGGTCGCCGGGGGAGACGGCGCAGGTCACCAGCGACTTTTTCTCCAATCGCTGCACCAGCCCGGCAACGGTGGATTGCGCGTTGTGGAACACGCCTTCCAGCTCCTTGAGCGTGCAGGTTTTCTCCGGCGCGTGGTAGAGCGCCATTAAAATTTGCATCTGCGACAGGGTCAGGTTCCGCGCGGCCAGCGTTCGGTTGGCGTGGCGAAGCATCGAATCGTGGATGCAGCGGAAGTAGAAGCCATAGTCGGCTGGATAGGACGGCATGAGCGGCTGCTCCTTTCATCTGACTACGGAAGTCAGTATAGGGAAAACAGAACCAAAAGTCAATAGCATACGTTTGGATTTTTTGCGAAGAAAAAGCCCGGGTGCTTTTCCCGGGCAAAATCGTTATTCTTCTTCCCAGAATTCCTCGTCGAACTCGTCATATTCGCCGAAGTCATCATACTCGTCGGAATCGCCGAATTCATCGAACTCGTCGCCGGAGTCGCCGAAATCCTCCTCGTCGTCAAACAGCTCGTCCTCTCCGGATGCGCCGGAGGTGACCAGGCCGAGGATGCCGCTCGTCTCGAACCAGTCCATCAGGCGCTGGCAGCTGGCGGCGGGGGCGTGCTTGATCAGCGGCAGCAGCCCGCGCAAGAGCGGCGAACGCACCGCGGACAAAAACTCGGACAGGCTGCTATCATTGACGGACAGGATGTTCACGCCCACGACGTCCCCCGGCGTAAAGCTTGGCGCGACGGCGGGTGTTTCCGGGACAAGCGTGCCGGAGACGGTCAGGAAGGCCGCGCCGGTTTCCGGGTTCATCAGGCGCAGGGACACGCGCTCGCCGTCCAGCTCACCGGCAAGGGACGCGTGCACGCCGTCTGCCCCGACCGCGTCGCCGGTTGCGTCATAGCGGAGGGCGAAGGGCGAGGAAGCGACGGTCAGCGCGACGGACAGCACATCGCCCGGCACCTCGCAGGAGACGTCCAGCGTGAAAGCAAGGGCGTCCGCCTCGCAAACCATGGAGGCGGTGAGCGCGTATCCCTCCGAGGACGCGGGCAGCGTCAGCGACAAGGACGAGCCGTTCCGCTCAAACAGCGTCACGTCGCCTGTCTCCCAGCGCTCAATGCCGTTTTCTTCGGTGACGCGCAGGCCGTCCTCGTCCAGGAAGCCGTCCGCCCAGTCGTACAGCTCATCCAGGAAGGAGAAAATCGCTTCATCGTAGCCGGCCTCCAGGGCGACGGCGCGAACCCAGTACTCAAAGGCGCGATCGGAGCGGCCAAGGTCGGACAGCGATTCCGCCAGGGACAAAACGTCCTCCCGGGCAATCACGCGGGAGCCGCTGCCGCCCAGCACGGGCTGCCATTTTTCCGCCATTGCCTCAAAGGCGCTGGTATGCACATAAGGCCCCGCCAGCAGCGCGACGCGTTGGAGCGGCAAATCAAGGTGCGCGTAGGTTTTCATGGCGAACTCCAGCAGCGCCAGCACGTTGATCATCACGGTTTCGTCGCCCAGCAGGGAGCTTTGCACGCCGTAATGGGAGGGGAGGCCGAACAGGCGCAGCGTCGTGCGGGTTTCCTCGACCTTGTCCAGCAGCCAGACGCTGTTCACGTCAAAGCAATCGCCGCTGAAAGCAGCCGTGCCGGACACGGTGAGCGCGGAGAGCAGCGGGGCCAGCTGGCCGAGCAGGCTGTCCTCGCCGCCGGGGCAGGCGGTCGCGTCCATGGTCAGCGACAGATCAAACCGCGCGCCCGTCGGCTCCTCGGCCAGGGCGAAAACGGGCAGCAGCGCGATACACAGCAGCAGCGCGGCCAGCCTCTTTGTCAGGCGCATAAGCGTTTCCCTCCAATTCTTCAGCCCCAGAGCACCGACAGCGCGGGGACAATCTGTTTCTTTCTGGACATCACGCCGGGCAGGAACACATGGTGGCCGTGAATGTCGCTGACGTTGAAGGCGGCGCGGATGGTGTCCTCATCGCCGAGGAAGATCAGCTCCGTGCCCACGCGGAGCACGTCGGTGAGCATCAACAGCAGCATATCGTAATGACGGCTCTCCTTCATTTCGCTCATCGCGGGAATCAGCTCCGGCAGCCGGGCAAGCACCTTGTCGGTATCCAGGCAGGCGACCTGCCCAATGCCCAGATCGTGCCCCGCGATGTGGAACTCCTTGAAGTCGGTGCGCAGCAGCTCGGCCACCGGCTTGTCGGCCGTCGCGCCCACGGAGAAGATTTCCCGCCCGAGGGTGTCCAGGTTGATGCCCGCGATGCGCGCCAGCCGCGAGGCCAGGATGCGGTCGCGCTGGGTGCACGTCGGGGACTTGAACAGCACCGTGTCCGACAGGATGGCGGCGGCCATCAGCCCGGCGAGCTTTTCCGGCGGCATCAGGCCGCGCTCCTGATACATGGTGGCGACGATGGTCGTCGTCGAGCCGACCGGCTCGTTGCGCATGAACACGGGATTGCCGGTCTGCACGTCGGCCAGGCGGTGATGATCGACGATCGCGATGATTTCCGCCTGCTCCAGGCCGGAGACGGACTGCGCACGCTCGTTATGATCCACCAGCACGACGCGCTTGCGCTTCGGGCGCAGCAGGTGGAACCGACTCAGCGTGCCCACGACGTGATCCGCTGCGTCCAGCACGGGGTAGGAGCGATAGCGGCTTTCCAGCACCGCGTCCCGCACGTCATCGAGATAGTCGTCCAGATGGAAGTGGACGATCTCATGCTGCTGGGCCAGGCGGCTGACGGGCACGGACTGGTAGAGCATCCGCGCGGCGCGGTACGCGTCGCAGGGCGTGGCGATCAGACAGGTGGGGGATGAAAGGCCGCGGTATTTCTCCGCCAGGTCGCTCTGGCACAGGATGACGCAGGACGCGCCCAGCGCCAGCGCGCGGTCGACCACGTCCGGCTGCTGCCCGCAGATGACGATCGCGCCGGGCTGCACGCCCTTCAACGCGTCGCCCGGGGTCGGGAGCGCGATGACCACCTCGCCCGAGAGCTGGTCGAACACGTCCTCCTCGTCGTTGATGATTCGCCCCTCCAGCGCGGAGAGCAGGTTGAACACCGGCACATCCTGCACGGCGGGATGGTGAATGGACTCCATATCGCTCTCCGCGATGGAGGAGCCGGTCACCATGCCAAAGAGCTGCCCGCCCTCGTCGATCACGGGAATGCCGGAGAGCGTGACGTTTTCCCGCAGGATGCTCCACGCGTAGCTGACGGGCACCGCCGCGCTGATGGTCGGCGGGTGGTCGAACACGATGTCCCGCACCTGAGTGCGGACGCTTTGCAGCAGCATGGGCGGCTCAAAGCCAAAGCGGTCAAGGAGAAAGGCGGTTTCGTCGTTGATGCGGCCCAGGCAGGCGGCGACGTATTCGCTTTCTCCCAGCGCGTTATGCAGCGCGGCATAGGCCATCGCGGAGACGACGGAGTCCGTATCCGGATTGCGGTGGCCGAAAACATAAATCGGTTCCAAAATGTGATCCCTCCCGGGTCATTCGTCGTCCACGATCAACCAGGTGGCCGGGTCGTTGTCCACGGCGACGTCCACCGCGGCTTGAAGGGCGCGCTGGGTGTTCATGTCGGCCACGCCGGTCTGCTTCAGGCCGGAAGCGGCCTGGAGCGCCCGCACCGCCGCCGCCGTCGCCTCGCCGTACAGCCCGTCCGCGCTGCCCTCCGGCAGGTAAGCAAGGTAGATCAGGCTTTCCTGAAGCTGGCGCACCTTTTCTCCCTGACACCAGCCGCGCATGGTCACGTCCGCCACGTCGCGCACGGTGCCGTAGCCGAGAATCCGGTTGTAGGTCAGCGGATACGTCGCCCGTTTGACGGATACGGGCGTGTTGCCCTCCAGCACATGGAGGGTCACGTCGCCGTTTGCATTGCGGGTGCAATACTCCACCATGGCTACATGATCGGTATCCTGATCGCTGTCCCAGGTGAAAAACACCCAGTCGCCGGGCTGGGGAATGTAGTCGCCGGTGGAAAGAAAGTGATCCTCGCCCTTGAGCCACTGATACCCCCAGCCGTCCAGATTGCCCCAGCGGACGACATAGCGGCCCTGCCGGATAAACCAGTTTTTGCCGGTGTTGCTGCCGGAATACATCGGATACTGCTGATTGAGCAGCTGCGTGCCGTAGCGCTGATCGACCTGATCAACGCACCAGCACAGGTATTCGGCGCACCATTGGGCGTAGGGATCGCCGGCCCATTCACCGTACTTGGAGTAGCCGTGCGCGCCCTCCCGATAGCCAACCTCCTCGGCGGCAATGTCCAGCAGATGCCGGATCTCCTCCGGCACCTCCCAGGCGGGCGGAATGACTGTTTCGCTGGCGGCGGCGCTGGCAGGCGCGGGCGGCGCGAGCAGCCACACCATCGCCAGCAGCACGGGGATCAGTCGCTTCATCGGGCACAGTCTCCTTCGCGTAGGATTTCGTCGGGCGAGGCAAGCACGGGCACGGTATCAAGCGCGGTCACGCTGTCCGGCGTGACGTGACAGCGGACGGCGGTTGCCAGAACGCCCGCCGCGCAGGCGCTGCGGAGCGCCTGACCAAAGGCGGGGTGGGTTGCGTCGTTGGGGCGGAGGGCCAGCGCGTCCTCCCGCATGAGCAGGAAGCAGACGCCCGCCTCGCCGCCGCTTCGCGCGATGCTTGTCAGGCCCGCCAGGTGCTTGACGCCGCGCTCGGTGGGCGCGTCCGGAAAACAGGCGACGCCGCGCTCGTCAAAGAGCGTGACGCCCTTGATCTCGGCGAAGCCTTCCGTCCCATGACGCCGGTAGGCGAAGTCAAACCGGGAATCGCCCCGCTTGACCTCCGCCGTCAGCCCGGTCAGGCCGGGCAGATAGCCGCCTGCCCGCGCCCATTCCGCAAAGACGGCGTTGGGCGCCTGGCTGTCAATGTTGACGATTCGGCCGTCATGCGCGACGGCGACCAGATCAAAACGGGTTTTCCGGGCGGGGTTGTCGGTTTCCTCCAGCCAAACCGTCGCGCCGGGCAGGAGCAGCTCCCGCAAACGGCCGGTGTTCTTGACATGGCAGACGGCGCGCTGGCCGTCCGTCATGCAGTCGGCGATAAACCGGTTCCGGCGAAGGAGAAACCGCCCCTCCCGCAAGTGACGGTACAGAATCACTCCGCGGCCCTGTACACGAGCATCAGCAGCGCGCCGTCGCCGCTGGAGTGCCCCTCGATGCGGATGGGGAAGTCATAATTGTTCTGGAAGCGGAGGTTCAGGTTGTCGTTACCGACCGCCGCGTCCACGCCATGGGGGAGGTATCTTGCGCCATCCGGGCCGTGGGGACGGCGCTGCAAAATTTCGACGCCGGGGAGCTGAAGCAGCGCGTTGTAGAGTGTCGAGGACACCTGGCAGGTGCCGCCGCCGTAGCCGGGCACGGAGGTGCCGTTGACCAGCACCCAGGCCTTTTGATAGCCGTTGGAGGCGCGGTACGGGCCGACGTCCTTGTTGAAATTGAGCGCCTCGCCGGGCTGCATCACGCGGGTCAGCCGCTGGCAGGCGACGGAGATGTTGATGATGCGGCTCCGGTTGATGTCTGTCTGCGCCATGGTATAGTAGGATGTATACGCTGCGATGGGGGTATCGGCGCTGATCGGCTCGTCCGTCGGGGAGACGGGGATCAGGTCGGTCAGGTCGTTCATGTTGATGTATCCATAGGTGCGCCAGTAGGGGACAATCGCCCAGCCGTCCTGAATCTTCCAGATGGACAGCCGCGTGCCGGGATTAAGCACCACCCAGCTGGCGTCGTCGTCGCTCATGGATTTGCGCACCTCGCATACGTCGGCGGCGGTGGCGATATAAGTGCTCTTTTGCGTGCCGTAGGGCGGCGTGGCGGACGGATCGACGGGCACAATGTCGTAGAGCCGACCGCGCTTGATATAGCCAATCGCGCTCTTATAGCGCACGATCGTCCAGTTGGCGCCGACATAGAGCAGGTCGACGGTGACGCTGTTGGCGTTATAGGCAACCTTGGCGGAATCCAGCGACCGCTCGGAGAACAGGCTGGACTTTGCCTTCACGCGGCAGGTGTACAGCGCGGGCGAGCTGGCGTTGAAGTCGGCAAGGGTCTTTTCCTGATACACTTCGCCCACGACGATGACCGGCTCGTCCTCGTCGTCGCCCTCGTCCAGCGCGATCAGCTCCGCCATTTCCTCATCGGACAGCTCCCCCTCCTCATCGTCCTCCTCGCACAGCGCCAGCGGCGCGTACAGCAGCAGCAACAGTGCCATCAGCAGCGATAACAGCCGCTTCCCAGGCATCGAAGTGAGCATCGGCACAAACCTCCTTCATGGATACAGACCATTTCATGTTCTATTATACCATCGCGAGCAGCGCGTCGCAATAGCTCCGCCGAAGGATTTACAGGCTTGTATCGGTGGTGCTTGCAAGAAAATCGACATAAAAAGGCCCGGCAGATGTCTGCCGGGCGGGGAGTATCTGGATTATTCCGCGATCGTGATGGTGCCGATGGCGTCGCCCACCTCAATGGTGTACTCGCCGGGAGCGTCCACGGTGATGTCCATCTGGACAACACGCCAGGAGCCGCCTTCCACCGTCATGATCTTCTGAGCAACCACTTCGCCATTGACCTTCGCCTGCGCGGTGGTCATGCCGTCCGCACCGTTATTGCGGAGCAGGCAGTACACGGTGAAGGGCTCGCCGGCCTTGGCCTGGTTCCACACGGTGGTCTGGGTGGTGGTAGAGGAGCCGGATTCAACCTCCACCGTCTCCTGCGCCATGGGCAGGATCAGGCAGGAGTACTTGAACTCGGGGTTCTGGCCATAGCTCATGCCGAACTGATAGGTGACCAGCGGATCGCCCCAGTTGTTGGGAGAAGCATGGTTGGGATCGTCCTCCATGGTGGCCTGCACCATCAGGCGCACATAGGGAGAAGCGCCCTGATCGCCGGCCAGATCCTTCCACTGCTCGTTGTCGTTCACGGTATCCCGCGCGATTTCCTTGGTGATGGTGCCGCCGGGCTGACGATCGCCGAAGATCAGGTCAGCATAGATCCAGGCGGAGGTGCCGGTCAGGAAGCCGCCCTCGGTGGAGCCGTGGTCAGCCGCCTGGCTGTAGCTCAGGTACAGCAGCGCGTCCGCGCTCTCGATGGCGTATTGGGTGGGCTTGGTGCCGTTGAGGCTCAGCACGATCGGCTTCTGCAGATCCTGCGCGTCCTCAACGAACAGCTCGGTCGCGTCGTTGATGGTGCCGAAGTCGCCAACGACCACGTCGGCTTCTTCCATCGTTTCCACCACGGTCGCGCCCTTTTCCGCAAAGTACTTCTTGTAGGCAGTCTTGGCGTCGGCGCTGCTGGCTTCCACATAGACCTTGACGTCCTTGGCCAGGGGCAGCAGGTTGTTGTCGTTCTTCACCAGCACGGCGGATTCGGCCTGCAGGCGCTCGGTCAGCTCCACCTCATAGGGGTTGCGGGCAGCGCGCAGCTCTTCGTCGTTGGTGATGGGGGTAGGATTGGCAGCCCACTCGGCGCTGGCGCACAGCGCAACGGCCGCGTCCACGTCGCAGTAGGGGTTCTCGAACAGGCCCTTGTTGTACTTGAACCGCAGAATGCGGGTCGCCGCCTGATCCACGTTGGCCTTCTCCACCTCGCCGGAGGCCAGACCGTCGATGATCGCCTGCGGATAGTTGGAGGAGGGAGAGGACTCCCACGCGCTGTAGTCGCGGATCATGGAGCCGGAACCGAACATATCGGTGCCGTTCGCCAGCGCTTCGTTGTACAGCCAGCCGATGGTCTGCTGACCCAGGTCAACGCCCTCGGCGGTGATGC
>CAZRLM010000092.1:0-11180 GCA_964600835.1 uncultured Oscillospiraceae bacterium
GAACCTGCTGGTCAACGGCGCCAGCGGCATCGCGGTCGGGCTGGCAACGAACATCCCGCCCCACAACCTGGGCGAGCGCATCCGCGCCGTCATCGCGCAGATTGAGAATCCGGATATTTCCCTGGACGAGCTGATGACGCTGATCCCCGGCCCGGACTTCCCCACCGGCGGCGTGCTGGTGCGCAATGACGAAATCCGCCGCGGCTACGAAACGGGGCGCGGCAAGCTGTCCCTGCGCGCCCGTGTCCACGTCGAGGACGGCGTCGCCGGGCGCAAGCTGCTGGTGATCACCGAGGTGCCCTATCAGGTCAACAAAGCGGCGATGCTGGAAAAGATTTTGAAGCTCTCGGAGGAAAAGAAGGCGGCCCTGGGCTGCATCTACGACATCCGGGACGAGAGCGACCGGGAGGGAATGCGCGCCGTCATCGAGCTGAAGCGCGACAGCGACCCGCAAAAAGTGCTCCAATACCTCTACAAGTACAGCGATTTGCAGGTAACCTTCGGCGTAAACATGGTCGCCATCGCCGCCGGCAAGCCGGTACTGATGAGCCTCAAGGCCATGATCGGCTACTTCATCGACCATCAGAAGCACGTCGTCACGCGGCGCACCGAGTATGATCTGAAGCAGGCCAGGGCCCGCGCGCACATTCTGGCTGGACTGATGATCGCTGTGGACAACCTGGACGAGGTCATCGCGCTCATCCGCGCCAGCAAAACGCCCAAGGAGGCCAAGGCGGGGCTGATGGCGCGCTTCGACCTGAGCGACGTGCAGGCGCAGGCCATTCTGGATATGCGCCTGCAACGCCTGACCAATCTGGAAATTCTGGCGCTGCGCAAGGAATACGAGGAGCTGCTCAAGCTGATCGACCGGCTGGAGGGCATCCTCGGCAGCGAAAAGAAGCTGATGAACGTCATCCGCAAGGAGCTGACGGAAATCGCCGAGGAGTTCGGCGACGAGCGCCGCACCGCCTTTGAGGAGCCGGGCAGCGCGCCCGTCGAGCCGCTGGACGAAACGCCCGTGCCGGAGGAAGCGATCGTCGCCTACACCTACGGCGGGCAGCTGAAGCGGATGCTTCCGGCCATTTACCGCAAAACGCCGCTCCCCACCCGCGAGGAGAACGAAAAGGAGGCGACGCGCTGGCTCTTTACCACCAAAACGGACGAAACGCTGTTCATCTTCACCGACCGCGGCAACTGCTACCCGCTGTCCGTCGGCGCGCTGAACGAGTGCAAGCCGCGCGACCGGGGCCAGCTGCTCTCCGGCGTGCTCGCCGGCCTGGAGGACGAGGAAGCGCCGCTGCTCATCACCTGCTGCTCCGCCCACGATCTGGCGGCGCGTCCGGACTTCCTGTTCGTCACAAAGCAGGGCATGATCAAGCGCACTGCCGCGAAGGAATACGACGTGCGCTCCAAGCGCTTCGCCGCCGTCAACGTCAAGGAAGGCGATCGCCTGCTTTGCGTCCTGCCCGCCGCTACCCGGGACGACCTGCTCTTTGTCACCCGCGGCGGCGTCTGCATCCGTTTCGCGCTGGAAACCGTGCCCACCCAGGGCCGCGTTTCGGCGGGCGTGCGCGCCATGCAGGTGGAGGCGGAGGACGAGGTGATCTGGGTCGCGCAGCTTGGGCGGACGGACGAGGTCGTCCTGTTCAGCGACCGCGGCTACGGCAAGCGCATCCCCAGCGCGGCCTTCGAGCGTCAGAACCGGAACGGCAAGGGCGTCAAGGCGTTCTATTTCAACCGCAACGGCGCAAACGGCCGCCGCATCGCCGCGGTCGCCCTGTGCGGCAAGGAGCCATGCGCGCTGACGGTTCGCCAAACCCAAAGCCCCGCCACCCGTCTGATGAAGGAGGAAATTCTGCTTCAGGACAAGCAGGGCCGGGGCGCGCCCTATGTGATGGCCATCCTGGACGACGTGGTCACGGCGGTTGACGTGGAATAGCTCCGCCTTGCGCATCCGGGAAAAACGTGGTATGATACTGCCAACGGTTCCTTCAATGTCTGTCAACCGAAGGGAGGGCGACGCATGAACCGAAACGAATCCTTTTCCGCGCTGACCGTTACCCATCTGACCGCGCATCTCGCCTGGGCCACGCTGGAGATCATCTCCGACGACGTGGAGGAGCTGCAATTGCTCATCTCCGGCGACGCGCATGACGTCAGCGAGCTGAAAATCAGCTGCGAGAACGGCGCGCTCCTGTGCGAGCAGCCGACCTACGGAATCAATATGAAGCTGACCACCGAGCGGTGGATGCAGATCTTTATCCGCGTGCCCCGCAGCTGGAAGGGCGAGGTGGAGGCGAGCACCATTTCCGCGCCGCTGAGCGCCCGCGACCTCACCGGCACCGACCTGACGCTGGAAACCGTGTCCGGCGACCTGCGCACGTCCGGAATGCGCTTTATGACTGTGACGCTGCGAACCGTCAGCGGCGCGATCAGCGCCTCCCGACTGGCGGGCGACCGGTTGACGCTGCGCAGCGTGTCCGGCAATATGTCGGCGATGGAATGCGCCTTCGCCGCCTATCGGATCAACGCCGTCAGCAGCGATACGCTTCTTGGAACCACCGCGCCCTTCGACCGACTGGACGCGACAACCGTCTCCGGCAGCGTGCGGATCTCCGCACCCATGGATCAGGCGGACATCGCGCTGCGGGCCATTTCCGGCCGGGTACGCACCGGTGGCGTCTCCATTGTGGAGGGCGCGCCGCCCGTCAGCGTGACCAGCGTGAGCGGCGATGTGGAAGTTACTTGCAGCCTGCATCAGCAGGTCAACAATGAAACGGAGGAATAAACAATGGCACGGCAGAACTTTGGCGGCTTTGGCGGCGGCGCGAATATGCAACAGCTGATGCGTCAGGCGCAGAAAATGCAGCAGCAGATGACCGAGGCGCAGGAGAAGCTGGACGCGGCGGAATACGAGGCGGCCAGCGGCGGCGGCATGGTACAGGTGAAGGTTTCCGGCAAGCGGGAGCTGACGAGCATCGTCATCGACCCGCAGGTCGTCGACCCGGACGACATCGAAATGCTTCAGGATCTGATCATGGCCGCGGTCAACGAAGCGCTCCGCAAGGGCGAGGAAGCCCGCGAAACGACCATGAACCGGATGGCTCCCGGCATGGGCGGTATGTTCTGAGCATGGCCAATCAAATCGAGCCGATCAGCCGGATGGTCGCGGAGCTGTCCCGCCTGCCGGGCGTCGGGCCCAAAACGGCGCAGCGTCTGGCGTACCACATCGTCAGTATGCCGCTGGAGGACGTGCGCGCCCTGGCGACCGCGCTGTGGCAGGGCCGCAAGGCTATCCGGTACTGCGAGCGCTGCGGCAACTACGCCGCAGGAGCCGAATGTGCCGTATGCGCCGACGCCGAGCGCCACAACGGGCAAATCTGCGTTGTGCGCGACCCGCGAGATGTGGCCGCCATGGAGCGGATGCACGACTACCACGGCCTGTACCATGTGCTTCACGGCACGCTTTCCCCGATGGACGGCGTCGGGCCGGACGACATCCATATCAAGGAGCTGGTCGCGCGGCTGAGCCGGGAGACGGTGACGGAGGTTATCCTGGCGACGAACCCGGACATTGAGGGCGAAGCGACGGCGACCTATATCGCCCGGCTTTTGAAGCCCCTGGGGGTGCGCGTCACCCGCATCGCCCACGGCGTGCCCGTCGGCAGTGATTTGGAATACGCCGACGAGGTAACGCTGTCCAAGGCGCTGGAGGGTCGCCGCGAGCTTTGACCGCCGGGCGCGTCCCGCGCGGAGAACCGGAGGCGCGTATGCAGCAAACCGAGCTTCTTCTTACCGTCGCCATCGCCCTGACGGCGCTATGCGCGGCGCTTCTTTCCGCCCTGCTGATTCGGCAAGGGCGGCTTTTGCGTGCCCAGCGGGCCGAGCAGCGCCGCCAGGAGCAGCTGTTGCAGCAGCTGGGAGACGATTTGTTCAACGAGCTGGCCCGTCAGGGGGATGATCAGTCCGCCCGGCTGAGCAATACCGGCGACCGGCTCCTGTCCACCCTCACGCAGACGGCGCAGAGCCAGTCCGCGCTGTTGGAAAGTATGCAGCGGCAGGTGCTGCTGTCCACCCGCAATCAGGAGGAGCGCGCAGGGCAGTCCGCCGCGGCGATGACCGCCAGCCTGACCCGGCTGGACGCACAGATGGACGCGCTTCGTCAGTCGAACGCCCAACAGCTGCTCGAGGTGCGGCGGACGGTAGACGAGAAGCTCACCCAGTCCCTCGACAAGCGGCTGAACGACAGCTTCGCGCTGGTCAGCCAACGGCTGGAACAGGTCTATCGCGGCCTCGGCGAGATGCAGTCTCTCGCCAGCGGCGTGGGCGATTTGAAGCGGGTGCTCACCAACGTCAAGACACGCGGCATCTGGGGTGAAATGCAGCTCAGCGCGTTGCTGCGCCAGGTGCTGTCCCCCGGCCAGTACGAGGAAAACGTCGCGGTCGTGCCCGGCGCGTCGGAGCGGGTGGAGTTTGCGCTGCGCCTTCCCGGCCAGCAGGACGCGCCCGTCTACCTGCCCATTGACAGCAAGTTTCCCCAGGAGGACTACCTGCGCCTGACGGAGGCCAGCCAGGCCGGAGACGCAGCGGCGGTCGACGAGGCCCGCAAGGCGCTCGCCGCCCGCATCCGGCAGGAGGCGAAGCGCATCAGCACGAAGTATGTGCTGCCGCCCCACACCACTGACTTTGCCGTCATGTTCCTCCCCGTTGAGGGGCTGTACGCCGAGGCAGTGCAGCAGCCCGGCCTGATGGAGGCCGTCCAGCGCGACTACCGCATCGTCGTCGCCGGGCCGTCCACCTTTTCCGCGCTGCTCAACGCGCTGCAAATGGGCTTCCGCACCCTGGCCATCGAGCGGCGCACCAGCGAGGTCTGGAAGCTGCTCGGCGCGGTCAAGGCGGACTTTGGCCGCTTCGCCGAAACCCTCGAAAAGACCCGGCAACGCTTGCAACAGGCCACCGAATCCATCGACACCGCCTTTGCCCGCACGCGCTCCATCGAGCGGCGGCTGGGCGCGGTGGAGGAAACCGGCGAAAGCAGACTGCCGGAGGAGCTTTGATATGACCTGATTTGACACGCAAAAAGCGGGAGGCTACCCGGCCTCCCGCTTTGTTCATTTGTCCGCCAAATCAATCCAGTACCAGGCGCGCTCGCCGTTCTCCTTCTCCAGCACGCCGCCTGCTCGCTCAATGATCCGCCGGGACGGCACATTGTCCGCATGAGCAGTGAGCAGCACGCGCGAAAGCCCCAGCTTGCGGCATTCCGTCAGCAAGAGCGGCAGCAGATGCGTGCCATACCCCTGCCCGCGGACGCTCCGGCGGATGGCGTATCCGATATGGCCGCCGCTTTCCCGCAGCGCGTCGGTCAGCGTATGGCGAATCTTCCCCACGCCAACGGGCCGGTCGTCCTCGTAGAGCCAGAAGGTGCTCTGCGCCACCATCCAGTCCGGCCGGTTCTCCGGCAGGTCGTAGGACAGGCATTCCGCCAGCCACGCCCGGTAATCCTCATAGCTCATCCCCTGAACGCAGTTGATGTACCCATTCTCGTCCGCGCCGATCTCTTGCAGCATCTCATACACGTCCCGTCCGTCCCCTGCCGTCAATGCACGCAGTATCAGCATTTCTCACGCCTCCTCCATAATCAGGCTCAGCTTGCGCAGGCGGCTGCGAATCGCGCTCTCCGAGCGCCCGTGAATCGCCGCCAGCTGCGCGATGCTCACGCCGGACAAATACCCCCGTCGGAGTCGTCCGTCCTCCTCTGCGGACCAGGCGCGGGGCGCAGGCCGTTTTTCCGCCTGTACCTTCCGTACCGTCATCCGCTTGCCGCCCTGCGCCGGATGCGCCGCCGCAAACGACGCAATCACCCGCAAAAACGCGTCGCCGTACTTGCCCACCTTCGCCACGCCCATGCCGTGAACGGCCAGCAGCTCGTCCGGATTGCGGGGCATCCGCTTGACCATATCGGTCAGCGTCTTGTCGTCGCAGACGATGTAGGGCGGCACGCGCAGCCGCTGTGCCAACGTCATCCGGCACGCCCGCAGCAGCGCGAACAGATCGTCCGGGTCGGCCTCCGGCGCTTGTTTGGCGACGGGCGCGGGACGGATCGTGACCGCGGTGACGGAGCTTGTCCGCCTCGCCCGGCTCGGACGCTTCAGCTCCTCGGCAAAGGCGTAGCGCGTGCCCACGCAGCCGCTGCACGCCCCGCAGTCCTCCGGCGCATCCTCCCCGAAGTAGCGCAGGATGTATCGCCGCAAACAGCCCGTCGTGTTGCAGTAGTCGATCATCCGGTTCAGCCGCAGGTGATCCTGCATCCGCACGCGCGATTGCTCCTCCGCCGTCAGCTCCGGGTTCGGTTCGCCGTGGTCGATCATCCATTTGGCGGTGTACACGTCCGCGCCGCTGTACAGCAGCACACAGTCCGCCGCCTCGCCGTCGCGTCCGGCGCGACCCGCCTCCTGATAGTACGCCTCCATCGACCGGGGCATATTGTAGTGCGCCACAAAGCGCACGTTGCTCTTGTCAATGCCCATGCCGAAGGCGTTGGTCGCCACCATGATCTGCACCCGATCGTACTGAAAATCCTCCTGATTGGCCTGCCGCTCCTCATCGGGCAAGCCCGCGTGATAGCGCCCGGCGGAATAGCCCTCATCCTGGAGTTTTGCGCAGACCTCCTCGACGTTCTTGCGCGTCGCGCAGTACACGATGCCGCTCTGCCCACGCTTGGTTTGCAGGATGGCGGACAGCGCCTCGTACTTCGCCTTGGGATGGAGCACCTCGAAGAACAGGTTAGGCCGGTCGAAGCCCGTCGTCACCTGTGCCGGTTCCCGCAGGCCCAGCAGACGGACAATGTCCTCCCGGACGCGCTGGGTCGCCGTCGCGGTAAACGCGCCCACCGGCGGCCGCTTGGGCAGCGACGCGACAAAATCGGCGATCTTCAAATAGTTCGGCCGGAAGTCCTGCCCCCACTGGGAAACGCAGTGCGCCTCGTCCACCGCGATCAGGCTCAGGGGCGCGGCGGCGGCAAACTGCCGGAAGCTGCGGGTTTCCAGCCGCTCCGGCGCGACGTAGATGACGCGGTACGCGCCCTGGCACGCCCGCTCCATCGCGAGATCCATCTGGCGTGGCGTCAGCGAGCTGTTCAGGTACGCAGCGGGCACGCCGGCGCTTTTCAGCGCGGCGACCTGATCCTTCATCAGGGAGATCAGCGGCGAGATGACCAGCGCGATCCCCGCCTGAACGAGGGCGGGCACCTGATAGCACATCGACTTGCCCGCGCCTGTGGGCATCACGCCCAGCGCGTCGCGGCCCGACAGCAGCGCGTCCACCAGCTCCTCCTGACCGGGACGGAACGCGTCGTGCCCGAAAAAGCGCTTCAGCGCCTCCCGCTTGTCCACCGGCCTCACTCCTCCTTCGTACAGTTTTTCTATTATACCGCAGCTTTTCGCTTCCCGCAAGGCTGCGTCCGTCTATCCGCCCGATCGGGCGCATAGGATGCACCATCCTGACGTTGGAGGGAGCTGCCTTGTCCACAACCAATACGGCTTACGCGCGAAAGTATATCATTCTGCGCCCGGCGCGGGGGCGCTGCGAGGGCCACGCCCGGCTGGAGGTGAACGGCGGACTGGGCCAGCTGACGCTGCGCGGCTCCTGCCTGCCGGTGGGCTGCACGGAGCTGCGGGCGCTGCTTGTCTCCGCCGACGAGGCGAGCGTGCTCGACCTTGGCCCGGCGGCCGTGTCTCCGCGGGGGGTGGTCAGCCTGTCCCGGGTCGGTTTGCCGATGCGCAGCCTGACGGACTACGACGCGCTGGTGCTGACCACCGACTGGCCCGACGCGCGGCTGATGCTCTACGGCTGCCTGACCGACCCGCCCCGCTGCACCCGCTGGCAATTGCAGGAGGCGGTGACGCACTACCTGTCCGTTCCCAGCGGGCTGGACGCGCCCGCCCCGGCGCTGCCAACCTCTCCGGAGCCGCAGACGCTCCGCCCCGTTTCCGCCGCGCCGCTATCGGAGGACAGCCTGCTCGGCCTGTCCGCGCTGCAATGGCCGGATGCGCTTCTGGAGCTGAAGCCCTACTTCGACGCGCTGCCGCCCTCCGCGCCCTTTGACGCGCCCGGCTGGCGCTTTGTGTCCGTGCCGCTCCCCGAGGGCGGCCCGGCCTGCCGCTGCGAGGTCGGCGTTCGCGCCGCCGCGCACCGGGTTGTCGAGGCGTTTTATGCCGTTCCCGGCGAGGCGGAGCGCGTGCCCCCCGGGCTAAACGGTTACCGGTACCGCGTCGGGCGGCACGCGCAGGGCTACTGGACGCTCCGGCAGACGGCGATAAGTTCTTGACAATCGGTTCGGAAAGCGTACAATAGAAGACAGGAATCACCCGCACAAAAGGAGGAAAACAGCTTATGTCCATTACCACGCAGCCCTTTGGCGTTTCTCCGGACGGCCGCGCCGTCACCCGCTACACGATGACCAACGCCTCCGGCGCTTCCGTGAGCATGATCGACTATGGCGCGATCGTGACCAATATCCTCGTCCCTGACAAGAACGGCGAGCTGGCGGACGTCGCGCTGGGCTTTGACAGCATGGCGCGCTATGGCGCGAGCCACGGCTCCATGGGCGATACCATCGGCCGGTACGGCAACCGAATCGCCAAGGGGTGCTTCACCCTGGACGGGCAGACCTATCAGCTGGCGCTGAACGACCATGGCAAGAACCATCTGCACGGCGGCAACGTCGGCTTCAGCGCGAAGCTGTGGGAGGTTGCGCCCCACGAGGGCAAGGGACAGGACAGCCTCGCCTTCCATTACGTCAGCCCCGACGGCGAGGAAAACTATCCCGGCACGCTGGACGTGACCGTCACCTACAGCTGGGATGACGACTGCAACCTCGCCATCCATTACGAGGCCACGACCGACAAGGCCACTCACTGTAACCTGACCAACCACACCTACTTCAACCTGGCCGGCCACGACCACGGCACGGTGCGTGATCATGTGTTGTACATCGACAGCGACGTGATCACGGCGGTGGACGAGGAGCTGATCCCCACCGGCGGCTACTACGCCGTATCCCAGACGCCGCTTGATCTGCGGGAGGGTCTGCTGCTGGGCGAAGGGCTGGACGCCATGAACACCTGCCCCGCGATGATCCCCGCCGGCGGCTACGACCACAACTTCGTCCTGCGCAAGGGCTGCGCGATGGGTCTGGCAGCCTGCGTCCATCACGAGGAATCCGGCCGGACGATGGAGGTCATCACCGATCAGCCCGGCGTGCAGCTCTACACCGCCTGCACCACCAACATGGAGGGCGGTAAGGGCGGCGCACACTATGGCCGCTTCTCCGGCCTGTGCCTCGAGACGCAGCATTTCCCGGACACCCCCAACCACGCCGCCTTCCCCACGACGGTGCTCCGTCCCGGCGAAAAGTACGACACGACGACCATCTATGCTTTCAGAGTTGACGCCTAAAAACGCATAAAAACCGCCTGTCGCAGCGTTTGTGCCGCGACAGGCGGTTTCTTTTTCACTTTTCTGCCGTTTCCTCTTCCTTCATGCCGTCGGTACGCTCGGAGACGATATAGCGCGGGCGGGCCTTGACCTCCAGGTAAATCTTGCCGATGTATTCGCCGATGATCCCCAGGAACAGCGCCTGAATGCCGCCCATGAAGCAGACGATGCAGGCCGTGGACGCCCAGCCGGCGACGGTCGAGCCGGTCAGAGCCGCGATCACCGACCAGGCGATGCCAATCAGCGACAGCAGACATACAAACAGCCCGAAGAAGAACACCAGCCGGATCGGCTTGACGGAGAGGCTCGTGATGCCGTCGAAGGCCAGGGCGATCATCTTCTTCAACGGATAATGGCTTTCCCCCGCCAGGCGCTCATGGCGCTCATAATACACGCTGGTGGACTTGAAGCCGACCAGCGGCACCATGCCCCGCAGGAACAGGTTGACCTCCTTGAAGTTGGCGAACTCCCGGAGCACGCGGGCGCTCATCAGCCGATAGTCGGCGTGGTTGAACACCACCTCCGCGCCCATCGCCTTGAGGAACTTGTAGAAGCCCTCGGCAGTGAACCGCTTGAAGAAGGTGTCCGTCTCCCGCTTGGAGCGCACGCCATAGACGACCTCGCAGCCGTCCAGGTACGCGTCCACCATGTCGTCCATGGCGTTCAGGTCATCCTGGCCGTCGCAGTCGATGGAAATCGTGATGTCGCAGCGGGTGCGCGCTTCCATCAGACCGGCGAGCACCGCGTTTTGGTGGCCGCGGTTGCGGCTCTGGCAGATGCCCTGAAAGTGCGGATCCTGCGCGGCCAGGTCGGTGATAATTTTCCAGGTGTCGTCCTTGCTGCCGTCGTTGACGAACAGCACGCGGCTTTCCTCGCTGATCTTGCCGCGTTCGGTCAGCTCGCGCAGCTTCTCCCGGAACATCGGCGCGGTCTGCGGAAGGACGGCCTGCTCGTTATAGCAGGGCACGACGATATACAGAACAGGTGCGGTCATGCGCATTCCTCCTTTGGGGAGCCGTATGGACAGCTCAAGGTGATTATAGCACAGAAAGGCGTGTTCTGCGCTCAATCCGGTAAATTTCTTGACAAACAGGCGCATCCGTGTACAATAGATAAGTAGAATACCCTTGGATAGGCGGGAGGATGAAAAATGTTTTACGAAGGGAAAATATGGGTTGGCACGGGTGAACACCCCGTTTGCCTGCTGCCGCAGATGGCGAACCGCCACGGGCTGATCGCGGGCGCGACCGGCACGGGCAAGACCGTTTCACTGAAGGTGCTGGCGGAGGGTTTCTCCGAGATGGGCGTGCCGGTGTTTCTCAGCGACGTGAAGGGCGATCTGAGCGGCATGGTGCGTCCGGGCGAGCACAGCGACGCGCTGGCTGAGCGGCTGGCAGGCTGCGGCGTGCCCAGCTTCCGGTATCAGGCGTTTCCCACGGTGTTCTGGGACGTGTACGGCGAGCAGGGCCATCCGGTGCGGGCCACCGTCAGCGAGATGGGCCCGCTGCTGCTCTCCCGGATGCTGGGGCTGAACGAGACGCAGACCGGCGTGATGAACATCCTCTTCCGCGTCGCGGACGACGAGGGGATGCTCCTGCTGGATGTGAAGGATTTGAAGGCCATGCTGGCCTATCTGGGCGAGCACGCGCGGGACTACACGCTGCAATACGGCAACGTATCCGTGG
>CAZRLM010000093.1:0-11126 GCA_964600835.1 uncultured Oscillospiraceae bacterium
GCAGTTCGGCACCGTGCAGGTGCCCAGCGAGGCATTCCTTGCCGTGCTGAAGATGGACGAATAATCCTGATGAAAGGGGTGTGCTGCGCTTGACAGCCATCGTTTGGAAGCATCCCGCGCCGGGCCTGCGCGCGCGGCGGCAAAAGGCGGACGTATCCAACGCCCGCCTTCTTTCGATGCTTTTGAGCGACGACAACGTCCCCTGGGCTTCCGCGGAGGCGACCAGCCATCCGGAGGACGAGGCGCTGCGCCCCGTCACCGCCTGCTTCACGGGGCACCGTCTGATCGCGCCGCATATGCTGCCTTCCCTCGCCCGCCGACTGGACGCGGTGCTGGAAGCCCTGTGGCAGCGAGGGTACCGTCGGTTTATCAGCGGCGCGGCCCGCGGCTTCGACACGCTGGCGGCGGAACGGGTGATGCAGCTGCGCCAGCGCCACCCGGAGATCAGGCTGCTGCTCGCCATCCCCTGCAGCGACCAGGCTAAGCCCTGGAATGCGGCAGATTGCCGCCGCTACGAGCGGATGCTCTACCACGCCGACGAGCTGCGCGTGCTGTCTCCCGTCTATTATGAGGGATGTATGCAGGTGCGCAACCGGTATATGGTGGATCGCTCGTCCATATGCCTCTGTTTTTTGGAGCACACAAAGGGCGGCACCGCGTCCACCGTGGCCTATGCGTTCAAGCGCGACGTTGCGCTGCTCAACGTGGCCATGGCGGACGCCTGCGCCGCCTTTGTTCGTGAAACGGCTTCGCCGTCGCTCAACCCTTCTGCGGAGCCCCCGGAAGCCTGTGCTCCGAGCGATGCTCCTCGTTCTTGATTTCCCAATGGAGCAGCACCGTCAGCGCGGCGCGAAGCGCGATGACCGCGCCCAGGATCGCCAGCTCGTTCCAATCGCGGGCAAGCACCGTGCGCAGCACCTCGCCGCCCAGCTTGAATTCCAGCGACAGCGCGATTCCCTCCGCCAGATTGAGGCGGATATGCGGATCCTTTTTGAAGTATCCAATGATGCCCTGCACCGCAGTGATCATCAGCACCATGATACCCGCCATTTCCACCAGCCGAATGCCAATTTCCGCTGCGTAGTGTACGATGTCCTCTAACAGTTTGACAATGGCTTCCATATTATTCCTCCTTGCTCCGGCACTGCCGGAAATTTCTTTTGCAAACGGTTTCCTGAAAGATCAACCATTTCTACAAACGGAGGCGACGCGCAATGGAGCTGTACGTCCATCTCCCCTTCTGCACCAGAAAATGCCGATACTGCGATTTCGCGTCCTATGTCGGACGGGAGGCGGACATGGCCGCTTATGTATCCGCCCTGCTGGAGGAAGCAAGCGCCGCTGCCGACGGACTGCCGGACGCGCGCTTTACCACCGTCTTTTTGGGCGGCGGCACGCCGTCGCTGCTGCCTACGCCGCTCGTGACCGAACTGTTGACCGGTCTGCGCGACCGCTTTGACATCGCCGATGACGCCGAGTTCACCACCGAGGCCAACCCGGGCACGCTGACGGCGGACTGGCTGCGCGCCGCCGTGCGGGGCGGGGTCAACCGCCTGTCGCTGGGGATGCAGGCTCGTCAGCCGGAGCTTCTTGCGCTGCTGGGGCGGATCCATCGCTTTGAACAGGTCGTCGCCTCCGTGGATTTGGCGCGGGAGGCCGGGCTGGAAAACATCAGCCTGGACCTGATGTTCGGCCTGCCGGGGCAATCGCTTATCCAGTGGCAGGACACGCTTTCGGCGGCGCTGTCGCTGCGTCCGACGCATCTGAGCTGCTACGGCCTGATCCCGGAGGACGGCACGCCGCTCAAGGCCGACCTGGACGCGGGACGCTTATCGCTCCCCGAGGAGGAGACGGAGCGCGCCATGTATGACGCGACCCTTGCCCGCCTGTCCGCCGCCGGATTTGAGCAGTACGAAATCTCCAACTTTGCGCTTCCGGGTCGGGCGTGCCGCCACAATCTTGGGTACTGGCGGCAGGTTCCCTATCTGGGGCTTGGCGCGTCCGCCGCGTCCATGCTGCCGAATCGCCCCGGCTGCGCGTACCTGCGCACCGCCAATCCGCCCGCTCTGGACGGTTATCTGTCGATGATTCATGATCGGCGCTGGACGGATCGGGAAGAAACGCCCGTATCCCCTCGCGACGCACAGTTTGAAACCATGATGTTAGGGCTGCGCACGACCCGCGGCGTATCCGAGCAGGACTTTCTCGCCATGCACGCCGTCTCGCTGGACACCCGGTACGGCGCGACGCTGCGTCGCCTGGAGCGCGGCGGGCTGCTCGCCCACCGCGACGGGCGCTGGTTCCTGACCCGGCGCGGCATGGATGTGCAGAATGCCGTGCTGGTCGAGCTGATGGACGATTAAGCGTTCTGCTTGCTTTCCGCCGCCATGCGATACGCCTCGTCATAGAACCAGGACTGGCAGTTGAGCGTCTGCTCCGTGCCGGGCATCCGGCGCGTGTACGAGCCGTCCGGGCGCTGGTCGCGGGCGGAGCTGTTGTCCTGCCAGATCGTCCGGAAGATCGTTTCCAGCCGGGCCTTCAGGTTCTCCGCCACCACCGGGCAGGCCACCTCCACGCGCCGGAGCGTATTGCGCGTCATCCAGTCAGCCGAGGAAATGTAGTACCGCGCCTCCTCGCCGTCGCCGAAGATGTAGATGCGGCTGTGCTCCAGGAAGCGGCCGACGACGCTGATCACATGGATGTTCTCCGTCAGCCCGGGCACGCCGCCGCGCAGGCAGCAGATGCCGCGCACGATCATCTCAATCCGGACGCCGGCCTGGCTGGCCTCGATCAGCTTGTCCATGAGCGTCTTGTCCGTCAGGCTGTTCAGCTTCAGCCGGATATGCCCCTTGTCGCCCTTGGCCATCTCGCCGCCGATCATGTCCAGCAGTTTATTTTGCAGGCAGTGCGGCGCGACCATCAGATGCGTCATGTGATCCACCGTCTCGCCCAGGATCAGCGCCTGGAACACCTGCGCCGCCTCCTCGCCGATCTCCTGCCGCGCCGTGATGTGGCACAGATCGGTGTACAGGCGGCTTGTTTTTTCATTGTAGTTGCCGGTGCCAATCTGCGTGATGTACTGGATGCCCTGTTCCGTCTTGCGGGTGATCAGGCAAAGCTTGCTGTGCACCTTCAGCTTATCCACGCCGTAAATGACATGGCAGCCTGCGCGCTCCAGGCGGCGGCTCCATTCAATGTTGTTCTCCTCGTCAAAGCGCGCCTTCAGCTCGACCAGCACGTCCACCTGCTTGCCGTTCTCCGCGGCTTCCACCAGGCTTTCCACCACCTTGCTGTCCCGCGCCAGGCGATAGAGCGTCATCTTGATGGACACCACCTGCGGATCATGGGCCGCCTCGGAGAGCATTCGCAGGAACGGGCGAATGGATTGATAGGGATAGTGCAGGAGCACATCCTTCTCCGCCACCTGATCGAGGATGGAGCGCCGCTCGTCCAGATCAGGACTGGCCTGCGGATGACGCGGGGCGTAGAACAGCTCCGCGTGGTTGCGCAGCGCGTCCTCCAATCCGAACAGGAAGGAAACGTCCAGCGGCGTGTCGTACTCGTAGACGCGGTTCATGTCCAGCTTGAGCTGCTTGCACAGCTTTTCGATGATTGCCACGTCGATTTGCCGACTCAGCTCCATTCGCACCGGGCAGAGCTTCTGCCGCAGCTTGACGACCTCCGCCATATGGTCGCGATAGTTCAGATCCTCGTCATAGATGCTGTCCGCGTCGATGTCCGCGTTGCGGGTGATGCGCGCCAGCGTCTTGCTGACCACCCGATAGCCCGGGAACAGCAGCGGCAGGTAGTGCAGAATCAGCTCCTCGGCGAGCATATAGCAGCCCGTCCGCTCAGGGATGGCGATCAGCCGCGGAAACACGTTCCCGCCGCAGGGCACGATACCGATTTTCTGCTTCTTTTCCGTCTTGTTGGTCAGCACGGCGACGGCGTAAATCTCCTTGTTGCGCAAAAACGGAAACGACTGCTTCTTCCCCACGATAAACGTAGACAGAAGCGGCAAAAATTCCTTTCGGAACATATCCCCCAGGTACTTTTCGGACTCGGCGCTGATGGAGCGGAAGTTCACGATGGAAATGCCCTGCTCCGCCAGCTTTTCCAGCAACGCGGCGTACACGCTGTCACGCCGGTGGCACAGCTCGCGAATCCGGGCCAGCGCCGCGTCGATCTGCTCGCCGGGCGTCATGTGCGTCTTGTTCTCCCGGCTTTCGTGATCCAGCAGCATCTGATCATGCAGGCTGCCGATACGCACCATGAAGAACTCATCCAGGTTGCTTTGAAAAATGGACAGGAAGCTGAGCCGTTCGCACAACGGCACCCGCGCGTCCTCGGCTTCCTCCAGCACGCGCTCGTTAAACCGGAGCCAGCTCAGCTCACGGTTTTCAAAGCACGTTGTTTGGTGCTCCATGATTGTCGCTCCTTTCAATGGAGGTTGTTCCTTTGTTTCTTCCTCCATCATATCACGTTTTTCCGTTTCTTGAAAGGCCGGACGCGGAAAAAAATGCGAAATAATTTGTTCAATCGCCGCGGCTCCCCTGCGAACCCATTTCCACACCGTTCATCACTCCACGCGCGCAAACTGACTTTGGTACAGCTGCTTGTAGAAGCCGCCCTTTTTCAGCAGCTCCTCATGGCTTCCCTGCTCCACCACATGACCGGAGCGCATCACCAGGATGACGTCCGCCTCACGGATGGTGGACAGGCGATGCGCCACGACAAAGCTCGTGCGGCCCTTCACCATCTCGGCGAAGGCGCGCTGAACGTTCAGCTCCGTGCGGGTGTCGATGTTGCTCGTCGCCTCGTCCAGAATCAGCATGGGCGGATCCATCAGCATGACCCGCGCGATGCACAAAAGCTGCTTCTGCCCCTGGGAAAGGTTTCCGCCCTGCTCGGTCAGCACCGTATCGTAGCCGTTTTTCAGCCGGGTGATGAAGCCGTGGGCATGAGCCGCTTTGGCGGCGGCGACGATTTCCTCGCGGGTCGCGCCCGGCTTGCCATAGGCGATGTTCTCCGCCACGGTAGCCTGCGTCAGCCAGGTTTCCTGCAACACCATGCCGAAGCGGGAACGCAGCTCGTCCCGCGTCATATCGCGAATATCCACGCCGCCCAGCGTGATTCGTCCGCCGGTCACGTCGTAGAAGCGCATAAGCAGGTTGATCAGCGTCGTTTTGCCGCAGCCCGTCGGGCCGACAATCGCGATCCGCTGTCCGGGCCTGACGCGCAGGTTGAAGTGCTCGATCAACGGGCGATCCGGCAGGTACTGGAAGGACACGTCCTCAAACGCAATCTCCGCTTCCCGCGGCGCGGGCAGCGCCTTGGCCGTTTCCTCCTCCGCCGGCTCGTCCATCAGCTCGATCAGGCGACGGGCGGAGGCCATCGCGGTTTGGAGCTGCGCCATGATGCCCGTTACTTCATTGAACGGCTTCGTATACTGGTTGGCATAGCTGAGGAAGCTCGTCAGCTCACCAACGCGCATCTGCCCGCTGACGACCGCCAACGCGCCCGTCAGGCCGACCGCCGCGTACACCAGCCCGTTGACGAACCGGGTCAGCGGGTTGGTGAAGGCGGGATAAATCTGCGCCTTGTAGCCCCACACATGGAGGCGTTCGTTGATCTCGTCGAGTTTTTCCTCGCTCTCCGCCTCATGACCAAACAGCTTGACAATCTTCTGACCGGCGATCATTTCTTCCACATGACCGCCCAACTCGCCCTGAATCTGACTCTGCTTGATGAAGGTCTTGTGGGTGCCGCGGGCGATCATCGTCGCGATTACCATCGAAACCGGCGTCAGCGCCACCACGACCAGCGCAATCAGCGGATTGATCGAGAGCATGAAGGCCAGCGTGCCCACAATGGTCATCACGCCGGAAAACAGCTGCGTGAAGCCCTGCAACAGCCCGTCGCCCACCGCGTCCACATCGCTGACGACGCGGTTGATGATGTTGCCGTGGGCCGTGCGGTCAATGAAGCGGAGCGGCACGCGCAGCAGCCGGGAAAAGACGCTCACGCGCAAATCGCTGATCGTCTTGTAGGAAACGGTGTTGGTGCACAGGCTCATCAGCCATTGGAACACCGCGCCCACCACAATGGCGACGCCGAGCAGCAGCGCGTAATGGGCGATCACGTCAAAATCGACCTCGCCCGGCGCGACAATCGCGTCCACCGCCCGTCCGATCAGCACGGGGCAGAGCAGCGACATCACCACATGAACCATCGCGCAGATCAGTGCGCCCAGCAAGTATCCCCGATAAGGCTTGACAAAGCGCATCAGCCGCGCAAAAACCTGCCTGTTTGTCATGCTTGCGCCGCCTCCTTCGCGCTCATCTGGGACGCGCAAATTTCCTGATACGTCGGGCACGAGGCCAGGAGCGATTCATGGGAGCCGCTGCCGACAATCTCCCCATCGTCCATGACCAGGATTCGGTCGCACCGCCTGACCGTGCTGACCCGCTGCGACACGGTGATCACCGTCGGACGGGGCGTTAAGCCCGCAAGCGCCTGCTGAAGCGCCGCGTCCGTCGCGTAGTCCAGCGCGGAGGAGGAATCGTCCAGAATCAGGATTTCCGGCGCGCCAACCAGCGCCCGGGCAATGGTCAGCCGCTGCTTCTGTCCGCCGGAGAAGTTCGCGCCGCCCTGCGCAACGGGCGCGTCCAGCCCGTCCGGCAGCTTCGCGACGAATTCCTCCGCCTGCGCTACGCGAAGCGCCGCCCACAGCTCCTCGTCCGTCGCGTCCTGCCTGCGCCAGCACAGGTTGGAGCGAATCGTACCCGAAAAGAGCAGATTGCCCTGCGGCACCATGCCCACCTCGCGGTGGAGCTGCGAAAGTGGATAGGCGCGCACATCAACGCCGTTAACGAGCACCACGCCCTCCGTCGCATCGTAGAGGCGCGGAATCAGCTGCACCAGCGTCGATTTCGCGCTGCCCGTGCCGCCGATCACACCGACGGATTCTCCCGGCGCAATGGCAAGATTGACGTTTTTCAGCGCGTTTGCCGCGCCCTCGTAATAGGCAAAGCTGACTCCGTTGAAAGTCACGCGCGGCGCGCCCGCCACCGGTTGAACCGGCTGCGCGCCGCCGTCCCGCACAGAAGGAACCGTGTCGAACACCTCGTTGACGCGGGCAGCGGAGGCCGCCGCCTTGGTGAAGGTGACGACCAGATTTGCGACCACTACCAGCGCCAGCAGAATCTGCGTCATGTAGTTGACGAAAGCCACAACCTCGCCCTGGGTCAAATAGCCGGTATTCACCCGCGCGCCACCGAACCAGAGAATGGCCACGATGCCGAAGTTCAGCACCAGAAAACTGAAGGGCGCAAGAATCGCGTTCAGCTTGCCGATGTGAATCGCGTTTCCCGCCAGATCGTCGCAGGCCGCGTCGAAGCGCTGCTGCTCGCTGTCCTGCTTGCGGAAGGCGCGGACGACCCGCGCGCCGGAGAGGTTCTCGCGGGTGATCAGGCCGACGGTGTCCGTCTTGCGCTGAATTGTTTTGAAGAAGGGCACGGAGCGACTCATGACCAGGTACAGCACCAGCGCCACCAGCGGAACAATCGCCACGAACACCAGCGACAGCGTCAGGTCGATGCGCATCGCCATCACCACCGCGCCGATCACCAGGAAGGGTGCGCGCACCACCAGGCGAATCAGCATCGCGACCGCCGTTTGCAGCTGGTTGATGTCGGAGGTCATGCGGGTGATCAGCGTCGGCGTGCCGAAATGGTCAATCTCCCGCCAGCCAAAGGTGTTGATTTGGTGAAAGACGGCGCGCCGCAAATCTGTCCCTACCCCCTGCGAGGCGCGGGAAGCCATCGTCTGGCACGTCAGCGAAGAACACAGGCCCACCACACCCAGCAGCACCAGCAGTCCGCCGCGCTGCCACAGATACGCCACGTCGCGATTCGCGACGCCGACGTCGATCATGTCCGCCATGACCAGCGGAACGATCAGCTCAAAGATGGCCTCGATCAGCTTGAACACCGGCCCTAAAAAAACCTGGATTCTGTACGGCTTCAAAAAACGAGCCAGTTTTCTCATCTTTTTCCGCTCCCTTTGCTCAATTCAACGCGATTTTCTGGAGCCTGTCCTGATAATGCGCCATGGCCTCCCGCTCCACGCAGTCGCGCTCCTGCTGAAGCTCTGGCTTCTCCCGCAGCTCCTTCATGCAGCGCGACGCCTCCTCCAGCAGCTTGACGTCGCCGTCAAGGAGAAAATCGCCGATCATTTCTCCGGACTGCCGGGTACCCATCAAATCGCCCGGGCCGCGCAGTTCAAGATCCTTCTGCGCGACGACGAAGCCGTCGTTCGTCCGGGTCAGGATGCGCAGGCGTTCGTTTTCCTCCGCCAGCAGAAAGCACCAGCTCTCCGCGCTGCCCCGCCCGACCCGGCCCCGCAGCTGATGCAGCTGGGAAAGCCCGTAGCGCTCCGCGTTCTCAATCACCATCACGCTGGCGTTCGGTACGTTGACGCCCACCTCGATGACGGTGGTCGACACCAATACGTCCAGCAAACCTGCGGCAAAGTCCGCCAGCATCCGCGCTTTTTCCTCCGGCGGCTGCGCGCCCCAGGTCAGGCCGACCTTCAAGCCGGACAGCTCGCCCGCGGCCAGCTCGTCAAAGGTCGCGCGGGCGGAGCGCACGTTGTCGACCTGCTCGCTGTCGTCCACCAGCGGACAGACGACGTAAGCTTGCCGCCCCTTCGCAACCTCAGCGCGCAGAAATCCGTACATGGCGGAACGCTTTTCCTCCGGCACAATCCGCGTCTGAACCGGCGTTCGCCCGGGCGGCAGCTCGTCCACCACGGACACGTCCAGGTCGCCGTACAGGATCAGCGCCAGCGTCCGCGGAATCGGCGTGGCGGACATGACCAGCGTGTGCGGCGCTTTGCCGTCCTGCGCGCCCTTGTCCTGAAGCGTCGAGCGCTGGATCACACCGAAACGGTGCTGCTCGTCGGTCACCACCAGCCCGAGGCGTTGGTAGGCCACGCCCTCGCTGATGAGCGCATGGGTGCCAAAAACCGCCTGCCACTCCCCGCTCCTGAGCTGCTCGTGCGCCAGCCGCTTCTCCTTGGCCTTCATCGCGCCGGTTAATAGCCCGCAACGAATCCCGAGCGGCGCCAAAAGCGACTGGGCGGACGCGTAATGCTGCTGGGCCAGAATCTCCGTCGGCGCCATCATGGCCGCCTGATACCCCGCCTGACACGCCATCGCGATCGCGCCGAAGGCCAGCGCCGTCTTGCCGCAGCCCACATCGCCCTGAATCAGTCGACTCATCGCCCGGTCGCGGCGCATATCCTGCGCGACCTCCGCCAATACGCGTCTTTGCGCGCCGGTGGGCGGAAACGGCATGGCCTGCCAGAAGCGCTCCGGCCCGTCCGCTGGAATAGGCATCACCATGCCCGCCGTCCGATGGTTGCGCATCATCGAAAGCGCGGCCTGATACATCAGCATCTGCTCGAAGGCCAGCCGCCTGCGCGCGACCCGCAGCGCCTCCATGCTGTCCGGGAAATGCGCCTGCCGGATCGCGTAGTTCAATTCACAGAGCTGATGCCGCATCCGAAGCGAGCGCGGCAGCGTTTCCGGGCAGCAGTCGTCGACCTGCGACAGGGCGGTCTGCATCATCTCCCGGAAGGTTTTCCCCGGGATACCCTTGACGGCCCGATACACCGGCAGAATGGACAGCGTTTCGACCACCTGCGCGTTCTGCATCACGCGGCGGCCGTTCTTTTCCGCCACGCGGCCGAACAGGTAGCACATCTGCCCGACCGGAAGCTGCTGGCACATCCAGGGTTGATTGTACCACGCCAGCGACAGCCGTCCAGACTCATCCCGGATGGAGGCCGTGACCCGCGTCAGTCCGTTGAAACGGCTGAGCTTCGGCGCGTCGCCGATCACACCGTGAACAAGCGCCTCTCCGTCCCGCGCCAGCGCGCAGGGGGTGACGCGCGTCCTGTCCTCGTAACGGACAGGGAGGCAGTATAACAAATCGCGCAATGAGACGATGCCCATTGCGCGGAGGGATTCCAGTCGTGTCGGGCCGATGCCCCGGATCGCGGACAGCTCCATGCCTTACTCCACAGAAATCAGGTAATAATACAGCGGCTGACCGCCCATATGGCATTCCACGTCGCAGGACGTATACGCGTCGGCGATTTCCGCCGTCAGCGCCTCCGCGTCCTGCTCGGTCACGTCCGCGCCGTAGTAGACGGTGATCAGCTCGTCCTCGTCGGTGACGATGCTCTGCATCATTTCCATCACCACGTCGTGCACATTGGGGCCGGAATACTCGATCTTGCCGTTGTGCAGGCCGATGATGTCGCCTTCCCTGATCTGCACGCCGTTGTACTCGCTGTCGCGCACAGCGAAGGTGACCGTGCCGGTCTTGACACGCTGAGCGGCTTCCTCCATGCGCGCGGCGTTCTCCTCGCCCGTTGCGTCCGGCTGGAAAGCAACCGCGGCGGCGATGCCCATCGCAACGTTCTTTGTCGGAATGATGTGCACCTCTTTTTCCGCCAGCTCCGCGGCCTGCTGCGCCGCCAGAATGACGTTGCCGTTATTCGGGAACACGAACACGCACCGCGCGTTGACCACGTTGATCGCGTCCAGGATGTCCTCAATGGACGGGTTCATGGTCTGCCCGCCTTCGACAATGTGATCCACCGTCAGATCCTTAAAGATTTGGCTGAAGCCTTCGCCCAGCGACACGGCGACCATGCCGAAGTCCTTTTCCGGCTCCTGCGCGTCGGGCTGCTCCGCAGCCTCCGGCGCGTTGGCCGCTTCCTTCTCCCGGCGGGCGGCAGCCATGTTTTCCACCTTCACGTCCACCAGCTCGCCCAGCTCCAGACCGTACTCGATGGCGTTGCCGGGGTTATCTGTATGGACGTGCACCTTCACCCGGTCCATGTCCCCGGAAACAACCACGCTGTCGCCGATGCGGTTGAGGCGGCGGCGGAAGGAGTCCACGTCGTGCTCGTTGCAGTCTTCCTTGATATTCTGGATGACGAACTCCGTGCTGTACGCATAGGTCAGCTCGGCAATCGCGTCGTGGTCGTCCACGAAGTCGCCCGCGTCGCTCTCGTCCATCGCGCCGGTCTCGTCGGTGATCTCCTCACCGCGC
>CAZRLM010000094.1:0-11050 GCA_964600835.1 uncultured Oscillospiraceae bacterium
CGTCCCGGACAGGCTGGACAGCTCCGCGCCGTCGGCGCTGTGGCCCAGCAAGCGCAGGCCGCTTCCACGGTACTTCTGCTTGATGTCGCCCATGTCCACATTGCGCATATCCAGCAGCTTCATGAAAGCGCTGTCGTTGCGCATCACCGCCCATACGTCGGGAGCCATGACGATTTTTTCCACTTCGCCCAAGCCGTCATAGACCAGATCGTAGATTCTCTCCATGTCGCCCGCGATGTCCGCGCCGGACTGTCCCCAGGCGGTATCGGGGGTGAAGAGGTTGGTAAACTGGTAGTCGGCAATCGCCGTCGCTTTCGCGCTGCGGCCCTCGTTGGTGTACTCAAAGATATTCAGCTTGCCGGTCAGGAGCACCTGACGCACCATCCACTCCCTGCGGCGCTGAATCGCCTTGCGCATTTCGGTGAGGTCGCGGGCCAGAATCTTCTTCTCCCGCTGTTCAGGGGTCATAGCGCCCAGCACAGCTTCGCCGAACAGGCGGCCCTTGAGGTTCTGATCCTCAATCAGGCGTTCCGGGGCAATGGTGCAGAAGCCAATCTCACGGGTTTCATAGCCGTCGCGCTCCATGATAACGCCGCCCGTGCCGGGATGCACGGTGGGGGCCATCGCCTTGGTGCCCTTTCGGAAATCATAGATGGCCTTGTCGTTTTCTTCGACGCCCTCCTCTTTGCAGAAGAAATCCATCAAAACGCTGCACTCACGGGGCATCAGCTCAATCGCCTTGAGTTGGCTCCGAACATCATACAGATCCATAGTTCATGTTCTCCTTTCGTTATTGATCGTCAGGGGATCAGGCCCACACCGCGTACAGCGTCAGGTCGGCGTTGGCGGTGTAGCTGGCCGCCGCCGCGTAGTCCGTGCCGCTGCCGTCTGCCTTGGTGTTCCACTTGCTGAACGTCTTGCTGGCGGGGGCGGTGAATCCCAGCTTGGCATCGCTGTTGTTCAGCACGGTATAGCCGCCGCCGCGCGCGGTTTCGATCACCACGTCGTCCTCGGCGGGGCTGGCGCTGTTGTTCGCCTTGTAGGTGATGAGGGCAGGGCCGTTTTCAAAGGCTCCGGCGCTTTCAACACTCTGGCTGAATTTGATGCCGAACAGGCGCAGCGCAACCTTGTGTGCAGCGGTCACGCTTTCCATAGTGCCGCCGTTGTTGTACTTCACCTTGCCGTCAATGAATGTACCCTCGCGGTACGCGGCAGCAACCTCAGCGACTGCGGCTGCGTCGTTGCCGGTGTCCACGTCCTCGTTCAGCACAACCAGGTCGTAGCTGGTGGTGATCTGTGCGCTGGCAGCCTTGGCATAAAAGCCGTTGCTGTTCTTGTACAGCAACGTGCCCCGCTTGAGTTCCCCCTGGCCGGGAAGCAGATTGACCGCAATCGGATCAGCCTCAACCTTCGCAAGAATCTGGTCGGGCGTGCTGGTGCCGACAGTATTGTACAGTTTACTCATCCTTGTTTTTCCTTTCCGTATGCATTAAAACATACCTTCGTCGTTGCTTCCGGCATACGCTTTTGCATAAGCGGCGATTTCCTTGGCATTGGCTTCGATCTCGTCGGCCTCCCGCCTGGCGTTGCTTTCAGGCGCGCCGCCTGCCACGCCATTTGCGGGGGCGGTTTCTGCCTTGCGGCTGTTCAGAAAGTCGGCGCCCTTCTGCTTCTTCGCGGCGATGAGCTGCTTGTGGAAGTCCATCGCAGAAGTGCCGTCGGTCTTGGCCTTGGCGGCCAGTTCTTCGTAACCCGGATCGGTCAGCGCGTCGATGTCGGCCTGCCGCTGGCGCTCGGCTTCAACCGCGCTCTGCTGAATCTGTTCCAGCAATGCCGGGTTTTCCGCACGAAGCCGATCCATGTTGATGTCCTTGATGTCCATGATTGGATTGTCCTCCTCGTGTTGACATATTTCAGTCGAGGCCCCGGCAACTGGAGCTTCGGGACTGACAGCAGGGTTGCTTTTCGCCGGATGTGCCGCCTTTTCGACAACCTGCTCCGGCACGGATTTATATAGATTGCGCATGGTCGCCATGACGCGGCTCGTCACGCACGCGGCGGCTGGCGTTTCGCCCTTGACCTCGGCCGCCAGAACTTCGTCCGCAAATCCGTATTCCACGGCCTGATCCGCCGTGAACCACGTTTCCGCGTCCATCCATTCCTTAATCTGTTCCTCGGCCTGCCCGGTGCGTTTCATGTAAAAGCCCAGCGACATCTTTTCGATGTTGCGGAGCCGGTCAATGGTGTGTTCAAGCTCGTTGGCGTTGCCCAGCGCGTAGCACCACGGGTTGTGAATCATGTACTCGCTGCCCTCCGCGATGGCGACGTGCGCCCCCGGCAAGGTGGCAATATCCGTCGCCGCGCTGGCGCACATCCCTTCGATGCGGATGTTGATTTCCTCAAATCCGGCATTGGCAAGGATGCTCCGCATTGCGACGCTCTCCGTGCATACGCCGCCGGGGCTGTTGATCCGAAGCAGCAGCTTCTTGGCCCCGGCTTTCAGCACGTCCTTGATGGCTTTGTCGAAGTCGGCGGCGCTCTTGTCCTCCTCGCTCCACTTCCACCATTTCGGGCCGTCCTCCACGATCTCGCCGTACAGCATCGCTTCCGCCGTGTCGCTGTCCTCGGCTTCCATCCGGACGTTGTATGCCAGCCTAAAAATATCTCTCGGCATGATTACTCGTCCTCCTTTTCGTCTGTTTCATCGTCCGGCGTGTCCTCCGCGCTTTCCGCGTCCTGCCCGCCGTACATTTCGGCCCGCTCCGCAAGTTCCTTTCTGCGCTGCCGCACAATGGCGCTGCGGTCATTGCCGTTGTATTCCATAGCCTCCTGCTCCTCGGTGGTGATGTTGTTACGGATGCGTACTTCCGCCGCGTTGACCTCTTTAAGCGGGTCAACATGGCCCATACTCGCGCCCATCCAGGAACAGCCGCACCAGGCGAGCCGCACCGCCGGATCATCGAAAAAGCCGGGCGCGTCGATGCGTCCGGCTGCCACGGCCTCGGAAAGCCATTGTTCATAGATCGGTTGATTGAAAGCGGTGTTGAACCGCGTGCGGTACACCCTCACCGTCCGCCAGAAGTCCAGCAGCGCGGCGCGGGCCGCCGTGTAGTTGCTCTCATACTTCTTGATAAGCACCTCTTTCGGGATGCCCATAGAGGAGGCAATCACGGTAATACAGGTGTTGACGAAGCTCTCAAACTGCGTGTCGCTGCGCTTCGGGTCAACGGTGGTAACGTCCTTTCCGGGCGGCAGATCGTAGATCGCGCCAGGGGCAAGCTCTAATTTCAGCTCGTCGTCCGTTACCTTCTCGTCCTCGTTTACCGCGTCCTCCATGCCCGCCTTGCCGTCGTCCTCCTTGGAGGTGATAAACAGCGTCAGCATAGCGGAAACCACTTTCCCGGCCAGTTCCGCGTTCATGTAGCGGGTGAATTGCTTGATAAGCTCGATCTCCGCCGAAACGAAGGGAATGCCGCGCCGCTGCTCCGGCCTCTCATAGGTCATAACTTGCAGGATGTTCGGATAGCCCGTGTCCTTGCCGTAGGCGTCGATGGCAACCCACGTCAATTCGCTGCTGTCGTTTCCCGCGTTCGGGCTGCGGCTGGCGATATGGTATTTGATTACGGCCCCTTCCTTGTCGATCTCCACACCGTCGATTCTCCGCCCCCCGCTCTCGGTTTCCGCGCTCTCGCTGCTGCCGGAGCTGTCCGGGTTGCAGATGCGGTCAGCCTCCAAAAGGCGAATCGTGGTCTGGTAGGGCGTCCGCTTGTTGGGCTTCATCCCGAACAGGCAAAAAACATCGCCGGACATCAACATGGACAGGAAAGCGAGCTGTTGCAATCCGTAGAAGTTTTGCTGCCGCTGCGCGTCGCACATGGTGTTGTCCGCCCATAGCTTCCATTCCCGAAGGATGGCCTGCTCGGCTTCCTCCCGTGCCTCGTCCGTCATGCCCAGGAAAGCGCCGTCGATCTTAGGTTTTGGCTGGATGCCCCAGCCAACAACGGAGGTCGTCAGGGTTTCCGGCCCGCTCCTGGCAAGGCCGCCGCTCTCGTAAAGGTCGCGCGCCCGCTGCCGCAGGACGGAGCTTTGGAGGTCAATATCGTCCTCCGCGTTACCCGCGTCCACGATCCAGCCCACAAGGCTGTTAAGCGTCTGGCTGGCCCCGTGGCTCGCGTAGCTCATACGCGGGCCACCGCCCCGCTTGCGGCTTTCCGTCGCGCCCTGCTCCTTGTCCCGCTCTTCGCGCAAGCGCTTGTTGTAGGCGTCATTCCCACGCTTTGGGCTGAACAGATAAAGGGCGCGTTCACTAAATTTCGGTCTGGTGTTCATTCCTCACGCCCTCCTCACAGGTCGCGCGGCACGACGCGGGTCACGCGCTTGGTGCGCACCTCTCCGGACAGGGCCTCCACCAGATTGCCAAAATAATTGATGGCCGCCCTGATGTCCTCCATGTCCACAAGGGTGCATTCCCGCGTCCCCACTCGATAGCTTGTCACCTGTCCGCTTGCTAAAGCCTTTTCGGCATCTTTCCACAGTTCAAGCATTTCCCGGGCTTCCGCCAGGGAGTATGCGGATATGGCTGCCATGCTCTCACGCTCCTTATACTTGGATTCCTCGGCTCACCACGCGGCGCTGTTTCCGCTTGGCTTCTTCTTGTTTGGTGATAATTTTCTTTGGCTCTTCAATGCCGTTTACAAGCCTTTCCAATTCGTCAAATCGCCAGTTGAAATAGCGGTAGGCCATGCGCGCATAATTTCGGCAATCCAGTGGTTCGTTGCGCTCGTAGAATTGCTCCCACACGATCACGCCCTGGCCGCCTCGCCGATGAATCTCCATCCGCTCTGAAATTAGGCCCTTGAAATACTCCATGTCATATCCCGCTCGATAGTCGATGGGGAAGTGCATATAGTTCGGCCCCGGATTCTCTACTGCGGCTTCGTACATGATGCCCTCTTTGCCCGCGTCAACGCCTAACATGAATTTCGCGCCGTCGCCCTGCCCGCGCTTCATGGGGCGGCACTCCGGCTTTCCTTCGCCCTTCTCGCCCTTGATGGGCCAGATGCGCTTGCTTGCGCGCTTCGCGCACTCTTTGTAGATTGCGCTTGTAAAGTGACCGCCGGAATCAATGAACGTTGCGAGAATGCGCATTTTCATGCCATTCGCAAGTTTCCACTCACGATCCAGTAGTGCGTCCACTTCCTCCCATACGCCGGGGGCATCGGCTCGTCCGGGAATCACGCCCCTGTTGATGCCCCAGCTCTGCCCGTTTCGATCCCAGCCAACAACCTCGTATTCCAGGCGGTTGTCCTGTGTGTCGATGCCCATTGTCAGCAATAGGACGCCCGTCGGCACCTCCGCATCGTAATGCTCGCGCCGTTTGTATAGCGCCTCGTCAAGTCCGCTGTTGGTGTGTACTTCCCAGGTCTCGCCCAAAATCGTGTTGTAGAAGGTCTTTAGCTTCTCCGGGTCTTTGTGGGCTTTGAGGAATTTCCAGACAATATCCTTCCAGTCGCTCCACGGCGACATAAAGGCGTTGAGGCGGAAGGATCGGATGCCATTCTGGATGGCTTTCGGGTTTTTTTGCACCCATTTGGCAGGCAGGCGTTTGCACTCGTATTCGTCAATGTCGCGCTTGCACGTCGGGCACCGCCACGTCACAGCCTTTACATGGTAGTCCTCGTCGCCGCCCTCGTTCACATAGTCCTCTTTTTCAAAATGGATGTCTGTAAAGCGGATGTAATTGAAGGTGTGACAATGTGGGCACTCGGTGTGCCATTCCTCCTGTGTGCCGTTCATGTAATCCGTCTCAATCTTGGATTTTCCCTTTATGGTCGGTGTGCTGGTCTTGACGATCTTGCGGTTATGCCGGAAGGTTTCAGTTCGGCGCTCGGCCAATTCCTGCGGGTCGCCCTCGGTGCCCGCGCTGGCGGGGAAGCGGTCTGTTTCGTCCATGAAGATGTACCTCACCGGCTTGCTAGACAGGTCTGCGGGGCTGTTTGCCCCGATGATGGCAAGGCTACCGCCGGGAAAGGTTTTCATGCCGATGGTGTTTGCCGCGTCGCGGCTCCGCGCCTTGAACACCTTTTCCCGCAGCGTCGGGCACGCCTGGATCATGGGGGCGATACGTCGTTTGGAATAGTCCTCCGCCACCTTGTCCGTCGGCTGGATGTACAGCATCGGGCCGGGGTCGTTGTCGATGGCACAGCCCATCATGTTCAGCTCGATTTCAGATTTGCCCACCTGGGCGCTCGCCATAATCACGATCTGCCATATCCCCGGCTGGGTAAAGCTGTCCATGATCTCCCGCTGGTAAGGGGCGCGGTCAGTTCGCCATGCGCCGGGTTCCGCGCTGCTTTCCGAAACCAGCACGCGGTTTTGATCCGCCCATTCCGACACCGTTTGTTGGGCCGGTGGCCGGAACATCGAATAGGTGTATCGGGCGAGTTCGGCTATGGCGCTCATGCGTTATACCTCCTCGTCGCCCTCCTCCTCGCTTTCTTCGTCACCGCTCTCCGCCGCGTAGGTCGGCAGGGGAGTATCGGCGATCTCCTCCAGCGCCTTGCGGATTTCCTTGCCGATGATGTCCGCGATAACCTCCGCGTTATCCAGCATCCGCAGCATGGGGGCAAGTTTGCTTGGAAGGTGGATCATATTCTGCATGACGGTGTTTGCGATGTCGCCCCAAAGCCGCTTCACGTCCTGCACGTCGATAAGCTGGCCCCGCATCCGGGCTACTTCAAGCTCGGTTTTCTGCGTTTTGACAATCTCATGTCTGGCTTTTACTGTGTCCAGATCGTCCGTTTCGCAGGATTCATTGTTGACGTTGTACGCAACCCATCGTTGCACAAAAAGAGCGAGGTCGTATTTCCCGCCCTCGCCTTTGACAAATAGCTTTCTGTTTTCCTGTAGCCCCATGTCGATATCATGCAGTCGCCGGTAGGTATATCCTGCAACGCTCGCCAGTTCTTTCTTTGTCAGTTCCATGTTCATGTCCCATCTATCCGAACATATGCTCAAAATTGTGGACGAGGCGCTCCTCACATAGTGCGAGGATTTTCTCCGTTGTTTCGTCCTCCGCGCGGTTTAATGGCATCTGCGGCAGAGCAAGACCCGATACGCGCAGCAACGGCCCGCGTTCTTTTCCGGCGCGGGTCATGACTGCATCGCCGCCGTTGATAAATGGTGGCTGTCCGCCGTATCCTTTCATCTCGTAGGGCAGTACAGAGTTCACGCCCTTCACATCGCGCAGCCAAACCTTGTAGCGTTTCCCTTTGGGAATCCGGCCCTTGCTTCTGCGTCCGCCTGCCGGAAAAACAATTTTATTTGCGCCGCGAGATCCTTTCAGTGGAATTACGCAGCTGATAGTGCCTCCGCCTCCCGTGACCTGTGCGGAGTGAATCGCGCTCTTAATCCATCCGGCTTTCGCGTCGTATTCCGTGCGCACTGCGTCGGAAATCGGTTTCTTGCTCCGCTTTCCAACCTCGTTCAGCGTACGGCGCATCAGCCTGTCGAAGTTGTCTTGTGTTACGCAGGTACGCATATGGTTGCATAGCTCCGTCAGCTCGCTCGTGTCCACATACAGGTAATGGTTCGCCATGCAATCACCTTCCCTTGGGCATAAAAATAAGCGGGCAACATTCGTTGTCCGCTTCCCACCTCTGGCGATAATAGCATTATAGCACTTTTGGCTTGTCATTTCAACACACTTTTGGAAAAAACTTTGGATTTTCTGATTTTCAGGGCTTCTGAACAACGATATAGCGCTCATGCCACTTCACTGCCGCCATGCACGGGGCTTCTTCCACGCACCGCCGCGCCCGGTCAAATCCGCGCCGCGTCATGTTCAACTCTTCCCGGATATTTGCGTCCGACACGTTCATGACATACTTCATCATCACAAAGGCTCTCATGGTGCGGCTCTCGATCCCGTTCAGTATCTTCTGTGCCTCATGGAGTTGGTAAGCATACTCCCGGCACCGGGCTTCGTGTTCCTCGTCGATCTCGGACAGCAAGGCAAAGGCATCGTCAAGGCCCTTTGGCAAGCCTCCGCCCTTTGGCATCCAGGACAAGTGCTGGGTGATGTTTGTCATGCGGTCATGCTGCCAGTCTCGCTGCTGCTCAATCTGGCAAATTTCCTGCATGATGTACAGGACTTCGGACAGCAAAGGGATGTCCCTGTTGCGTACCTCAATCGGCCTTTGTTTTTCCTCGGCATTTCCGCCCTGTACAAGCGCTTTCTCGTTGTTCACGGTTCATCCCTCCAAATCCGCGAACGCTCGCGGTTTTATTCATCCGTCATTGCCGTAGCGGCAAGATATTCAGTTTCCATTTTCGCCAGCACCGCGTATAATGCTGTCACTATTCTCGCTCGTCTCCCTCATTTTCGCTCGAATGCCACGGACAGAAATCTACATGGCTCCCGTTATCACATTCCATGCAGACCAGTTCTCCATCCAGGCATTCATCCGTTCCGCGCAGATCACACGTCGCACAGCAGCACTCCCGGCAGTGCTTGTCATTTTCGTTGTACACAACTGCCCCCTTGGCTTAGCCTATTTGCTCGCAAACTGAATGCCTATTCGCGCATAGCTCCGGCAGATTCGCCCGCACCAGCGCGGTCGGAATCGGCGGACATACGGCGTTCCCGCAGCGGGCTACCTGCTCGCTCTTGGGGTAGGGCTTGCCATCCGCATCCACGTCGATGATATAACCTGCCGGAAAACCCTGCGCGTCAAACAGCTCGCGCGGCGTGAGCATCCGCAGGCCGATGTCCACAATCTTGTAATCCTCGCCGTGTACCGTCACAAGGCCCATGCGGTCTTTGGCCGTAATGGTGGGAGCCGGGCTTTCGCAGGATACGGCGTTGTCGCCGTTCCCATAGTATTTCACGAGGAAAGCGCATACCTCTCCGAAGTGGTTGCTCTTCGCCGTGATCGTGTTGAGCGGCATATCAACGCTCTGTCCTTCGCTGTGGTTGTTGAATTGCGTAACGGTCACTGCGCACACGGCGTTGTGGTCAATTGCCGTCACAGTGGGAAGCGGATCGTCAACGCTTGCGGACACGTTGCTTCCCCCGTAAAATTTGGAGATAAATGCCGATACCAGACCATATCTGTTAGAGGCGTCCACCGTCATGATGGGCTTGTCCACCGTCTGGCCGCGCACATCGCCGCTCTGCTCGCTGTGATATTGGATCATGCTTGGCGCAATCAGCATGTGATGGCCGCCGGTGGTGATCGTCCCAATAGGTTCCCGTGCATCACTGCCCACGGCGTTCTCGTTGTTTCGCATCAGCACAGGAGCCACAATGCCTGTGCCGTGCTTTGCCGTGATGGTGTCCAGAGGATCGTCGATGTCCTGGCCTCGGAACTGGTCGCCGGAGTGGTTGAGCTGAACGATAAATGGCTTCGGATTATTCACCACAAACTTCATCAGCCCGCGCGCAATGCGCTTCATGGTGTTTTCGGATAGCGGGCGCACGGCCCGGATGCCGTACTGCTCCATGATTTCTTCGCTGCTGGCGAAAATCGACGGGCAGGGAAGGTCAAAATCCAGCACATCCGCCACAGGAACCCACGGCTTCTTCGCACCAGCGGCAACCTCGATACTGTCCGGCGCGGCGTGTGTCGGTTCAGGCCAGACAATCGGCTTCCCATCACATCGGGCAATCAGAAAAAACCGCTTTCTGATGGTTGGCGCGCCGTAGTCGCAGGCACGCAGCAGACGGTGTTCCACATGGTATCCAAGGCGTTCAAGCTGTAAAACGAATCGCCGGAAGGTTTCGCCCTTGTAGCGCGGATCGGGCCTGCTCTTCTCGTCCAGCCGTCCCCAATCCTGAAACTCTTCTACGTTTTCAAGCATAATCACGCGCGGCCTCACGGCCTTTGCCCACTTCACGGCCACCCATGCAAGGCCGCGAATCTTCTTGCTGACCGGCTTGCCGCCCTTGGCCTTGCTGTGGTGCTTGCAGTCCGGCGAGAACCAGGCAAGCGCTACCGGGCGGCCTGCGCAGGCCTCCGCCGGATCGACCTTCCATACGTCCTCCTGGTAGTGCTTCGTCGCCGGATGGTTTGCCCTGTGCATGGCGATGGCCGCAGGATCATGATTGATGGCGATGTCCACGCTCCGGCCAATGGCGATCTCAATGCCGGTGGAAGCGCCGCCGCCACCGGCGAAGTTGTCAACGACGATTTCATTCATGCTTCCGCCTCCGGCGGCATCATGCCCGCATCCTCGTACATCTTGAGCCTGCTTCGTAATGCTGGTACCAATATGCCTATAGCCGCCCCTGCCGTCGCTTGCGAGGAATACGGTCTGCTCCAGAGCCCTGGGCGGGACGAGCGTGGTCTTGATGTCCACCGCAAAATCGGCGGCGTCGCGGGCCGCGTTGGGCGCGACGGTGATGGTCAGCGTCAGCTTGCGCTTGGTCTTTTCCGGCGTGTTCACGTCCATCGCGTTTTCGAGGATTTCGCGCAGCGCCTGATTAAACCGTTCGTTGACGCCGCCGTTCATGATCTGGTCAAGCGATGTGATGTTCCTTGTTGCCATTGTTTTTCTTCCCTCCAAGCTTGTATGTTTTCGCAATCCGCTCGTCGATTTTGACGGGCTGAATGTGATACTTCTCGCACAGCGCCGCGTCGCCGATCTGGTCGACCTCGACATGGTGCTCCCGGCATAGCGGCAGCGCTCTGCGCCCCATGTGCACGGCCTGCGTGCGGTCGTTGCCCATGCCGATGCGGTCGACGTGGTGCAGCTCCGCCTTCCTGCCGCACACGGCGCAGTGCCTGTGGACAAGGCAGGCGTACACATACCGCCCCACGTCCTCGCACAGCTCATAGAGCGGCACGCGGCTGGGCACGGCGTGCTCGAGCATGAAATCGATCAGGTAGGAAATGAACTCCCGCGCGGTCGTCACGTCGCAGTCGGAGAGCGAAAAGAGCTGCTTCTCCAGCGCCTGCATCCGGCTGGCCATGAACTCCATCTTCATCAGCCGCTTCACGTACTCCGGCAGATCGCCGATCCACTCCGCGATCTCGGCAAGGCACGCGTG
>CAZRLM010000095.1:0-10937 GCA_964600835.1 uncultured Oscillospiraceae bacterium
GGTGCCGCCCACCTTGTTCTGGCGGTACCAAGAGTAGCCGCAGTTCACGATGTCGGCCCAGTGGTCAAAGTGGAGCTCCTGGCCGTTGGTGCCCAGCTCGTCGTTGCGGTAGAGCATCAGCACGTTTTGAATGACCAGGCCGTAAGCGGAGCCGGGATAGGCGTACTCGCCCACGCTGTCGGCCCAGGTGGGCGTCCAGTCCACCAGCTTCAGGTTCTCATATTCGCCGTTGATAACCTGGGACCAGCGGGTCTCGTTGAGGCCGAAGAGGATGTCGCCGTCCTTGTTCTCGTTGGCGGCCTGGATGGCGGCGGTGTCGCCGGAGATGACGGAGTTGTCGTCGATGGAGATGTTGAAGCCGGCTTCCTTGGCGGCGTTCACCAGCCAGGTGACGCGCTCGGTGGAGTTGGAGTTGGAATAGATGCGAATGGTGTAATCACTTGCATCCGCGCTCGCGCCGAAGGTGACAAGCGTCAGCGCCAGGCACAGAACCAGGGCGATGGAAAGCATCTTTTTCATACAGAGTATACCCTCCTCTATGTTGTTTGACCGGTTCCGACATTGTACAAATCGGAACTTCTTACTCACATTATACACCGTTTTTTGTATTTCGCAATGAAAACTTTTTGTTTTTTAACCGAAATATTTTAATGCTCGCCATGAAAACGTTCGCTTTTATTTTGGACGCCGCATCCCTTGCGGCGATGTGCCTGGTATGCTATAATAAACCACCTCAAATCGCTAAGGAGACTTGCAAATGATACAGCGCTTATTCAACGACGGCTGGAGCTTTGTCAAGCTGCCTGCCGGGAGCGATCGGCCGGACGAAGCCGCAGCCTGGCGACCGGTCGATTTGCCGCATGATTTTCTGATTGCCCAGCAGGACAATCTCTATGAAACTTGCGATGGTTGGTATCGGCGGACGCTGACCATGCCGGAGCAAGCCAGGGAGCGTCAATGGATTTTGCGCTTTGACGGCGTGTATATGGATTGCGACGTGCTTGTGAACGGGCGCGTTGCCTGCACCCATCACTATGGCTATACCGCCTTTGACGCAAACCTGACCGACCGGCTGCATCCCGGCGAAAACGAGCTGATGGTGCGCATCCGTCATCGCGCGCCGAACTCGCGCTGGTACTCCGGCGCGGGCATCTTCCGGGATGTGAAGCTGTACGGGCTGCCGCCGCGCCATGTGCCGCTGGACGGCGTGTATGTGACGGCAAAGCAGGAGGACGATGGCGCATGGGTGATGCGCGTTGATACCGAGCTGACAGGCCCGGAGGACGGCGGTACGCTGGCGCATCGCCTGCTTGACCGGAAAGGAACCTGCGTTGCGCAGGCGAGTATTCCCGCCGCGGGCGACCGCGCAGAGGTTGCGCTTCGGGTGGACGCGCCGAACCTGTGGCGCTGCGATGCGCCCTACGTCTATACGCTGGAGACGACGCTCGGTGAGCAGACGATCCGACAGAACGTCGGCTTCCGGACAATCGCGTGGACGACGGATCGCGGCCTGTTTGTCAGCGGCGACCATGTCAAGCTGCATGGCGTGTGTCTGCACCATGACCTGGGTGCGCTGGGCAGCGCGTTCCATGTCAAGGCCGCGCGGCGGCAGCTGCTGGCCATGAAGGAGATGGGCGTCAACGCGCTGCGTACCAGCCACAATCCGCCCGCGCGGCAAGTGATGGATCTTTGCGACGAGCTGGGTATTCTGGTGGTGGACGAAGCCTTTGATATGTGGCGGAGGCCCAAGACAACCTATGATTATGCCCGGTTTTTTGACGAGGATATGCCCGCCGACGTGGCCAGCTGGGTACGGCGCGACCGCAATCACCCGTCGCTCCTGATGTGGTCTGTCGGCAACGAGATTCTGGATACTCATCTGGACGCGTCCGCCGTTGACGTGACCCGCGCGCTGAAGGAGAACGTGCGCCTCCATGATCCGCAAGGGAACGGCGCGGTGACGGTCGGCTCTAACTTCATGCCCTGGGAGGGGGCGCAGCGGTGCGCCGAGCTGCTGGACGTCGTGGGCTACAACTACGGGGAAAAATACTACGAGGCGCACCATGCCTGCCATCCGGATTGGGTGATGTACGGCAGCGAAACGGCCTCAGTGCTTTCCAGCCGCGGCGTGTATCGCTTTCCGCTGCGGCAGAATATCCTTTCCGACGAGGATTTGCAATGCTCCGCGCTGGGCAACAGCACGTCCAGCTGGGGCGCGCAGGATCTGTGCGCGATGCTCGTGGATGATCTGAACACGCCCTACTCGCTGGGGCAATTCCTCTGGTCTGGCATCGACTATATCGGCGAGCCGACCCCTTATCATACCCGCAGCTGCTACTTCGGCATGATGGATACGGCCTGCTTTCCCAAGGATTTCTGGTATCTTTTCCGCTCGATGTGGACGGATCAGCCCATGGCGCATATTGGCGTCACCTGGGACTGGAACCCGGGGCAGCTCATTGATGTACCGGTGATGACAAACGGCGCGGCGGCGGAGCTTTTCATAAACGGCGTGTCCCTGGGCCGAGAAGCCGTTGATCGTCATGACGCAGCAAAGTGCAGGCCGGTGTGGCGGGTGCCCTTTCAACCGGGAGAACTGAGAGCGCGCGCTTATGACGCGTCAGGGAAGATGATCGCTGAGGAAACGATTGAAACGAGCGGGGACAGTGCAGAAATCGTGCTGACGAGCGAGGACACGTTCCTTGCTGCGGACGGCGAGGACATGACGTTTGTCACGATCTCAATGCGCGATGATGCGGGGAGACCAGTGCCCAACGCGGTGGACAGGGTGCACGTTTCAGTAACTGGAAGCGGACGGCTGGTCGGCCTGGACAACGGCGACAGCACCGACCGCGAGGGTTACAAGACGACAACACGCCGCCTGTTCAGCGGGAAGCTGCTGGCGATGATCGCCGCCACGAATCAGCCGGGCGAAGCGGTGATTGAGGTCACATCGCCCGGCAAAGCGCCCGCCCGCCTGACGCTGCCGGTGATGTCGGCAGAGGTGATCGCCGGACGCAGCTTCTCCGAGCGCTGCCCTGACGTGCCCATGCCAGAGGAAACGCCAGTCCGTCGCATCGAGCTTGCGCCGCAAGGCTCAACGCATCTGGACGCGCAGCGGCGAGAGGTCACGTTTCTGACCTGTCTGCTGCCGGAAAATGCCATGCCGCAGCCCGTCAAGTATCGTGTGACGAACGCGTCCGGCATTTCTTCGCCCTGTGCGGAGGTCGTTCCTTTTGAAGGCGGCGTGACGGTACGGGCGCTGGGCGACGGCGAGATTTATCTGCGCGCAACCTGCGCGAACGGGTACGATCACCCGCGGATCATCTCCCAGCAGGAAGTAACGATCACCGGCATCGGAATGCCCAACCTGAATCCCTACGAGCTGATTGCGGGTGGTCTGTACGACCTGAGCGAGGGCGACATCGGCTCAGGCAACGAGCAGGGCGTGGCTTTCGCACGGGACGGGGAAAGTATGTGCGGCTTTACTCACGTTGATTTCGGCGATGTCGGTTCGGATGAAATCACGTTGCCGATCTTTGCGCTCAACGACGACGCGTATGACATCGCCGTCTATGAAGGCGATCCGCGAGACGGCGGGGAGAAGCTGGCGACGCTGACCTATCAGATGCCGTCGATTTGGAATACCTACCAGGCGCAGACTTACCGTCTACTCAAACGCCTGACCGGGCTAAAGACAATCTGCTTCTCGATGACGGCCAAGGTGCATTTGAAGGGCTTCTACTTCACCAAGCAGAGCAGGGCGTGGAAGCCGCTGTCCGCGCTGGAGGCGGACGCGGTGTACGGCGACAGCTTCCGCCGGACGGAGGAGGGAATCCTGGACATTGGCAACAATGTGTCGCTCGTCTTTGGACGGATGGACTTCGGGGACGCGCACCGGGCGCGGCTGATCGTCGACGGGGCGACCGCGCTGCCGGAAACGCCGATCACGATTCGTTTTCACGGCAAAGATGGCGCGGAACAGACGGCCCTGGCCCAGTTTGCCGGTACGTCACGTGGCGAGCAGACCTTTGAGGTGCCGGTGTTGTCCGGCGAGTGTGAGGTGGCTTTTGTGTTTCTTCCCGGAAGTCGGTTCGACTTCTATCGGTTCCGATTTGCAAAGCTGTAAAAAACGATGGCTCCGCGTTTTATGCGGGGCCATCGAACTATTGATGCGGCAAACGGTTGTATTCATGAGACGATTTCAAAATTATATTATGCAAGAGGGATTGCGAAATCATTGGAACGGTCGACGAAGCAGCGCTCACAGGGGAAGAATCGCAAGCTCGTCATAGCCTGTTTCCGGGTCGAACGCGCGGTCGAAGCGAACGTCATCCAGCTCAAGCAGCACAACCTCGCAGGTTGTGTTGATGATGCAGCCTTCGCACAGATGACCGCCGACAGTGGAGAGGTCTTCTCTACTCAGGCTGATGTGGACGTGGCAGCGGGACTCGGAAACCGTTCCGGTAGCAGAGACGATTTCGCAGTGTTCGTCAATGGAGCGGACGGTTACGCCGGATGCGTCGCGAATTTTTGCGCTGCTGACGCATCCGACGCAGGAGAGAATGATCGCGGCGGGGATGTGATGCTGCGCGGCGTAATGGGTCAGACTGCTTTTCAGATCGCAGCCGCGATGGAGGCGGAACACATGGGTTTTCATCCTTTCGCCTCCTTCGCGGCTTGGATCCTCTCGTACTTGTCCTGTAAATACAGCCAGTAGTCCATTGCCTTGTCCAATGCCTGCTGCGCTTCGTTTTGTTGCTGCATCAGCTCCGCAACGCGGGTGTAGTTGCTGGCGTTGCGTTCCACCTCCGCATTGAGTTCGGCGAGCTGCGCTTCCAATGCTGCGATGGTTTCATCAATGCGCTCGAAATCGTACTGTTCCTTAAAAGTAAACTTAAGAACAGAAGCTGGTCTGTTTCGACCGTCGGTCGGTTTTTTGACGGCCCTTGAATTCCTGGGTCGGTTTTCCTCGCTGGACTGATGAGCGTCCAGATAGCTTTGATACCCACCGATGTAGGGCTTCATCTCACCGTTTTCAATCGCGAACAGGTGCGTCGTCACCCGATCCAGGAAATAGCGGTCGTGGCTGACCGCAATCACGGCGCCCTGGAAGGAATCCAGATAGTCCTCCAACACATTGAGCGTTTCCAAATCCAGGTCGTTGGTCGGCTCGTCCAGAATCAGCACGTTGGGCGCGGTCATCAGCACGCGGAGCAGGTACAGGCGGCGAAGCTCTCCGCCGGACAGGCTGCTGACCCGCTGATACTGCATGGCTGAGGGAAACAGAAACGTTTCCGCCATCTGCGAGGCGGAAAGATCGCCGTCCGGCGTGCTGATGTGAACGGCCACGTCGCGTACCGCGTCAATGATTCTTGCATCAGGATCCAGCGGCGGGCAGAGCTGGGCAAAATAACCGATTTTGACGGTTTCGCCCTGCTCGATAATGCCTGCGCCGGGTGGAAGCTCGCCGCAAAGCGTGCGGAGCAGCGTGGTTTTGCCCGCGCCGTTCCCGCCGATGATGCCGAGACGATCGTCGCGAAGCAGCGTATAGGAAAAGCCGTTGATCAGCCGTTGGCCGTCAATCGACACGTCCAGGCCATCCCAGGAGAGAATCTTCTTGCCAAGGCGGCTGGCGACGCTTTTCAGCGTCAGTGATTCCTCCGGTGGGGCTTCCGCAATGGCGTCGCTCAAGGCGTCGAAGCGTTCAATGCGCCCCTTGGCTTTGGTGGAGCGGGCCTGCGCGCCGCGGCGAATCCACGCCAGTTCCTTCCGATACAGACTTCGGTTCTTTCTAAGCGTCGCTGTTTCCATTTCCTCGCGCTGCGCCCGTTCCTCGAGGTATCCGGCGTAATCGGTCTGATAGCTGTCCACCTGTCCGCCGCCCACATGGAGAATCCGGGAAAACGCGCGCTCCAGCAGGTATCGGTCGTGCGTGACGACAATCAGCGTGCCTTTTCTGGACATCAGTCGGTTTTCCAGCCATTGCGCCATATCCAGGTCAATGTGATTGGTCGGCTCGTCCAGCAGCAGCACGTCGCTTTCCCGACACAGCACGCCTGCCAGCGCCACGCGCATTCGCTGCCCGCCGGAAAGGGACGAAACCGGCTGGTTCATGTCCTGAAAGCCGAGCTGTGTCAGCAGCGTCTGCGCCTCGTAAGCGGCGCTCTCGGCTGACTCGCCGGCCCGCGCGGGCAGGTAGTTCAGCGCCGCCTGCGTGATGGTGTCCTCCGGGCGCAGCGTCGGCGTTTGCGGCAGGTAGGCAATGCTCAATCCGCGGCGGACGGATACACGGCCGTCGTCCGGCGTTTCAATTCCGGCCAAAAGCCGCAGCAGCGTCGACTTGCCGGCTCCGTTCCGACCGACCACGCCGATGCGATCGCCATCGGATATGGTCAGGTTGACATGAGTCAGCAGCTCCTTCTCACTGTAAAACAGCGTCACATTTTCCAACGAATAGGCGCACGCCATCAAACCAGTCCCCCTTTACTTCCGCTATTTTATCATACTTTGCGCAGGAAAACCAGTGATCACGTCGAACTCATCAGCGCATAAACAATAAGGAGGATCAGGCATGGTTCAAGAGGTTACGTCTCCTTCGGAGAAGCGGGAAATCGCGCGGGCGATTCTGGCCGATTTGCCGGACTGGTTCGGCATTCCGGAATCAACCGCCGCCTATGTGGACGGCTGCGGCGAGTATACGCTGTTCGCGGACTTCGAGCAGGACGAGGCAGTCGGGTTTATCGCGCTGAAACCGACAAGTCCGCAGACGGCGGAGCTGTACGTCATGGGCGTTAAAAAAGCGCTTCACCGGCAGGGGATCGGCGCAAGGCTGTTCGAGGCGCTGCGGACGCGCGCAAAGGCGGAGGGCTATCGCTTTTTGCAGGTTAAGACGGTCGCAGGCGGCTGCTATCCGGAATATGACCGCACCAGGCTTTTCTACGAAGCGATGGGTTTTTGCGCGCTCGAAGTGTTTCCCACGCTGTGGGATGAGTGCAATCCGTGCCTGGTGATGGTGATGGCGCTGTGAATCAGGTCTGCGCATAGGCCGCCGTCGGGTTGTAGAAGCAATGATCGCCAATGCGGATGACGAAATACCCGACTTCCGAGGGAAAGTTGTTTCGACAGGTGGTGGAATACGGGTTAAAGAACCATAACGCCTGCCACAGGTTGGACAATCGCCCGCCGTTGATGGCCCATTGCGCAATATCATAATGAATCTGCGTGGGATTCATATTATACACATTTTGCAGATTTTGCTGCCCGCCCAGCACCGTTCGGGCACAGTTGAACTGACCGGTTTGGAAAATCACCTCTCGGATTGTGTTATAACGCCCGTATTCCCCAGTTCTCGTCCGAACACGATTCATCACCACGCTGGCGACGGCTCGCATTCCGTTTTCACCTTCGCCGCCCGCTTCGCATTGAATCAGCCGGGCGAACAGTTCCAGTTCCGTCATGGCGCTCACCTCCGTACAAACGGTATGCAATCCTGCTTCTGATTAGACGCAAAGAAAACGCGCGCTTTCCTGATTGATAGGAGCGCGCGTTTTTGATTTACTTTTCGTTACCGGAGACGGCCTCGGCGGCTGTCCGACAGGAGCGCCTTCATCCCGGCGAGGTTCTCCAGCGCGCGACCGCAGCCCATTACGACGCTTGTCTGCGGATCGTCGGCAACGGCGCAGGGAATCTTCAGGGCGGTGTAGACCGCGTCGGCCAACCCGGTGAGGGCGGCTGCGACTCCGGTCATAACAATGACAACGTCGAAAATGTCGGACGCCAGCTGCGGCGGCGTGCGCTCGATGACTGCCTGAATCGCCTCGATCAAATCGGCCACCGGCTGGACAAGCGCTTCGTAAATCTCCGTAGAGCTGATCGTCTGCGTCTTGGGCAGGCCGGAAATCAGGTTTCGGCCGGTTACGTCCATCGTCATGGTGTTGGGCTGAGGAACGGCGCTGCCGATGTTGATTTTAATTTCCTCTGCCGTGCGCTCGCCGATCAGCAGGTTGTGCTTTTTGCGCAGGTAGCGGATGATCGCATCATCGAACACGTCTCCGCCTAACGGCACGCAGCTGGCGACCACGACTTCGCCCATGGACAGCACCGCGATGTCCGTCACGCCGCCGCCCATATCAATGATCATTGTGCCGTATGCCTCCTGAAACTGAAGGCCCACGCCCAGCGCGGCGGCGAGACACTTGTCCAGCAGCTGCGTCTTGCCCATGCCCAGATCCAGCATGGTGTTGTTGATGTTGCGTTTATCCATATCGTTCAGCCCGGTAGGCACCGAAATCACAGCGTGAGGGCGGGAGAAGAAATGCTTGCCCGCGACGTTGCCGACAAAGGAGCGGAGCATCAGAGAGACAAGCTCCTGATCGGCCACCGCGCCATTGCGCAGCGGACGGAGCGCCAGCACGTTGCCCGGGGTACGGCCGATCATCCGATAGGCGTCGCTGCCGACGGCGAGCGGCTTGTGGCTGTTTCTGTCAACCGCGATTACCGCAGGCTCCCGCAGCACGATGCCCTTGCCTTTGGCATAGATCATCACATTCGACGTCCCCAGATCAATTCCAATATCGCCGTTTTGCGGCATTGCAATCACCCGACTTCAAAAGATTTCTGCGCAGTGTACGAACCATTATATCATTGATAGAGAAAAAGTTCAAGTAAGCGGCGAAGAAGCCAGCTAAACGATCAATCATCGGCATAGACTGGGATGAAATCACGCACGCAGGAGGTGGACGGATTGCATCACGGGCCGATCTTTCCACGGGAGGTGGTGGCGGACGTCCCACGCGTAACGCTTGTAGGAAACGAATCACTTTGGATTGAGCAGCACCACGGACTGATGGGCTATCAGCCCGGCGAGGTGGTGCTGCGCACGGCCGGTGGATTGCTGCGCGTAACGGGCGCGGGGCTGCGCTTCCGGATGTACTCATCACAGGAGGCGATGCTGTGCGGACGGATTGACAGCATCGCCTTGGAGGAGCGGAGGGAAAAGGGATGAAGCATCCGTGGCCGCGTAGCTTTATCGTGGAGGGATTGAATTTGGAGCGGCTGCTGCGCCGCGCCGGAGAAGAGGGAATTCCGCTGTTGGAGGTGCGCCGTGTCAAGGGGAGGCGGCTGACCGGACGTGTGATGGAGGAGGATGCGCCGCGTTTGACGGCCCTGGCTGAAACAGGCGGCTGGCGAATGGAAATCGGCCCTCCGCTGGGGGTAGGTCATCTGGCGGAATGCCTCCGCCGTCGGTGGCTGACGGCGCTGCTATGCGTGCTGGCGGGAGCGGCGCTGATCACCGCAACACAGGTGATGTGGCGCGTGGAGATCGAAAACGGTGGCGTTTACCTGGCGGATATCCGACAGTTTTTGGACGAGCAGGGAATTCACGCGCCGGCCTGGAAGGGGACGGTCGATCTTGCCGCGCTGCGAGATGCGCTGGAGTGGCGCTATCCCCGTGTCGCCTGGTTTGAGTGCGGCTGGCGGGGCATGACGCTGCGCGTATCCGTTTTGATGGGGGTGGCGGACGGAACGCCGCTGACCCACACCGGCTCGGGAGATGTGGTAGCGAGCAGGGACGGCGTGGTGGTGTCGGTCGTGACGAAGGCGGGAACAGCGCAGGTCAAGGCGGGCGACATCGTGCGCGCGGGGCAGGTACTGATCCGCGGTGAGGAACGGACGGGCGAGGATGCACTCCGGCCCGTATCGGCCCGGGGAACCGTGATGGCCCGCGTCTGGGACGGCGCGTCCGTTCGCATGGCAACGACCGAGATCAACACGCGGTACACCGGACGGGAAGAAACGGTTCAGCAGGCGCTGCTGCCATGGTTTGCGCTCTGGTCAGCGCCGCCGGACAGCTTTGAAACGCAGGACGTGACCGTTCGAGAAATGCCGCTGGGCGGTCTGTTTTTCCCACTGACCTATCGGGAAACGGTTCAGCGGGAAGCGGAATTCACGCGGGAAGAGCGGAACATGGCGGCGCTCAAGGAGGAAGCTGCTGCCGCGGCCATGCACCAACTGCGTCAAAAGATCGGTAATCACGATGTTTTCGTTGACAAATGGGTAGAATATTGTATGATAGAAGATGAAGAACTGGAAGCCGTTGCGATCGGGGAGCGGGTGATGGACATCGCGCTTCGTGATCGGGGCGGTTGACGGGCGCTTTCCGGCATGGCTGCTCCGGGAAAAAGCAGTGAGAAAGGAAGAATTCACGGTTGACACAAGTCAAAAAGCTGTTGCTGACGGTCGATTCCATGGAGGCCTATATGGCGCTTTTCGGCCTGAACGACCAAAACGTAGCGCTCATTGAACAGGAATGTGGCGTCACGGTGGCGCTGCGCGGCTCCGAGCTGATCATTACCGGCGAGGCGGAGGACACGGAGCTGGCGTCCAGCGTGATCGCCAAGCTGGTGGAGATGATCGGCCATGGCGACCTGGTGGATCGTTCCCGCATTCGTTATGCCATCGCGTTGGCGCGCGAGGGCAAGGTCGACATGATCGACGAAATTCTGCGCAGCGTGGTGGCGATCACCCACCGCGGCAAGCAGGTTCGCTGCAAAACCCTGGGGCAGCAGGAATATGTCGAGGCGATTCGTAACCATGACCTGACATTTGCCGTCGGGCCTGCGGGAACGGGAAAAACCTATCTGGCGATGGCGCTGGCGGTGGTGGCGCTGAAAAACAAGGAGATTGAGCGCATTGTGCTGACGCGTCCTGCGGTGGAAGCAGGCGAGAAGCTTGGCTTCCTCCCGGGCGACCTGACGCAGAAGGTTGACCCCTATCTGCGCCCGCTCTATGATGCGCTGTATGATTTTATGGGCGTGGACTCCTACCAGAAGCTGATGGAGCGCGGCGTGGTCGAGGTTGCGCCGCTGGCCTATATGCGCGGACGCACGTTGTCCGACTCCTTCATCATTCTGGACGAAGCGCAGAACACCACC
>CAZRLM010000096.1:0-10892 GCA_964600835.1 uncultured Oscillospiraceae bacterium
AGGGCGTGGACGACCAGCTGGAGATGATCCTCCTCCAGGCCGATACCATGGAGCTGCGCGCCAATCCGAACCGCAACGCCAAGGGCGTGATCATCGAGGCCAAGCTGGACAAGGCCCGCGGCCCGCTGGCGACCGTGCTGCTGCAAAACGGCACGCTGCACGTTGGTGACAACATCATCGCGGGCATGGCGGCCGGCCGTATCCGCGCGCTGATCAACGATCGGGGCGAGCGGGTGCAGCAGGCCGGTCCCGCGATGCCGGTTGAGATCATGGGCTTTGACGAGGTGCCCTCCGCCGGCGACGAGATGATCGCCGTGGGCGACGATCACCTGAGCCGTCAAGTAGCGCAGGAGCGCCGCGAGAAGCTGAAGGCATCCCGCGAGGCGACCGCCGCCAAGGTCAGCATGGATAACCTGTTCGCCTCCATTGAGGCTGGCAAGGTGACCACGCTGAACCTGATCATCAAGGCGGACGTGCAAGGCTCCGTCGAGGCTGTCAAGCAGGCGATGGAGAAGCTCTCCAACGACGAGGTGAAGGTGCGCGTGCTGCATTCCGGCGCGGGCGCGATCACCAAGGACGACGTGAACCTGGCCAGCGCCTTCAACGCGATCATCATCGGCTTCAACATCCGGCCCGACGCTTCCGCGCGGGAGACCGCCGAGAAGGAGAAGGTCGACGTTCGGCTGTACACGGTGATCTACAAGGCCATCGAGGACATGGAGGCGGCCATGAAGGGCCTGCTCGCGCCCGAGTACCGCGAGGTGCTCCTGGGCCATGCCGAGGTGCGCAGCGTGTTCAAGATCACCGGCGCGGGCATCATCGCCGGTTCCTATGTGCAGGACGGCAAGATGCAGCGCAACGCCAACGTGCGCCTGCTGCGTGACAACGTCGTGGTGTTTGAGGGCAAGCTGAGCAGCCTGAAGCACCTCAAGGATGACGTGAAGGAAATGGCCGCCGGTTACGAGTGCGGCATGAGCCTGGAGGGACACAACGACATCAAGGAAGGCGACATTGTCGAGTGCTTCGTGATGGAGGAAATCCCGCGGTAAGGCATGAATTATCGCGCTGCCGGAGGAGAATGTACTCTTCCGGCACGCTTTTTCCCTGTCGCCGGGAGAACATTCCCGGCCTGAAAGGAGCGCCATGAGCAACAGCTATCAACGCATTGACCGAATCTCCGAGGAGGTTCGCCGGGAAGTTGACCGCATCATCCGCGAGGAGCTGAACGACCCGCGCATCTGCGGCACCTTCTCCATTACCCGCGCCGAGGTGACGCGCGACCTGCGCTATGCGAAGATTTTTGTCAGCGTTCTGGAGGACGACAAGCGCGACGATCTGCTGCGCGCCCTCAAGAGCGCGGCGGGGTATATCCGCCGGGAGCTTGCCCGGAGCATGATCATCCGGCAAAGCCCCGAGCTGAGCTTTATCAGCGACGCCAACATCGCCTATGGCGTGCATATCGCCAAGGTGCTGAACGATGTTCGCACGACGGAGGCGCCCGAAAATGACGCGGAAGAGAAACCTTGACGGCGTGATCGACGCGGTGCGCGGGGCGGAGACGATCGCGCTGTGCGCCCATATGAATCCGGACGGGGATACGCTCGGCTCCTGCCTGGCGTTGCGCCTGGCGCTCCTGTCCCTGGGCAAAGCGGCGGACGTGTTCTGCGACGACCGCGTGCCGGACAACCTGCGCTTTATGCCGGGCGCGGACACGGTGCGCCGTGCTGACGAGGCGGCGGCGCATTATGACCTGCTGCTGGCGGTGGACGTGTCCGACGAGCGCCGGATGGGCAGCGCCGCCGCGCTGCGGGAACGCTGCGCGAGCACGGCGCAGGTCGATCACCACGGCACGAATCCCGGCTTCATGGCCGCAAACTGCGTTGACCCGGAGGCGTCCGCCACGGGGCTGGTCGTCCGGGAGCTGCTGGCGCGGCTGGGCGTGGCGCTTACACCGGATATCGCCCTGTGCCTGTACGTCGCCATCAGCACGGACACGGGCAATTTCAGCTTCAGCAACACCACCGTCGAGGCCTTCGAGACGGCGGGCGAGCTGCTGGCGCAGGGTCTGCCGTTGAGCAGGCTGAATCGTGCGCTGTTTCAGGAGCGGAGTCGGGAGCAGACGCTGTTGCTGGGCCGGGCGCTGAACAGCTTGCGGTTTGATCAGGCCGGGCGGATTGCCGTCATGACGCTTGCTCAGGCGGATTTTGACGCTTGTGGCGCAAAACAGGAGCACGCGGAGGCGATTGTCAACTTCGGCCTGAACGTGACGGGCGTGAAGCTGGCGGCGCTGGTGCGGGAAAACGGCGCGGGTGGCGTGAAGGCGTCGCTCCGGGCGGTGGAGCCATACCGGGTGGACACAGTGGCCGCGGCTCTCGGCGGCGGCGGACATCTGCTGGCGGCGGGGTGCAGCCTGTCCGACAGCCTGATAAACGCCGCCTCACGCGTGCTGGCGGCCTTGATCGAGGAAGCGGAGAAACACGACAAATGAACGGTTTTTTGAATCTTTTGAAGCCGCCGGGCATGACCTCCGCCGCGGTGGTGGCGACGGTTCGCCGCCTGACCGGTGAGAAGCGCGTGGGTCATGCCGGCACCCTGGATCCGGAAGCCGCCGGCGTGCTGCCCATCATGGTGGGAAAGGCCGCGCGGCTTTTTGATTATCTGGTGGACAAGGAAAAGGAATACGTCGCGGAGGCCGCCTTTGGCGCGTCCACCGATACGCAGGACGCGACCGGGCAGGTGATCGCCGTTTCGGACAGGTATCCGTCGCTGGACGCGGTGCGTCAGGCGGCGGAGCGGCTGACCGGCGACATCTGGCAGCGGCCGAGCGTATACAGCGCCATCAAGCAGGGCGGCAAGCCGCTGTACGAGCGGGCGCGCCGGGGCGAGCAGGTGGAAGCGCCGCTTCGGCAGGTGCACGTCGCGTCCATTGACGTGCGGGGCGAGACGGCGGATCACGGCGTGCTGATGACGGTGCGCTGCGGCCGCGGCACCTACATCCGGGCCATCTGCCACGATTTGGGCGAGCTGGTCGGCTGTCCGGCGCATATGCGGTTCCTGCTGCGCTCCCAGAGCGGGGTGTTCACGCTGGACACGGCGATGACGCTGGAGGAAGCCGCAGCCTGCCGGGACGCGGGGACGCTTGCCCAGCACCTGCTGCCGCTGGATATGCCGCTGGCGCACTTGATGCGGGTGGACGTGCCGACGTCGCTGCGCAAGCAGGTCGTCAACGGCGCGAAGCTGCCCCTTCGGGCGATCGCGGACGCGCAGGCGCTGCCGGAGGGCGGGGTCACGCGGGTCTATCTGGCGGATCAGTTCTGGGGCATGGCGGAGCGGGCGGAGGACACGCTCGTCTGGCGCGCGCAGATCGCCCCGGAGGAATAACGAAAGCAAGGAGTGCAAACGATGCGGATTGTTCGCGACCCGGCGCAAATGCCGCCCTGCGTGCTGGTGCTGGGGATGTTTGACGGCGTGCACCGGGGCCATCAGGCGCTGCTGTCGGCGGGGCGAAGCCTGGGGCAAAGTCTGCGCCTGCCGGTGACGGTGTGCGCCTTTGAGCCGCATCCGCTGGCGATTTTGAGGCCAGAGGCTGCGCCGCCCCGGCTGACCACGCTGACCGAGCGCGCGCGGCTGATGGCGGAAAACGGCGTGGACGCGCTGTGCGTGACGACCTTCACCGCCGCCCGGGCCAATCAGGAGCCGGAAGCGTTTCTGGACGAATTGACGCGGGTGTACCGTCCCGCGGCGGTGGTGTGCGGGTTCAACTTCACCTTTGGCCGGGGCGGACGGGGGAACGGCAAGCTGCTGCGCGCCTACGGACGCGCTCATGGCTTTGACGTGTCCGTGGTGCCCGAGGTGACGCTGCTGGGCGATACGGTCAGCTCGACGCGCATCCGCCGCCTGCTGTCCTCCGGTGCGCTGGACGAGGCAGTCGCCCTGCTGGGGTATCCCTACACGCTGACGGGACGCGTGGCGGGCGGCAAACGGATCGGGCGGACGATGGGCTTCCCCACCGCGAACGTCACGCCGCCCCGGAACAAGGCGCTGCCGGCCTTCGGCGTGTACGCCTGCGACATGGAGACGGGCGGGCAGACCTATCCGGCGGTGGTGAACGTGGGTCGTCACCCGACGCTGCCGGAGGGCGGCGTGACGGTGGAAGCCTACGCATTGAACGAGCAACTGTCGCTGTACGGTAAAAACGTGCGGCTGACTTTCCTGCGCTACCTCCGTCCCGAGCGGCGCTTTGAGAGCGTCGACGCGCTCCGGGCGCAGATCGCCCGCGACACGCAGGCCGCGCAGCGGTTCTTTCAGGCGACGTAACGCGCGGGCATGATGGAGGTCGGACGATGCATCAGCATGACGAGGAATTCTGGAACGCGCTGGATCGGCTGGTGGAGGATTCCGAAATCATCATTGACAGGCCGAAGGGAACGGCCCATCCCCGCTATCCCGACATGATCTATCGCGTGGATTACGGGTATTTGCGTCATACCTCTTCGATGGACGGCGCGGGTATCGACGTCTGGGTCGGCAGCGCGGAAAAGCGGGTCAACGCCCTCATCTGCACGGTTGATCTGATGAAACGGGACTCGGAAATCAAGCTGCTGATCGGATGCACGGAGGAAGAAACGCAGATTGCCTATGAAGCGCAGAACGATTCGGAGCACATGAAGGGCGTTTTGATCAGACGGTCATTTTCGTAGAAAGGAAAACCAGATGCTTCTACTGATCACGGGCGCGTCCCACACGGGCAAGACGGCGCTGGCCCAACGGCTGCTTGTAAAATATCACGTTCCCTATTTGTCCATCGACCACCTGAAAATGGGCCTGATTCGCAGCGGCTATACGGCGCTTACGCCCGAGGACGACGATGCGCTGACGGCGTACCTGTGGCCGATCGTTCGCGAAATGGCGAAAACGGCGCTTGAAAACAGACAGAACCTGGTGATCGAAGGCGGGTACATTCCCTTCGACTGGGCGAAGGACTTTGCGCCGGACGAGCTGGCGCAGATTCAGTTCTGCTGCCTGGTGATGAGCGAAGCCTACATCCAGCATCATTTTGCGGACATCCGAGCCTACGCGAACGTCATTGAAACCCGCCTGGACGATTCGGACTGCACGCGCGAGCGGCTGCTGTCGGAAAACAGGCGCTATTTGACGCTTGCGCAGGCGCATCACGCGGAGGTTCTGCTGATAGACGACCGCTACGAGGTGGACATCGCGCTGTAAGCGCGGCGCATGAACACAAAATAGTTCACAATGACGCCGACGGTTCCTTTGAAATTACTCAGAAGCTGCCGATTTACCCTATACGTCCTCAACAAAATGACGATCGGACATATCCCAATATTTTTCATATACAAAATCCGTGTTGCCGTCAAAGTTCAGTTGATACATTCTGAATATGACAGGGAAATTCTTTGGTTGCCATTGTTCTTCATAGGAATAGCAGTATTTCATACCTGCCTTTTTCATAACATGGCCGCTTCTCGGATTGTTTCTGTCATGCGTTGCTGTTATATAGGTCAATCCGTCTTTTCGCACCTGTTCGACGATGGCTTTTGCCGCCTCGGTGACAATTCCTCTATGCCAAAATTCCTTACGCAACCCATACCCCAAATCATGTGCTTCTTCCAAATCAATATTGATGTATCCAATAGGAAAATCATCTTTTTTCAGACAAATTGCATAGGCATATCCTTGTGACTGCGCATACTTTGAAGCATATCGTTCCTCATAGAATTTTCTTGTTTCTTCTAAATCTTTTGCCGGATACCAGGGGAGAAACTGATTCACTTCTTCATCTCTCAAAATAAGAAAGAGGGCTTCCATGTCCTGTTCCGTAAACTTCCTTAAAATCAGGCGTTCTGTTTCAAATGTCGGAGTATTCATATTTATACTACCTCTAAACGGCGATTTATCGTTCTCTTTGGATATATAATGTAGCACAGCCTTATGAATTTTTCCATCCTGCTATATAAAACGGGACGGATTTCCTCCGTCCCGTTCACTTTCTGCAAAGCTCTGTTACTGTCTGTAAGCTTCTGTCAGTCAATCGGCTTCATCGTCGGGAACAGCAGCACGTCGCGGATGGTGGGGCTGTCGGTGAGCAGCATGACCATCCGGTCGAGGCCGAAGCCCAGGCCGCCGGTGGGGGGCATTCCGTACTCCAGCGCGTTGACAAAATCCTCGTCGACCTCCGCGTGGACGCCCTGCGCGGCGCGGGCGGCCACCTGCTCCTCAAAGCGGCGGCGCTGGTCGATGGGGTCGTTCAGCTCGGAGAAGGCGTTGCCCATCTCGTGGCCGGTGATGAAGAACTCGAAGCGCTCGGTCAGCTCGGGCGCGTCCGGCTTGCGCTTGGCCAGGGGAGAAATTTCCACCGGATAGTCGATGATGAAGGTCGGCTGCACCAGCGTTTTTTCGACGTACTCGTCAAACAGCGCGGCCAGGCAGTCGCCGCGGCGCGCGTCCTTCTCCACATGGATGTCCCGGCGCTCCATTTCGGCGCGGGCCTCCTCGTCGGTCTGCCACTGCGTCCAGTCCACGCCGCAGGCTTCCTTCACCGCGTCGGCCATCGTGACGCGCCGCCACGGGGCTTTCAGGTGGATGGTTTGCCCCTGATAGGTCACGTCGGTTGTGCCCAGCGCCTTCAGGGCCACGAACTCGTAGAGCTGCTCCACCAGCTCCATGATTTCCTTGTAGTCGGCGTAGGCCTGATAGGTCTCCACGGAGGTGAACTCCGGGTTGTGGGTCGCGTCCATGCCCTCGTTGCGGAAGATGCGCCCGACCTCGTACACCCGCTCGAAGCCGCCGACGATCAGCCGCTTCAGGTACAGCTCCGTTTCAATGCGCAGGAACATATCCAGGTCGAGCGCGTTGTGGTGGGTGCGGAAAGGCTTGGCGGCCGCGCCGATTTCCACCGTTTGCAGCACCGGCGTGTCGACCTCCAGATAGCCGCGGCTGTCCAGGAACTCGCGCACGGCGGCGATGATCCGGCTGCGCTTGCGGAAGGTGTCGCGAACCTCCGGGTTGACGATCATGTCCACATACCGCTGGCGGTAGCGCAGGTCGGTATCCACCAGGCCGTGGAATTTCTCCGGCAGCACCTTGAGGGACTTGCTGAGCAGCGTCACCTGCTGGCAGTGGATGGACACCTCGCCGGTTTTGGTGCGGAACACCAGGCCGGTAACGCCCAGGATGTCACCCAGGTCGTCCTGCTTGAAGGCGGCGTAGGCATCCTCGCCCACGTCGTCGCGGCGGACGTAAATCTGCACGTCGCCGGAGCCGTCCAGCAGGTGGGCAAAGGAGGCCTTGCCCATCACGCGACGGCTGATCATCCGTCCGGCGAGGGAGACCGTCTGCCCTTCGAGCGCGTCAAAGGACGCGGCGATGTCCGCGGCATGGTGCGTCACGTCGAAACGGGTGATAAGATAGGGGTTCTGCCCGGCGTCCAGCAGGGCTTGCAGCTTCTGCCGACGGATAATCTCCTGCTCGGACAGCGGCGGCGTCAGGGGCGTGACGGGATAGTCGGCCATGAGAACAGCTCCTTTGTATCAGATCAATCGGGAATGGGCGGCTTAGCGGCTGATTTCCAGCACCTTGTAGCGGAGCAGGCCCATCGGCGCTTCGATTTCCACCGTCTGCCCGACGGATGCGCCCAGCAGACCCGCGCCGACGGGGCACTCGTTGGAGATCTTGTCCTCGTAGGGGTCGGCTTCCTCCGCGCCCACGATGGCGTACTCCAGCTCGTCGCCGGTATCGACATTTTTGAGGCGTACCGTCGTGCCGACGGACACCTTGTCCGTGGAAATTTCGCTGTCGGCCACCACCACCGCGGTGGAGAGCATCTTGGTCAGGCGGGCGATTCCCTCCTCCACCTTGGCCTGCTCCTTCTTGGCCTCGTCATACTCGGCGTTCTCGCTCAAATCGCCAAAGCCGCGGGCGACCTCGATCTGCCGGGCAACCTCGTTGCGGCGGGTGCCAATCAGGTAATCGAGCTGCTCCTGCAGCTTTCGCATACCCTCTTCTGTCATCACATTGCGCTTTTCATCAGCCATGGAAATAGGGTCTCCTTTCGGACGGTCATTTGCTCGTCATACAACAAAGCGAACCACCCTGCGTCCGCCAGGTTTTTTGGAAACCGGCGCGGATGGTCACCGCTCAATTATAAAGGATTTTCCTTGCCTTGTCAACGTTTGGGCATGAGCGCCCGGAAGATTTCCCGCCGCGCCGGGGCGGGTCAGAGCCGCTTCAGCCACTTCATCTTGTCCCCGTAGGGCGGATAGCGCATCGGAATGTCGACGCGGGCGGATTTCTTCAGCACGGGCTGCGGGCGGACGAACGACTCGTAGGTGAGGCGGCCGTGGTACGCGCCCATGCCGCTCTGCCCCACGCCGCCGAAGGGCAGGCGGGTGGCGAGGTGGGACACCACATCGTTGACGCAGCCGCCGCCGTAGCGCATCCGGCGCAGGAAGAAGCGCTGCTGGGCACGGTCGGCGGTGAACAGGTACGCGGCGAGCGGGCTGGGAAGCGCGGCAAGCTGATGATTCAGCGCGGGCAGGTCGCCGTCCCAGGGCAGGACGGGCAGGATTGGCCCAAAAATTTCCTCCTGCATCAGCGGCGCATCCCAGGTTACGTCGCGCACGACGGTCGGGGCGATGCGCAGCCCTTCCGGGTCGCATTCGCCGCCAAAGGCGACGGTCGCGTCCGTCAGCAGCCCGGTCAGGCGCTGGAAGTGCTTCTCGTTCACAATACGCGCCAGCTCGGGAGACGCTAACGGGTTCTCGCCGTAGAATGATTGCACGCACTGCCGCAGCGCGTCGATCAGCTGATCATACACGTCGACGTGGCAGAGCACATAGTCCGGCGCGACGCAGGTTTGGCCCGCGTTGAGGAATTTTCCCCAGGCGATCCGCCTGGCCGCCAGCGCCACGTCCGCCGTCCGGTCGACGATGCAGGGGCTTTTGCCGCCAAGCTCCAGCGTGACGGGCGTCAAATGCTCCGCCGCGGCGCGCATGACCGTCTTGCCGACGGCGACGGAGCCGGTGAAAAAAATCTTGTCAAAGGGCTGATGAAGCAGCGCGGTGTTCTCGGCACGCCCGCCGGTGACGACCGCGACGTACTCCGGGTCGAACAGCGCCTGCGCCATGGCGGCGAGCAGCGCCGAGGTGTGGGGCGCGTAGGCGGACGGCTTGACGATCGCGCAGTTGCCGCCCGCGATCGCGCCCAGGAGCGGTTCCACGGACAGCAGGAACGGATAGTTCCACGGCGAGAGAATCAGCGTCCGGCCATAGGGCTGGCGGACGGTCACGCCCACGGCGGGGAACTGCGTCAGCGGCGCGAGGAAGACGCGGTCGCGCTGCCACAGCGGCAGGCGGCGGGCGAGCAGCTTCGCTTCCTTTTTGACGAGCATGATTTCCGTCGCGTAGCCCTCAAAATCCGGCTTGCCCAAATCGGCGCGCAGGGCGGCGAGGATGTCCGCCTCGTGCGTTTCCGTCCAGCGGACAATCTCGCGGAGCTGGCGGCGGCGGAAGGCCACGTCCAGCGTGCGACCGGTATCCAGGAACGCCTGCTGCTTCCCGCACAGCGCGTCCAGCGACGGCGCGGCCTCGGACGGGACGTAGAGCGCGCGCAGCGCGGCGGACAAATCGTCGTCCTGCGCCTGGCCGCGGTCGCCCGTCAGGCGGCGCGCCTGACGAATCAGCTCGGGGACGTCCATCAGCCGCAGCGCGTCGATCCGGCTGGGCAGGCCGAGGGAAGCAAGCGTGTCGGGCAGCGCGTCCGGCAGGGGCAGGCGCAGCCGCCGGGCATAGGCGGGCAGCAGCGCGGCCTCGCAGTCCGTCAGCGGCAGGCCGTACCGGTCGGCCAGCGCCTGGCTGAGCATGGCGGCGATGCGACCGTCCCAGCCCCGGTAGAGCAGCAGCTCCGCCGCGCGGCAGCCGTCCGGCGAAGCGGAAGCAAGCAGCTCCGCCGCGCCGGAGAGCACGTCCCCGGCGGCCTTGTTCCCGTCGGCGAGGCTGTCCACGGCGCAGATCATCGCGTGGAGACAGGCGGAAACGACCTGCTCTGCTTCGACCCGCGCAATATTTTCCGTCAGCAGCACCACGTCCGGCCAGGCCCCCGGCAGCGCGGCCAGCGCAGGCAGCGCGGTCAGGTCGTCGGCGAGCAGCACGAGCAGCGGCGCTTGGCCGTGGGGCGCGCCCTTCACCTGCGGTGTAGGAATGTCCGGCTCCCGATTGCGCAGCGTCGCAATCGGCGACGGGGCTGCCTCGCCGCGCTTCCGAGCCTGCGCGCCGCGCAGCGCCGCCGTCACCCGGGACGCGCCCTCCAGGTGGAGGCAGTCGGTGAGCACGGCGTTTGCGCCGGCAGCGAGTCGCTTGAGGGTGGCGAAGTCCTCCGCGGGGCGAAGGGTGAGCGCCCCGGCGAGCTGCGGCGGCAGCACGGAAACGCCGATGGCTGCCGCGGTGCTGACGGCCTGCTCGCGCAGGAGCTGCGCGGCCTGCGTCAGGTCGCCCAGGACGACAGCGGAGCCATTCGGGGCGGATTTCTGCCAGGGAAACACAACGGGATGTTTCATGTTGTTCGTCTCCTTAATCAGGAAGGTCGGACGGGGGGAGACTTTGTTCTCTGCCCGTGCCCGCAGGTGCGGAATCTAAGTGATTCGGGAAAAGGGTGTGTGGGCCGCGCCAAATGGCGCGGGCTAATTGTAGGCTTTACGCAACGAGGTTGTTTGGGCACCCGGCGGGAGCCCTTCTTTTTTACTATATTTTTGTGTGAGGACGTTCTTTTCGACTCGGCGAAAAGAACCAAAAGCCGACCGGGGCCGCTCAGCGCCGTAAGGTGGATCCGCGGCCCCGGACCCCCGCCGCTTCCATAGGCAGCGGGTCGAAGCCTTC
>CAZRLM010000097.1:0-10890 GCA_964600835.1 uncultured Oscillospiraceae bacterium
TCTCCATGGACACCGAGGCGGGCGCGGCCTTTGTGAAGGACGCGACCTTCCTGCCGGACGAAATCAACCTGGGCGCGGCGGACGACGAGGCGCTGACGGCCCGCTACTATGAAGTGCTGCGGGACGAACTGAAGGCCATCGGCGTGCGCATGGCGTTGTCCCCGGACGCTGACCTGATCACCGACCCCCGCTGGGGCCGCAATCAGGAATGCTACTCCGAGGATACCGACGTGGTGCAGCGGCTGATCAAGGTAGCCGTGCAGACGCTGCAGAGCGGCAGCGGCCTGACGGCGGACTCCGTGCTGGCCACCGTCAAGCATTTCCCCGGCTCCGGCGCGCAGACGGACGGCGTGGACGGCACGCCGCTGACCATCGCGGAGGACTCGCTTGAGCTGCATCTGGCGGGCTTCCGCGCGGCCATCGACGCGGGCGTAGCGGCCGTGATGCCCTACGGCTACTCCACCGTGCCCTATCTGGGCGGCGACGCGGTGGAAAACTATGCGGATCAGAGCGCCGCGGTCATGACCGACCTGCTGCGCGGGCAGATGGGCTACACCGGCATCATCCAGACGGACTGGGGCCTGAACTTCGTGGGCGCGACCAATGCGGGCGCCGACATTCTGGGCGGCGCGGGCGTGCGCTCCACGCGTCAGCTGGTGGACGAGGTGGACGAGGCGCGCCTGACCGACGCGTGCCGCCGCATCCTGATCGCCAAGTTCCAGATGGGCCTGTTTGAGAATCCCTATGTGGACGAGACGCAGGCGGAAAAGATCGTCGGCAGCGACGAGCACAAGGCCATCGCGAAGGAAGCCGCCGCGAAGTCCTTCACGCTGGTGAAGTACGAGAACGCCGCGCCGCTGGCGGGGCAGAAGTTCATCGTCGCCGGCGAGCTGGCCGACAACGTGCGCTGCCTCAACAGCGGCTGGACGGCCAAGGAGCCGGTAGAGCTGGCGGGCGAAAGCATTCTGGCCGCCTTGCAGGCCAAGGCCGGCGCTGACAACGTGACCTACGTCGCGACCGCCGCCGACGTGCCGCAGGATCTGACCGGCGTCACCGCCGTGGTGGTTGTGGGCGAAAAGAGCGGTACTCACGAGCCTGCCTGGGGCACGGCCACCCTTGAATTCCCCGAGGAGCAGACCGCGCTGGTCGAGGCGCTGGACAAGGCCGGCGCGAACGTGGTGGCGGTGGTTGTCATGAACCGCGCCTATGTGCTGACCCCCATTGTGGAAGCGGCTGACAGCGTGCTGCTCGTGTATCGCCCCGGCGTGACCTGCGGCGCGGAGGCCGTGGCGGATTGCCTGTTTGGCGAGACGGCCATCACCGGTCGCCTGCCCTTCCAGATTCCGGCAACCATGGATCAGGTGTTGGCGCAGCGGGAGGATCTGCCCAAGGATATTGAAAACCCGCTTTACGAATACGGCTTTGGCATCGACGCTGAAGGCTTCGGGAGGTAAACAGATATGGCTTCCATTACCATCAAGGATATGAGCGTCAGCTACAACAAGGGCAAGTCCTATGTGCTGGACAAGCTGAACCTGGACATCAAGGACGGCGAGTTCTGCGTGTTCCTCGGCCCCTCCGGCTGCGGAAAGTCCACGGCGATGCACTGCATCGCGGGTCTGCTGCATCCGATGAACGGCGAAATCCGCTTTGGCGACGAGGTGATGACCTCCGCGTCCGGCAAGGGCAAGGACAAGACCTTTGTGCCGCCGCAGGAGCGCAACATCGCCATGGTGTTCCAGGAATACGCCCTGTACCCCAACATGACGGTGCGGGAGAATATGTCCTTCGCGCTGAAAACGAAGAAGGCCCCCAAGGAAGAGATCGAGAAGCGCGTCGACTATATGGCGAAGATGCTTTCCATCGAGCAGCTGCTTGACCGCCGCCCCGCGGAGCTGTCCGGCGGCCAGCGTCAGCGCGTGGCGCTGGGACGCGCGCTTGTGCGCGATCCGCAGGTGTTCCTGCTGGACGAGCCGCTTGGTAACCTGGACGCGAAGCTGCGCGATCAGGTGCGCTACGAGCTGAAGAAGATCCAGGAGCAGCTGGGCATCACCACCATCTATGTGACCCACGACCAGACCGAGGCCATGACGATGGCGGATCACATCGTCCTGATGAAGGACGGCCACATCATGCAGCAGGGCACGCCCAACGACCTGTACAATCACCCGGCCAATGAATTTGTGGCGGGCTTCCTGGGCACGCCGCAGATCAACCTGTTCCCCTGCGTTGTGAAGGAGGAAAACGGCCACCTGATTCTGGACGCGGGCGACTTCCGCCTCCGCGTGCCCGAGCGCGAGAAGGCCGCGCTGACGCCCTATGTGGGCAAGACCATCGACCTGGGCATTCGCCCCTCCGACTTCGAGATCGCCAAGGAAGGCGTGAACGCCATCCATGCCCATGTCGACTCCATCGAGCCGCTGGGCGACGCCTACCTGATCTACGTCCGGGTCGGCAAGAAAGTGGTTGTGTTCAAGTATGCCGGCGAATATGCTCCCGAGGAGCAGGAGCTGCTGCTGTCCCCCAACATGGACAAGCTGCACTTCTTCGACCCCGACACGGAGAGCCGGATCAATCAGTAAGAGAACGCCAACGTACCGGGGAGGGTTCATGTCCCCTCCCCTCCCCGGTATCTCTCCAGCAGGGACGGAGTCATCGCCGTCCTTGCTGAAGGGATCAATCGGGATACAAAAGGAAGGGAGAGACGGATATGGACGACAGGCAAAAGCTGCTGGAAGCGCTGGCCGAGGTGCGGGACGACGTTGATTTTGCGCATCAGACCGGTCTGGTGGACGAGGGTGTGATCGACTCGCTGGATCTGACGCAGATCATCGCCGCGCTGGACGACGCGTTCGATATTCAGATTTTAGCCGGTGAGATCGAGCCGGAGAACTTCAACAGCGTTGAGGCCATTCTGGCGATGGTGCAAAGGTACAAACAGCTGTGAACGTACGGAATGTATTATGCTATCTGGAGGAGGCGGCCAGGCTTGCGCCGGACGCGGTCGCCTTCGACCAGCCCCAAAAGCAAATGAGCTGGGGCCAGGTCTGCGCCAGCGCGCGGCGCGTCGGCAGCGCACTGGCCCGGATGATTCTGCAGCAAAGCCCGGTGCTGATCCTGATGGAGAAAAGCCCGGACTGCCTGTGTGCGATGCTCGGCGCGGTCTGCGCGGGCTGCTTCTACACGCCGCTGGACTCCAGTATGCCGGAAGCAAGGATGCAGCTGATTGCTGAAACGCTTCAGCCTGCCGTCGTTCTGTACGAAGCAAAGTTTGCGCCTGTCGCGTTGCGTATCGCGGGCGAGGCGAAAGCGCTTTGCTTTTCGGACGTTCCGGAGGCGGAGGATGCGGCGCTGCTAAGCGAAAGGCGCGCGCGGCACATTGACAGCGATCTGCTGTATGTGCTGTTTACCAGCGGCTCCACCGGCACGCCCAAGGGCGTGTCCGTGACGCACCGCGGCGTGATCGACCTGGTGGAATGGGCCTGCGATGCCCTGCGTCTGCCGGAGGGCGTGCGCTTCGGCAGCCAGGCGCCGTTTTACTTCGACAACTCGGTGCTGGACATTTACTGCGCGATGCGGATGCGCGGCAGCCTGTTCCTGATCCCCCGGGGCGACTTTCTGTTCCCGAAAAGGCTGCTCCAATCGCTCCGGGAATCGCGCGTCGATACGATCTTCTGGGTGCCTTCCGCGCTGAGCGCGCTGGCGCGCTCCGGCGTAGTGCAAGTCGGCTGTCTACCGGCGATGAAGCGGGTGTTCTTCTGCGGCGAAACGATGCCCTGCGCCACACTGAACGAGTGGAAGCGTGCGCTGCCGGATGCGGACTATGTGAATATGTACGGCCCGACCGAGATCACGGACGTGTGCGCCTGGTATCGGGTGGATCGGGCGTTTGGCGATACCGACAGCCTGCCCATCGGATTTCCCTGCGCCAACACCCGCATTCTCCTGCTGGACGGAGAAATCTGCGTAGCGGGAACCTGCCTGGCCGCCGGTTACTACAACGCGCCGGAAAAAACGGCGGCAGCCTTCGTGCAGAATCCCCTTCGGCCGCAGATTCCGGAGCTGATCTACCGAACGGGGGATCTCGGCGCGTACAACGACCGGGGCGAATTGATGTTCCTCGGTCGGCGGGACAGTCAAATCAAGCGCAGCGGCTACCGGATCGAGCTGGGCGAAATCGAATGCGCGCTGCAAAGCGTCCCCGGCGTTGAGCTGGCCTGCTGCTATTACGACGCGGAAAAGGAAAAGATCGTCGCAGCCTATACCGGCTCTGCGGATGAAAAAGCGCTGAAAGCGGCCTTGAAGGCGGCGCTGCCCCGGTACATGATGCCGGACAGGTATATCCAGCGGGACAGCCTGCCGCGCACGGGCAGCGGAAAGCTGGACAGGCTTGCGCTGAAACAGGAGGCGGACAGTGAGCGTCATCTCTCTTGAGTTTTTTTTGCTCGCGTTGTGTGTCGTCGCGCTTTATTATCTCCTGCCGCTGAAAATTCGCTGGACAGCGCTTTTGGGCGGCAGCATCGTTTTTGTCTGCTTTTCAGGCTGGCAGAGCGCCGCGCACCTGACCGTCGTGGCGCTGGTGACATGGGGCGGCGCGTTGGCGCTGGTCAGACGGAAAAGCCGTCTCCTGTTAGGGCTGCTGCTATCGCTCGATCTGGGCGCGATGGCGTTTTTGAAGTATTATCCCGCCTTGAGCGGCGCGCCGCTGATTCTTCCGCTGGGGCTGAGCTATTTCACGTTTCAATCCGCGGGCTACCTGATCGACGTGTATCGCGGCAAGGCGGAGGCGCAGAAAAACCCGCTGAAGGCGTGGCTGTTCCTTGGGTACTTTCCGCAGCTAACGCAGGGGCCGATTTCCACCTGGAAGGAACTGGGTGCGCAGCTTGTGACCGGGCATCGCTTTGATCCGACCGGCTTCGTATCCGGCTTTCAGCTGGCGGTATGGGGCTGCTTCAAAAAGCTCGTTTTGGCCGACCGCCTGGCCGACACGACGGACGCGCTGTTGCAGGGCGGTGACTGGCCGGGCTGGTTCGTCCTCTGCGGCGTCGCGCTGTATACCATCCGATTGTACATGGACTTCTCCGGCGGCATGGACGTGGTGCGCGGTCTGTCCCGCATGGTGGGTATCGCGCTGCCGGAGAACTTCCGCCGTCCCTTCTTTGCGGAAAGCGTGGCGGAATACTGGCGCAGGTGGCACATCACGCTGGGCACATGGTTCCGCAGCTATTTGATGTACCCGCTGACGACCTCCCACGCGGGTCTTGCGCTGGGGAAGGCCGCAAGCGGCGTTTTCGGCAAGCGCGCGGGGCGCGTGCTGCCCAGCGCGTTGGCGATGTTATTGGTGTTCCTACTCATCGGATTGTGGCACGGCGCCAGCTGGAACGCCGTGATCTACGGCGCGTATTTCGGCCTGCTGATGGCCGTCTCGATGCTGCTGGAGCCGGTGTGGAAAACCATGCGCCGCGCGCTGAATCTGCCCGAAAAAAGCTGGATGGTGCCGCTGCGGATTCTTCGCACCTGGGGGCTGATCCTGCTCGCGCAGTACTTCGCCTTCACGTTCAGTCCCGCGCAGGGGTGGACGCTTCTTCGGCAAACCACGCAGAACTGGGACTTCTCCGCATTCGCCGCCTGCGTCACCGGGGTGATGGAACCCGTCGAGTGGTTCATCGCCGGCGCGGGCTGTCTGGCGGTGCTGGCCGTCGATCTGCTCTGCGAAAAAACGCCGGATCTGTGCGACCGGCTGGCAAAGGCTTCCGTTTTGATTCGCTGGCCGCTGCTGCTTTTGCTGATCCTGGCCGTTGCCGTCTTTGGCGTTTACGGCGCAGGATACGATCAAACGGCGTTCCTGTACACGCAGTTTTGAGGAAAGGGGAAGGCGCATGGAGACGCGGAATTGTTCCCGAAAAAGGCTGCTAGCGGGCTTCTGGCTGCGCCTGGTCTGCTTTGCCGCGCTTTTGGCGGCGCTGCTGGCGTACGCCGCCTATGTGCTGACCCCCAAGCACGATTACGGCATCTGCTCCATGATGAACCTGTACCGTCAGGAGGACAACTCCGTGGATGTGCTGGTCGTGGGCACTTCCCTGGCGTACTCGGGAATTAACACCAACGTGCTCTGCGAAGAATACGGCATCGCCGCCTATGACCTGTGCAGCGCGGAGCAGCCCTTCTGGGTCAGCTACTACACCCTCCGCGAGGCGCTGAAAACCCAGCGTCCCGCCGTCATCCTGCTGGACGCAAAGCCCGCTATCTACACCCGCGACTACTCCAAGCGCGGCCGCACCATCCTGTCCACGTTCGGGATTCGGGGCATTGAGAACCGTGTGGGAGCGACGCTGGCCTGCGTGGAGCATCCGCAGGACGCCATCGGTTATCTGCTGAAGCTGCCCGAGGTGCACAGCAATTACGCCAAATTGACGGGCGCAGACTTCGTTCTGCCGCCGGACAACGGCGGACGCGGCGGTGACTGGAAGGGCTTTATCGAATCCGACGCGGTTGAGCGGCACCAAAAGCCCTCTCTGGTGTGGAACAGCGTGCGCCGCAACATGAACGAGCGGGAGGAAGAGTACGCCCGCAAAATCTTCGCGCTGGCGCAAAGCGAGAACATTCCGCTTCTCCTCATCGGGTTGCCCAACCCCGATTATGCCAACGACCATATGTATTACAACGCGCTGTGGTCAGTCGCCGAGGAATATGGGATTCACGGCGTGAACTACAACGATCCCGAGGTACGGTTCGGGCTGCGCTATTCCTCCGACTTTGCCGACTGGCAACACCTGAATGTGAAAGGCAGCGTGACGTTTTCCCGCAAGTTGGGAGCCGATCTGAAAATGCTCTACGACCTGCCGGATCGCCGGGGAGATGAGCGCTATGCGTCCTATGACGCGTGCGCGCGGCGATGGTTTGCCCAATACCCGTTCTTTGAGTCCTCCGCCTGGGAGGAACATCCGCTTCCGTGGTTTGAATCGACAAAACAGGAGGAATGTGAGCCGTGAAAGCCAATATGCTGGACTATTTGGAGGAAACCGCCGCGCGTCTGCCGGACAAGACGGCATTTTTCGACGACCGGGAGCGCCTGACCTTCGGCGAGCTGCGGGAAAAGGCGCGGCGCATTGGCTCCTGTCTGGCGGAGATTGTCCGCCCCCGACAGCCCGTGGCGCTGCTCCTGGACGCACGAAGCATTCGCAATCTCCCGGCGCTCTACGGCGCGCTGTACGCGGGCTGCGGCTATGCGCCGCTGGACATTACGATGCCACCGGAGCGGCTGCGGACGCTTTTGACGCTGCTTCAGCCCGCCGCCGCGCTGGCGGACGAGAAGGGCCTTGTCGCGCTGGCCTCCTGTGGGCTGGACGAATTGCGCGCCGTGTCCTACGCGCGGGCGGCAAATCACGCGGTGGACGAAGCGGCGCTTGCGCGCGTGCGCGCGCAGGCCACGGTGTACGATCCGCTGTCCATCCTCTACACCTCCGGCTCCACGGGCATTCCCAAAGGCTCCGTCCAGACGCATTTCAGCTACCTGCACTGGACGCAGGCCACCATCGACGTGTACGGCCTGACCGAGGAGACCGTTTTCGGTAACCAGTCGCCCTTTTTCTACGCCAATTCCATTCTGGACATATTCCCGCCCGTGGCGCTGGGCGCTTCGATCTATCTGCTGCCAGCCGGTGTATTGTCCTTCCCGAAAAAGCTGATTGACTGCCTGAACGCGCATCATGTGACCGAGCTGTGCATGACGCCCTCCAGCTTTATCAGCGCGTTCCACGCGGGCGCGCTGGTAAAGGGCGCGCTGCCGGAGCTGAAATGGGGCATCATGAGCGGCGAATCCATGCCATGGGAACCGCTGAAGGCGTGGATGGACGCAGCGCCCGGCGCGGACTGGTGGCATTTCTACGGCAGCACGGAAATGTTCTCAGTCGCCGTGGGCAAGGTGGATCAAAACCACCAAAGCGGCGACCGACTGCCGGTGGGCAAACCGTTTTCGCTAACGCACATCCTGTTTCTGGATGAGGACGGGGCCGAGTGCGCGCCGGGCGAGCCGGGCGAAATGCTGCTGTCCAGCCCGTGGATTGCCAGCGGGTATTATCGCGACGCGGAAAGAACGGACGCGGCCTGGACGACGGATCCCCTGAAACGCGGCTGGCAGGAACGTTTCTTCCGCTGCGGGGACGTGGGCTATCTCCGCGAAGACGGTCAATTGATGGTGCTGGGGCGCAAGGACAACCAGATCAAGCATATGGGCTATCGCATGGAGCTGGGCGAGGTGGAGGCCGCGCTGCGGGCGGTGCCCGGCTGTCAGGAGGGCTGCGTGCTCTTTGACCCTGCCCGGGACGAAATCTGGTGCTTTTATTCCGGCCCGCTGGAGGACAGGCAGCTCAAGGCTGGCTTAAAGGAGCGCCTGGCCCGCTATATGCTGCCCGATCATTATGTGCGCCTGGATGAAATGCCCCATACCGCCAGCATGAAAATAGACCGCCAGAAGCTGCGGCAAATGATGCGCTGAATCCCGACAAAAAAAGCGTCCCCCTCGCTGAGGGGGATGCTCTGCTTAATTGTATAAAGCCCGGGACTGTGACCACCGGATGTGCCGGTGGTCATTTTGTCGTTTTCTCTCCCGCTTCCAGCGCGGACAGCGCCCGCAGCGTGCCGCGCATCGCGGTGGGGATTGTCAGCTCGCGCCGCTGGGATGCGCTGACAAAGCAAAAGCCCTCCGGCGCGTCGCCGCTGAGCGCTTCCATCGCATAGAGCTTCATGCGCCACACCTGATGGGTGAAAACGTGCTTCGCCTCCCCACAGGGAACAACGCCGCGCACCGCGACCTTCATCCGGCGCTTGACCGCCGCGGCCAGCGCGTCCGGCTCGGCGCTGCCCTCCAGCATCGGAAACACCCACAGGCCGTACAGCATCGTTTCGGTTCGCTGCCGCATCAGCACCCGATCCCCGAAGCGGATCAGGCACACGTCATAGTCCAGCGTTTTCGGCGGATTCTTGCGCGGAAGCTCCGGAATGTCCTCCTGGTCGCCCTCCCGGTACGCGTCGCACAGTCCGCACAGCGGGCAGCGCTCGCAGGACGGCGTGCCGGGCACGCATACCGTCGCCCCCAGATCCATCAGCGCCTGATTGAAATCGCCCGGCCTCTCCGCCGGGAGCATCGCCGTCGCCTCCGCCTCGATCCGCCGCTTAACCGACGGCACGGCGACGTTCTCCCGGATGCCGACCACGCGGCTGACCACGCGGATCACGTTGCCGTCCACCGCGGGCACGGGCAACCCGTAGGCAATGGAGGCGATCGCCCCGGCGGTGTACGGGCCGACGCCACTGATGGTGCGCAGCGCGGACACGTTGCGCGGCAGCTCGCCGCCAAAGTCCGCCATCACCTGCTTCGCGCCCCGGTGCAGGTTCCGCGCCCGACTGTAATAGCCCAGCCCTTCCCACAGCTTGAGCACGTCCGCCTCCGGCGCGGCAGCCAGCGCCGCCACGGTGGGAAACCGCGCGAGGAATCGCTCATAATAGGAAAGAACCGTTTCCACCCGCGTCTGCTGGAGCATCGTTTCGCTCACCCAGGTCGCGTAGGGGTTGGCGATTCCCCGCCAGGGCAGCGTGCGCGCGTGCGCGTCATACCAGTCAAGCAGCAGCCCGGAAATCTCGCTCAATGCGACGTCTCCTTTCCTGGCAGGCCCTTTCGCCCGCTCAGCAGCCTGATTATAGCATAAGAGCGGGTATTGCGCTACTTTTTCCGCATAATTCAATGATTGTCTCTAAATTTTCAAGAAATATTGAGATATTTGCATCTCAGATATAAGTTTCATCGAAATTCCATCTGATTCAGGAACCGCGACGGTTGATATTCTTCCTTAAATGGCGTATATTAACACCGTAGTGATTAGCACTCACCACAAACGAGTGCTAACAGCCAACCGAGTAAGTCAGGAGGAAGCAAAGTATGACCGTGAAGCCTTTGAGTGACCGCGTTGTCATCAAGAATGTTGAAGCCGAGGAGACCACCAAGTCCGGCCTGATTCTCACCAGCGCCGCGAAGGAAAAGCCGCAGATGGCGGAAGTCGTCGCCGTCGGCCCCGGCGGAATGGTGGATGGCAAGGAGGTCGTGATGCAGGTCAGCGTCGGCCAGAAGGTCATCTACTCCAAGTATGCCGGCACCGAGGTCAAGGTTGACGGGCAGGAGCTGATCATCGTCCGTCAGAATGACATTCTCGCCGTGGTGGAGTAAGAAAACGCCCGGTTTTCAAACATCAAGTCGTGTAAAGGAGTAATTCGTTATGGCCAAGCAGATTCAGTATGGCGAGCAGGCTCGCCGTTCCCTGGAAAAGGGCGTGAACGCCCTGGCGGATACCGTCAAAATCACCCTCGGCCCCAAGGGCCGCAACGTCGTGCTGGACAAGAAGTACGGCGCTCCCCTGATCACCAACGACGGCGTGACCATCGCCAAGGAGATCGAGCTGGAAGATCCCTTTGAGAACATGGGCGCGCAGCTGGTGAAGGAAGTCTCCACCAAGACCAACGATGTGGCCGGCGATGGCACCACCACCGCGACCGTGCTCGCGCAGGCGATCATCCGCGAGGGTCTGCGCAACCTGGCCGCCGGCGCGAATCCCATGGTGCTCAAGCGCGGCATCGAAGCCGCGACCGACGCCGCCGTGACCGCCCTGAAGGAGCTGTCCCAGCCCATCAACGGCAAGCAGGCCATCGCGCAGGTCGCCTCCATTTCCGCTGCTGACGAGACCGTCGGCCAGCTGATTTCCGACGCGATGGAAACCGTCGGCGCGGACGGCGTGATCACCGTCGAGGAAAGCAAGACCATGACCACCGGTATGACCACCGTGGAAGGTATGCAGTTCGACCGCGGCTATGCCTCCGCCTATATGGTCACCGATACCG
>CAZRLM010000098.1:0-10629 GCA_964600835.1 uncultured Oscillospiraceae bacterium
CATTTCCACAATGATGACCTTCAGTTTGATGACCATATGTTTGAGAAAACACAACAGCCCCGCTAAAGGGCCATATTGCACATTGTTCTGCCGCCGCGACAGCATTTACGCACAAGCAGATCAACAAAGTGGTCAGCGGCAGGACAAGGCATTTGCAAAAGCGGGCGCAGGTTATACCAGTCTTGCCATCCATCTGATTCTTCATTTCCTGCTTCATCCTCCGTCGTCCTCCCTGTATGACAATTGATGGCGTTCCTATTCGGATTGCCTGTTCATTCGGCCCTGGAAATTTCATCCTGTCAGAACATAACAAATCATAGCACAAAACCGTCCGAATGACAAGCCCTGCGGCGCGAGCGGGATTGTTTCCCCGGGGGCATTCACCATGGAACGCCCCCGGGGACGGCGCGACTCCTCCTTACCGCTTGTCCCGGATGCGGAAGGTCTTGATTTCGTAGGGCTTGATGACAAAGGGAATCGCCGCGCAATGGTACGGGTCGCCCTCCGCAGGCAGGACGGCGACGTCCGCCTTCTTTTCCTCCAGGCAGTTGCACTCCTCCGCGCATTCAATCGGGTACGCCCAGTACAACGCCGCCTCGGTGCGGGCGTTGTCCGTCTCGTACAGGCGGACAATCCAGCCGTCGCCGTCCTCGGCGCGCTTGATCGTCTCCAGCATCACGTTGGGGTGGGACGTGTCCGCCAGGGAGAATCGCGATCCCACCCTGCCGCCGCGCACCGCCAGCGCGGGCTGGTTGAGGCAGTACGCCTCCTGAATGGTTCCGCAGCGCCAGTCCCCCTGATGCGGATAGAGCGCATAGGTGAACGTATGCTGCTCCTGATCAGCCACCGGATTCGGCTCGACGCCGGACTTGATCAGCGTCAGGGCGATCACGCCGTCCGTTACGGAATGGCCGTACTTGCAGTCGTTGAGCAGGCTCACGCCGTAGCGGCCCTCGCTGACGTCCATCCACTTTTGGCCGCAGCTTTCGAACCGCGCCACGTCCCAGCTTGTATTTTGATGCGTCTTTCGCTTGACGTTGCCGAACTGAATCTCGAAGGTGGCCTCGTCTGTGTGGACGTCCACCGGGAAGTGTACCTTCAACAGGTGCTGGTGCTCCTGCCAGTCCACGCTGGTTTCAAAGTCGATGCGGCGGGTGTCCGCATAGAAATGAATCCGCTGCCGGATGACGCTCCGGCTGATCTTCCGCTCCAGCTCCACCGTCGCGCGTACCTCGCCCACCTCGGTCCAGCGCAGGAATTGCAGGTCAGTCGCGTCCCAGAACTTTTCGGTGTAGAAGATGTCGATGTCCCAGTTGTCGTAGCGCATCGGCTTGTCCTCGTACATCCGCATCAGGTTGCCCTTCTGCCCCGGGCGCAGCACGTCGCGATTTAACTCCACGTCGAACAGGCGGCTGATCAGGCCGTCCTCGTCCAGCTCCACCTCGTAAAAGGGCGTGGACAGATGGCGGTCGTCCGTGAGCGTAAAGGGACAGGCGGGCGCAGCCGTTTCCCCGGACAGCGCGTAGGCGCGCCAGCCCTTGGCGGGCAGCGCCTCCAGCCTGACCACCGCGCCCTGCGCCGTCTGCTGGACGGGATAGCGCACGCCGTCCCCGTCCACCAGCGCGGCGGCCGCGACGTTGCCCAGGCACACCGTCTCGTCCGACGGGAAGCCCTTGGTATTGAACACCGTCACGCAGTCGGAGGGCGGGGCCAGCAGCGCCAGCCGCTCCCGCGACAGCGCGGCGATTTCTTCCGCCAGCGCGGCGTACTCGCGCTTTGTCACCTCGTACACCTCATGGATGGACGAGCCGGGCAAAATGTCGTGGAACTGGTTGATCAGGATGGTCTTCCACATCCGATCCAGCGCCTCCGCCGGGTATTCCGCCCGATCCGCCGCCCATACGCACATCAGCTCCAGATCCATCATGCCAAGCTCCGCCTTGCGGTTGGCCCGCTTGTTGCGCGCCATGGAGGTCAGCGTGCCCCGATGGTACTCAAAGTACAGCTCGCCCTCCCAGGTCGGCAGGCGCTTGCTGCCGCCCACGCGCGCCTTCAGCTCGTCGAAGTACTGCCCGGCGAAGCATTGCCGCACCTTCGGCAGACCGGTCACGCCCTTTTCGAGCCGATCGGAATTTTCCAGCATCGCGCGGCTCGGGCCGCCGCCGCCGTCGCCGTAGCCGTAGGAAATCAGAATGTCGTTGTTGATCGCCTTCTGCTGGTAGCGCCGCCAGCCGCCGATGAGCGCGTCCGGATGCAGCTGACCGTTATAGGTGGTATAGAAGCTCGTCTCCGGCTGCCCCGGCTCCAGCGTCGTGACCAGGTGCGTCAGGATCTCCGTGCCGTCGATGCCACGCCAGCGGAACGTATCATAGGGCATTTTGTTGACCTGATTCCACGCCAGCTTGGTGGTCATGAAGTACTCAATCCCGCATTCCTTCATGATCTGCGGCAGCGCGCCGGAATAGCCGAATACGTCCGGCAGCCACAAAATCCGGCTGTCCACACCGAATTCCTCCCGGAAGAACCGCTTGCCATGGAGGAACTGCCGCACCAGGCTTTCGCCGCTGGTCAGGTTGCAGTCCGCTTCGACCCACATACCGCCCTCCGGCTCCCAGCGGCCCTCGGCCACGCGCCGCTTCAGCCGCGCGTACAGGTCAGGATACCGCTCCTTCAGGAAAACGTAGAGCTGAGGCTGGCTGGACATGAACTTGTAATGCGGATACTCGTCCATCAGCTTGAGCACCGTCGCAAAGCTGCGGGCCGCCTTTTCCCGGCTCTGGGCGACGGTCCAGCGCCAGGCCACGTCGATGTGCGTATGACCGATGCAGCTGGCGATGACCTCGTCATGCCCGCCCAGCTCCTGATACAGATGCGTTTCGAGATACGCCCGGGCCTCCCGGACAGAGTCCATGTACGCGTCCGAATAGGGCGCGCGCAGGTCGAGCAGGTTGATCGCGTCGTTCATGACGTTTTCCAGCGCCATGCGGCTCTGGCTCTGCTCGTCCAGCCGGGAAAAGGCGCTCAGCGGCACCTGCAAATCCCAGTACAGCCCCTCGATCTCCGGCGAAATCTCCTGCAGCTGGCAGATCAGGCGCAGCTCGCTCGCGCTCTCCTCCGTGCCGGTATACGCCTGAATATCCAGGCGGAGCGTTTCGCCCGCCCGCGCCTCGCGCCGAAGCAGCGTTTCCCGGTGGTTGGTGTCCATCCCCTGCACCGCCTCGCCGTTCACGAACGCCAAAAACTGCGGATTTCGCGCGTCCCAGCCCTCCGCCTGCGTGCAGACCTTCAGCCACAGGCTGCGCCCGTCGAAGCTCTCCGGAACGGTCACGGTCGCCCGGAACCAATAGTGCTCGTCCGGGCCGTACCAGTGGTCGGTCGCGCTGTCAAAGGGGCCGAAGGGCGACGGGGCCGCCTCCGCGTCCGCCGGGCGCAGGAAAAAGCCCTGTTTCACGCACAGCCCCGTGACCGGCACGCTCTGCCGGATCGCCTCGCGTTTCAGCTCGTTGCAGATCACCTGAATCCGTTTGTTCAGATACATCATCAGCCGTATTCCTCCCGTGATCGCCGCGGCCTGCGCGGCATGATACTCCTGTTTGACCCATTCGCCGCAAAGGCGCGATTCCCTGTCATTCATACGGAGAAACTTTTGCTTGACACGTGGCCGTCCGGCCGGTATAATAGGTTTCTACACACGCTTGCAGCATGATGTAAGCCTCTGCGAATTCATGAAGGATGAAGGGCAGGGGCTTTTTCTATTTTGGAAAAAGAAAAACAGCTTTCCTCTGCCGGAAAGGAGCCTATGGAACCCTATACGCTGCCGGAGCATCCAGACAGTCCCGCAGAGGCTGCGCACCTGACGGAAACCTGCGATGTGATCGCGCGTGAAATCGACCGTCTGGAACAGGAAACCGGCGTGGGCGCGCTGGAGGAGCGCATCGTCGTCGTCCCTGAAGACGCGGATCCGGACACGCGGGTCGCCATGGAGGTGCTGCGCATGAAGCTCGACACGCTGCACAACCTGGCCCGATCGCGGAATCAGGCGTACTTCGCCCGGCTGGATTTCGTTCCCGAGGGCGGCGCGAAGGAGACGCACTACCTGGGCCGCTGGGGCGTGATGACCACGCCCGACTGCGAGGTCGTGGTCGTGGACTGGCGCTCGCCCGTGGCGAACCTGTACTACTCGGGGCAGATCGGCCCGATGGACTACGAAGCACCCGACGGCGCGGTTCGCGGGGAGCTGAAGCTCAAGCGGATGCTGACCGTCCGGGAAACGCGGCTGCTCGGCCTGTTCGACAGCGGCGTGGTCAGCCAGGACGCGTACCTGCAAAACGTGCTTGGGGCCGTCTCGTCCGACCGGCTGAAGGAGATCGTCACCACCATTCAGGCGGAACAGAACCTGGTCATCCGCCATCCGCTGCAAAAGAGCCTGATCGTGCAGGGCGTGGCAGGCAGCGGCAAAACGACGATCGCCCTGCACCGCATCGCCTACCTGCTCTACGCCTGGCGGGAAACGCTGCGCCCGGAGCAGATGATGATCCTCGCGCCCAGCCCGCTGTTCCTGTCCTACATTTCGCAGGTACTGCCCGACCTGGGCGTGGAGCGGGTGTGCCAGACGACGTTCGCCGGCCTGTGCGGGCAGTGGATGGGCAAGCAGATGCCGCGCCTTCAGTCAACCAGCCGCCTGGAGGAGAAGCTTCGCGCCACGCCCGAGGCGCGGGAGGCTGCCGCGGAGGTGCTGCGCCGCAAGGGCTCGCTGTCCTTCCGGGACAGCCTTGAAGCGTTCCTGCGCGCCTACGCGCGGGAACTGACGCCCCGAAACGGCCTTGTCTTTGGCGGCTACACGCTCTACACGGCAGAGGAGGTGGACGCCATCCTGCAACGGCAGCTGTCGCCCTTCCCGCTCGCCCAGCGCATTGAGGAAATGAAAAAGTATGTCCGCCGCCGCCTGGCCCAGACGGTGGACGCGATGAAGTCCGCCCTGGACAAGATGGCGCAGGATCGCCTGACGGCGCTGCTGTCCGCCATGCCGGACGGCCCCGAGCGGCGCGCCCGGGCCACGCGGCTGCTCGCCAGCCGGGACGAGCGCCTGCTGGAGGTGGACGCGCGGGCAAAGCAATACATGAAGGACTTCCGCAGCCTGTTCCCCGATCTGTCGCCGCTGGCGGTCTATCGCCTGTACATGACGCGCTGCGAGAGCGCCGCCGTGCAGGCCGCGACGCTGCCCCTGATGGAGAAGGGCCGCGTACAGGCGGAGGATCTGCCCGCGCTGGCGGTCATCTGTCAGGCGGTGCAGGGGCTGCGCGTCAAGCCGATGCGCCATCTGGTGATCGACGAGTGTCAGGACTTCTCGCCGTTTCATCTGGATACGCTGCGCCGGGTGTACCCCTCCGCGACCTTCACTCTCGTGGGCGACCTGATGCAGGGCGTGCACGAGGAGGAGGGCATCCGCAGCTATGACGAATGGCTGACCCCTGTCTTTCACGGCGAAGCGGAAATGCGGCAGCTGGTAAGCAGCTACCGCAGCACGGTGGAGATCATGGACGCGGCCTCCCGGGTGGCGTCCCGCCATCCGACCCCGGGCCAGCGTTTGGCCGAGCCGGTGCTGCGGCACGGCGAGACGCCCGCGGTGCGCGTCTTTGCCGGCGACCGCGCGCGGATCGCGGCGCTTCGGGCGCAGGCGCAGCAGTGGCTGGCGGAGGGCTTCCACAGCGTTGCGCTGATCACAAAAACGTCGGACGAGGCCGCCGCGCTACACCGTCTGCTCAAAAAAGACCTGCCCGTCCGCCTGATGCGCGAGGACGAGCAGGTCTATCAGGGCGGCGTGATGATCTTCCCCGCCGCGATGGTCAAGGGTCTTGAGTTTGACTGCGTTGCCCTCTGCAACGTGAGCGCCGCCGCGTTCCCCGACGAGCCGTTTTCCTGCCGAATGCTTTACGTCATGATGACGCGCCCGCTCCACCGCCTCGCAATCTTCGCCACCACGCCCCTCTCCCCGCTTCTCTGACCGGCGGAGCGCCGCTCCCGGTCACTCCTCGACGCGGAAGGTATCGGGGAGGGGGAGGGATTCGAGGGCGCGGGTAAGGTAGATCGGCTGAGCCTGCTCGTCCAGGCGAACGTCGCGGAGGATGGCGCGGTCGGCGCTCACCTCCGTGACGCGATGGGTCGCGGCCAGCGCGTCGGGGGACGCGCCCGTCTCCATGGTGTAGCCGCTCACGGCAAAGCAGGCAGGCTCGCCGGCAAGGATGCACGTTCCGTCCTCCCGGAACTCATAGAACCGGCCGTCCTGATCCTCCCACTGCCCCAGAATCATATAGCAGCTGCGCGTCAGGCGCTCGGCCACGTCCTGATACGTCGGAATCTGCCGGAAGTAGGGCAGCGCGCCATACACGTCGCCCGCGTCCGTCAGAGAAACGCCCATCCGATAGTTTGCCTCGTCGGAGAGCGCCGCCAGATCGGCGTACTTCTCCGGCAGCGCGGCAAGGGGCACGCCGGACAGCGCGGCCAGCACGCCCTCGTAATCTCCCGCGTCATGGGCGGCGTGCGCGGCGGCGGACGGCGCGGCATAGGCGGCGTCATAGGCGGCCTCCGTCCGGTCGGACGCGTCGCCATACGCGCCGGCCTGCCGGAAATACTCCGCGGCCAGCAGCGCGTCCCCGGCCTCCTCCGCCTGCTCGCCCAGGGCATAATAGGCCTCCTGCGCCTTGCTCGCCGCGTCGCCGTAGTCGCCCAGCGCCTCAAAGCCCGCGACGGCTTCCGCCAGCTGACCGGTCGTTTCCAGCACGGAGGCAATCAGCAAATCGCACGCCTTGACGCGCTCCCGCGCGTCCTCGTACCGACCCAGGCTGTCGAACAGCGCCCGCGCGCCCTCAATGTCCCCGGCGTTTTGCAACGCGTCCGCCTGACCGTAACGGACTTTTTTTAATAGCGTTTCGCTGTTCTTGTAGCCGTCCAGCGCCGTGAGCAGCGCCTCCGCCTCGTCGAAGCTCCCGCTTTCCACCAGCGCGGCGGCCTGCTCGTAGCGGGTCTGCTTCAGCTGTTTGCTCACGTCCTCGCGCTCACCCAGCAGCTCGTACTGCGCGATCGCGCCCGCGTAGTCCCCCGCTTCCCGCAGGGACTCCGCCAGACTTTCCCGCGCCTGATCGGCCCGTTTGACGCTGTCGCGGTAATCGGGCACCTGGGCGAAATAGTCCAGCGCCTGCTGATAATCCCCGCGCGCGGCCGCGGCCAGCGCCGGCTGATACCAGCTCTCCTGCCGCCTGACGGCCACGTCCTCGTAGTCCTCCGGCAGCTCGGCGAGCAGCGCCCGCGCCTGCGCGTACTCGGTGTCCTTCATCGCCGTCAGCGCCAGCTGATAGGTGCACGCCTGCCAGCGCGCCGTCGCGTCCTCATAGGCGAGAATCTGCGCCAGCAGCGTCCGGGCGCGAGCGTAGTCTTTCTCTTCCATCGCGGCCACGGCGGGCGCGTACAGACAGCCGCTGACCTGCTCCGCCGCGTCCGAATAGTCGCCCGCCAGGCGGAACGATTCGCCGGCCTCCTCCATGCTGCCCGCGTCGCGCAGCTTTTCGCCGCGGCGGTAGTACGCCTGCTGAAGCAGCGCATCGACGTCCTCATAGCCGGGTAGCTGGGCAAGCAGCGCAATGGCCGCGTCCGGATCCTCCGTCACGGCGGCGCGTCCGGGCAGGTAGATCGCCTGTTTGGCCTTTTCCGCCGCGTCCGAATAGTCGCCCAGCGCGGCAAAGGCGGCGCGGGCCTCCTCGTAATGCGCGCCCCGCAGCAGCTTGTCCGCCGCCTGATAGGCGCAGTTCGTTACCTGCGCGGCGCTGTCCCGATAGTCGCCCAGCGCGGTGTACAGCGCGGACGCGGCCTCAATGTCGCCCGCTTCCAGGCGCAGCCCGGCCAGCAGATAGTCGCATTCCTGAACGCGTTCCGCCGCGTCCTCGTAGTCGCCCAGCGCGGCAAACACCGCCCGCGCCGTCGTAATTCGATCCTCATCGCCGCTCTCGACCTGCTCCTGCGCGGCCAGATAGCGGCTCCGGCGCAGACAGTCCGCCGCGTCCCGGTACTCGCCCATGTCCGCAAAGGCAGCCTGCGCCTCGGCATAGCGGCCTTCCTCCAAGGTGGAAACCGCCTGACGGTAGCGCCAATACGGCAGCCCGTAGGTCACGCCCGCCCAGGCCGCGCCCGCGCAGAGCACCGCCGCCGCCGCACAAATCACGATCCGGCGGCGCTTTCTCCGGCGGCGCTCATACGCCTTCTCCCGCGCCAATTGCAGCTTCGAGGCTTCCTCCCGGGCGGCGCGGGACGTGTCCGCCATCGCCTGCTCCCGCTCGTCCACCAGCCGTTCGACCTGCTCGCGGCCATACTGCTCGAACACGGCCCGCCTGCTCCGATGACAGCGGACGCATTCCTCCGTGTCCAGCCCGTTGGGACGACCGCACACGCACAGCCACAGCCCGTTTTGCTCCTCCGGATAGCCGACCGCGGTGCTCCCCGCCACGTCGCGCAGCCGCTCCAGCTCCCGCCCGCTGGGCAGGGCGTTGGGCGTATACTCCCGCAGGGCGTTCTTGCCCCGCCGCCACACGCTGCTGTCGTCATACCAGATTTTCTCCACCACCGCTTCGACGGCGGCGGGCGCGGCCTCGCCTTCCAGTGGCACGGTCACCTGGAAGGTTTTCGCCGGCGCGCCGTGCAGATCGTGCGCGCGGTAAATCAGCCGGGTCTGCTCCTCGCCGGCCTGATCCAGCAGCACCAGCGTGACCTCTACCGAGCTGATCAGCTTGTCCGTCAGGTTATACAGCGTCAGCGCGCACGCCGCAAAGCCCTCCCGGGGCTTTTCATAGCGCCACACCTCCGCCGGACAGGTCAGGTCGATTTTCACTACAATGCCTCCTTTTCCGCCGCGCGGGGACAGTGCTCCCGTTTCAGTCGTTCACATAAAGCAGCATTTCGCTCAGCGCCATCTGCTGGAAGTCCATATACAGCGCGATTTCCCGCCCATCGGACAGCCGGAGCAGGTAGCGCAGCGTCGCCGACGCGTCCGTGCCGTACTCCGCGCTGCCGCAGGGCGCGACGCCCTCCGTGCCGTAGAGCGTTTCGGCGCTCACGCCGTCATATTCGCCCTCGCCGTGGCGGAAGCGGTTCAGCACGCTGGAAAACGTATCGCCGATGCGCACGCAGCGCGGGCCTTCCATGGTACCGGCGCTGATGCCCATCATGTCCAGCCGCGGATTCTGCCTGTTCGCGTCGTACAGGAAGGTCAGGTCGCATCCGTCGAACTCCATCGCGCGGATGAACTCGCCGTTGTCGTCCTCCATCCACTGATCCTCCAGGCACTCGCCCAGCGCCGCCACCGCGTCCTCGGGCGTGAGCGTCGCGAAATTGACGCCGGAGAAAATCAAGTCCTCCTCGCCAAACGGCGTCAAATCCGTGCCGACATAGCTCGTGGGCACCTTGCGGTAGCTGTCGGACTCCATGATCGCCTCCGCCGCGCCCAGCACGCGGCTCACGTCCTCGGCCTCGACGCGCGCGTCCAGCCCGTAGGCACGGATCGCCGCGACCATATCGTTCTCGATGGTGTACACCAGCCCCATGTCCGTATACCCGTCGCCGCCGGTCGCCAGCTGCTCGTGCACCGCGTACTGCACCATCAGGATGCGCTGTCCGTCGCGCTGCACCCAGGCCCACGCCGCGGACGCGGGCAGCGTATCGCTCACATACAGCGTCGCGAAATCCCGGTCGCCTGCCAGGTCGGGGTTTTCATTGTAGTACGCCGCCAGCAGCTCCTGCGTAAACTGATCCACGCTCGTGCCGCGCGGGCCCTGCTCCTCGGAGGAGGTGATCACCAGGCTGCGCACCACGCTGTCCTCCGTCATCTCCGGGCGATCCATGTAGAAGGTGGCGAAGTCATAGATAAACTGGTAGCCATCCTCAGTCTCCGCGCTCGCGGCGTGCGGATCGTTCAGCGGTTCCGCCGCCAGCGCCCGGGCCTTGTAGCCCGCCACCCACTCCGTCAGTTCCTCCATGGTCAGCGCCGACTGTTCGCCGTCCCCCTCCGCCTGCGCGGCCACGCCCGTCATCAGCAACATCGCCGCCAGCAGCCATCCCATCAAACGCTTCAACATACATAACTCCTTCATGGATGCCCCCATTCTCCGCGCCTCGCGCTGAGTAATCGCACCCATATTTATTCTACCTCAAAACATCCCTCCTGTCCAGCCCCCAGGGGCGCTGCCCCTGGGAACCCCGCCAGGAGGGCCGCATGGCCCTCCTGGACCTCCCAAGCTGAGGTTCCCAACGCTTTGCGAGCGGCGCGTTCTGGACGCGCCGCATAGACGGCGCTTTGTAGACAAGCTACTAAAGAGTGCACCCGAAGGAGTGCAAAGGGCGATCGGAAAGCCTGGCAGGCGACCTTCGCCCACTGCCCGCGCCCGCAGGCGCGGAACCCCTGTATGCGTCCGCATACTCCGCATTGCGCGCCTTCCGGCGCGCCAAAAGACGGCCTATGCAACCAAACCGTTTCGGTCACGCCAATCACAGCACATTAGCTCCGGCGCTGCAAAGGGCCGTTTCCCATCCCTCAGACGCCGATGCGTAGGCGACCTCTGATGGTCGCCGTTTCGCTCCCAAGCG
>CAZRLM010000099.1:0-8391 GCA_964600835.1 uncultured Oscillospiraceae bacterium
GGATGAGCGAGCACACCACGATGATGGCGAACAGCACCACGGACGCGGCGCACGCCATGTTGAAGTTATTGGGCGTCTCGAAGCCCTGGGTGTAGATGAAGCGGGCCACCGTGTTGGTGGTGTAGTTGGGGTTGCCCTGCGTCATCAGGTGGGGGATATCGAACATGGTTAGGCCGCCGACCAGGCTGGTGACCAAATTGTATAGCAGGATGGGCTTGATGAGGGGAAGGGTGATCTTCCAGAACACCTGGCGGCTGGAGCAGCCGTCCACCAGGCTGGCCTCAAACAAGGCGGGGTTGATGCCCAGAATACCGGCGATCATGATGATCATGGTATTGCCGTACCACATCCACCACTGGATGAAGGAGATCAATCCGCGGGAGGCGTTGGTGGAGCGGAAGAACTCGAAGGGCGTGTTCAGCACGCCGATGGATTGCAGCAGCGTGTTGATCGGCGCGATGGGATAGCTGAACAGGGAGAAGAACAGCATACCGATCGTTGCCGCGGTGATGATGTTCGGCATGAAGATGAGCACCTTGAAGACGCCCTGGCCGCGCAGATGAATGCGGCTGTTGGTAAACCAGCTTGCCAGGATCAGCGCCATGGCGATCTGCGGCACAAAGTTGCACAGCCACATGATCACCGTGTTGCCCATGGCGCCCCAGAACTGCTTAAAAACAGTGCTGCTCGGATCAAGGAACAGCCTGAAATTTTCAAATCCAACAAGGCTGCTGTTTAGGATCTTATCCCAGCCGATCGCGTCGGAGAACGCCGTGCGGAAGGTGAAGAAGATCGGGTACAGCTGGAAAACGAGAAAAACAATGAAAAACGGCGCGACAAAGAAGTAGCCGTAGTGGTCGTAGCTGATGCGCTTGTGTTTGGTCGCGGGCTTGACGGCCGGAGAGACCTTTTGCATACCTCCACCCCTTTTGCAGGTAAAATCAGTCACCCCGATCGCGGGGCAGTGATACAAGTCCTCTTGAAAATGTGCCGGACGCGTGCGCGCCCCGCGCGTTTCATGAGCGATTTGTAACAGGGGATGTGCGCGGCGCCGCTGGCCGCAGCGTTGGCGAGAAATGAAGGAATGGGGCTGCCTCCTGGCCGGCGTCGGCGTCGGAGGCAGCCCCGGCTGATTCTTAGCGATTACTCAACGGTGATGTTGGTGAACGCCGCCGCCACTTCAGCCTTGAAGTCCGCGATCGCGGTGTCCAGATCCTTTTCGCCCTTGATGTAGGGCTGCACAGCCTGGGCATCCCACAGGTTGTTGATGGTCTCGTCATAGTCAGTCATGATCGCGCCGTTGGCGAGGTTCGCGGCGGTCGCGAAGATGGAGTAGTGATCCTGGCCGCCCAGGAAAGCGTTGGGGGTGCCGCCCTCGGCAACGATCTTGTCCACCACGGTGTTGTTGGACACGAAGTCGCCGGAGTCCTTCGCGTAGCTGTACAGGAATTCCTCGTCCAGGGTGAAGAAGCGGATGAATTCCTTCATCGCAGCCTTCTTGGCATCGTCGGCAGCAGCGACCTTCGCGGCGTTCGCGCCAACCCAGGTGCCGCCCCAGCTGTAGCCCACGGGGCCGGCGACCATGCGCCAGTCGCCGAAGGAACCGTTGGTCTCGGTAGACTTCGCGGCGATTTCGTCATCGCTCATGCTGCTGTCAGCACCCTCGGCGCAGTTGGGCTTCAGGGTGTAGTGCAGGCCCCAGGTGGGGAGCAGGTAGCACAGCACGCCGGACTTCATGCCCGCGAACCAGGTCTCGGACCAGGCGGAGCCCTTCGCGTACAGGTTGTCTTCCTCGGCAACCTTCAGCATATCCAGGTAGTCGTAGAGCACGTCGTCGATGACCAGCTTGCCGTCGACAACCCAGCCCTGCGCGCGGTTGTACTGATAGGCGTTCCAGATGTCGCCGGTAGCGCAGAACATCTTCACAGCGCCCTCGGAAGCCTCGTTCAGCTCCTCAGCGGTCTCCATGAAGGTATCCCAGTCGGCAACCTTCTCCTGGAACTCTTCGGGAGTCTTCACGCCCAGATACTGCTCGGCGTAGGACGCACGATACATCAGCGCGCCGGGGGTGGACTGCCAGGCCAGGCCCTTCTGCACGCCGGTGGCGTTGTCCTGACCGATCTGCAGCATCGCGGGGATGCAGGTGGCGAAGTCTTCCTCGGTGAAGCCCAGATCCAGCAGGTTGGCGGTCCAATCGCTGTTGGTGTACTTCTTCACGAAGGCAGCCTCAAGGGTGAAGATGTCGGGCGCTTCGTCGCTCGCCGCGGCAGCCGCCATGATGTTGTCAACCTTGGAGGTGTACTCACCGCCGTCGGTGGGATAGATGACATACTCGATGTCAACATTGGGATGAGCGGGCTTGTAGTACTTCTCGATCATGCCTTCCAGCTCGTTGGTGAAGGACCACACACGCAGCGTGATCTTCTCCTCCGCGCCGGCAACGCTCATGCAGCCCAGAAGCAGCATCGCGGCCAAAACCAGAGAAAGAACCTTTTTCATAGTTGGGAAACCTCCTTCTTTTTTGCGGCGAACCGCATTTTCTCAAACGCCACACACGGCGTTATCGACATTTTCAGCGCCCCTCGGCGGGCGGCACGATGGTTTCGCCCCGGATCAGCCTGCCGGGCACCATGACCGACCGGGCAACGGTCGTACGGGGGTTTTCAATCCGCTCGATGAGGCAATCCGCGGCGCTGCGTCCCATGGTTTCGGTGTCCTGCCGGATGGTCGTCAGGCGCGGACGCATGATCTGTGTCAGGCGGATGCCGTCGTACCCGGCGATGGACACGTCCTGCGGGATGCGCAATCCCAGCTTTTCCGCCGCCTCCCAGGCGCCCAGAGCGGAATTGTCGTCCGACATGAGGATGCAGGTGGGCGGGTCGGGCAGGGTCATCAGCTTTTCGACCGCTGCACAGCCCGCGGCAGGATTGTCATACCGTGTCTCGATCACATAGTCGGAGCGTGGCTCGGCGTGCTGCTCGCTCAGCCCCCGATAATACCCCAGCAGGCGGCTTTCCGTCACCGAGGAATGCTGCCCGTGGGCGAAGGCGATCTTCCGATGGCCGCACTGCCAGGCATATCGCACCAGCTCCTGCTGGCCGATGAGGTTCTCACTCATCACGCTGCTGCGGTTATTGAAGCTGTGGTCGATGGTCACGCAGGGGATGTCCCCCGCCACCAGCGCCGTCACCTCCTGCGCATAAAAGTCCGCGCAGACGATGCACACGCCGTCCACATTGCGATAGCGGCAGTGCTCCAGGTAGGTCATGCCGCTCCAGCCCACGTTGTGATTGATGAAGGTGATGTCATACCCTCGCCGCTCGCCCTCCGACTTGAAGGCTTCCAGCACCGCCGCGAAAAAACCGTGCAAAAGGCCGCTTCGGGCGTCGTCCGCGAAAACCACGCCGAGGTTATAGGAACGGTTGGTTTTCAGCGTGCGTGCAATGGCGTTGGGGTAATAACCGATTTCCCGGGCAGTGCGCTGCACCAGCTCGCGGGTTTCCGCGCTGATATCGCTGTAATTGTTGAAGGCCTTGCTCACGGTGGAGACGGACAGCCCGCAGCGTGCGGACACATCCTTGATGGTAACAGCCACCGTGAACCCCTCCCCTCCTTGCAGCAGCTTCATCGGTAAAATAATCTAAATCGGTTTCGATAAGCATAGTATACAGCACACCGTTGGAAAAAGCAAGCCCCAAATTGCGTTTTTCTTGAGAATTGCAGAGTTTATAATTAGGTGCAACAGGGCGAAAGTCCTTTGCACCTTCATTTTTATTCAGGGAGGAGGCGGTAGGTTGAAGCGAGTGCATGGGTATCTGACCCTCAATGACAGGGAACGGATCGAACAACTGTGGCGTGACGGTGCAACGCAAAAGGAGATAGCCCAAAAGCTGGGGGTTCATTATACCACGGTGTATGACGAATTGAAGCGCGGCGAGAACGGTTTGTCTTATGCAGACCATCGAATGGCATATAGCGCCGACCTTGCGCAGTGTGTATTCCTGAACAACCTCAAAAAGAGGGGGCGGCGAAAACGCACTATAAATGGATGCAAGGAAGCTGGGGTGAAGTATGAAGATCATTGCCGTGGATTTTGACGGAACACTGTGTGAAAACGAGTGGCCGGAAATTGGCAAACCGAACCAGATTGTAATTAAGGAGCTGATAAAGCAGCAGGCAGATGGGGCGAAACTGATTCTTTGGACGTGTCGTGAGGACGACCGGCTTCAAGCGGCGGTGACATGGTGCCTTGAACACGGGCTTAGATTTGATGCCGTCAATGACAATCTGGAAGAAAACAAGGTCTTATTCGGCAACAACAGCCGGAAGGTGTACGCAAGTGAGTATTGGGATGACAAAGCCGCCCTTGTTTTTGCCGATGGGGAGGCAACGAGTATCGCATACGGAAACCGCGATGGCGACATGACGATTAAAAGGTGGATTCGTGCCGACCTTGAAATCCTTCGCCCGCCGCTATGCGAACCGGGGGAAGCAGCAATTGTTCCGACGCGGTATAAGTCAATCTGGGAGCGCATGAAAGCGTGGTGGAAGAAATGACGCTGCGAATGACCGAGGAAGAATTTAAGGAGTTTCAGAAGCGGCAGAAGCAGCGCATCTTTCCGAAACCTGATCTTCCAGAACGCGGGCGGCGGACTGCGCAGATGGACGAAAGCCCGAAACGGCAGAAATACGGCAACAGGCGGGTAGAAATCGACGGGATCAAGTTCGACAGCCAGCATGAAGCGACTGTCTATAAGGAACTGATGCTGCGCGTCCGTGCTGGTGAATTGAAATGTGTCTGCCGGCAAGTAAAGTTTGATCTTCCGGGAGGAATCGTCTACATTGCTGACTTCATAATCATCAAGCCGGATTTCACGGTGGAGGTATATGACGCGAAAAGTCCGGCTACTCAGAAAAACCGGGTATACATCAACAAGAAAAAGCAACTGTATGCCTGCTACGGAATTGAGATACAGGAGGTATGACATGGACGATTTTGAAAAGAAAGTCATCACGTTCTACACGATGATTTTGAACGCCTACCGCGAACCTGACGACATGGAGGAAGCCGTCGAAAAGCTGACACTCTTCAACGGATATGATCTGGACGACGACATTGCCGCGATGCTCTCCGCGATGATGGTGTTCGTCGGCAAGCTCGTTCCGAACCTGACGAAGGACATGGATCTCATCGGGTTTACGCACTTCCTGAATCGCATCGCCATTCAGCACTGCTTCGACGTACCTGACAATGACGGCGAGGAGTGAGCACGATGAAGAAATTCGTCTTCGGGAATCCCGAACAGCTCAAAGCGATTGCGGAGCTGAGCAAAGACGGGAGCGCTTCCAGCATCATGAACGCTGCGAAAGTGTGGAGCGTAACGCGCCGCCAGAAAGGGAAAGCACCCTGGGATGGAAAGATCAGCGCGTCCTTCGGCATGGAGGGCCGGGAGCGCAAGGCGTGTGTTATCCGGCTTGGAACAAACGACAAGATCAGCGTGATCGGCTGGCTGAAATACAATCCTGCGCTCAAATGGTGTGGGGATAACCTTGAAATTTCCGAATAAGCGCCGGGAAACCGGCGACATGCGGCATTGTTGTATGGGGCAAGCCACTCCCGGACGGTTGCGCTCCGCAGGGAGAGGAGGAGCCGGTTCAATTCCGACATGCCGCGCCAGGGGAAAACGTAAGAGTTTGCCTTAATGCGACCCCACAAACGGAATAAAGGCAATGGCAGCCGGGAAAGACCAGCAATGATTAAAACCCGCCGCTATTAACGGCGGGGTGGAGGATGCTTATGTCAAAGGAATCATACGTTCAAGACGGACGGGATCATCCGGCTTTCCCTCTTCCAGAGGATAAGCCAAAAAATCTGCCGCAACGCCCGAAAGACGCGCCTGCTCATATAGCCGAGATTCAGATACACCCAACTTCGGCATCTGCTTTTCTTGAATCTCAAAAGCGCATTCAACCTTTGACGGAATCCAACCGTAGCGGCCGATATAAGCGTTAGCGGATTGCAGAGCTTCGCTTTCTTCGGAACGATTCACCCAAATATGAACCCGCGCTTCCCTCAATGTCGCGTGGCATTCATTTTCGGGCGATGGGTTTGCCAAGATAACGAACATATACACTTATTTCACCTCCCTTCGACGGTATTATACCACAAATGCGTGGCGACAGCCTGGAAAGACAGGCACTACATGGGAACGCTCGTCCGGATCGGGTATGCCACGAGGTCAGCCATTCCTTCGAGGTCAGCGCGGCCCGTGGAGAAAATGGAGGTTCAATGCCCCTCGTTCCCGCCAGGGCTTTACGGTTCAGCAAGTTCTCCACCTGGCCGGAGAACCACGCCACGGCAGTTTGTCCGCTGGGTGAAAAACCGTCCGTAGACAACAGTCTTATGAGGTTTCGACAACGACTTTCAGGAGCGAAAGGCGGAATGGTAAACCTTACGATTCCGTGGGTACGGTGAACATCGCACGGTGGCAAAGCGGAAGCGAGCAACGCTTGACAGCCCGGACAGACGGGTGCGCTGCTGGGTCGCTCCCATCCGTAACCAGCCGGACGGAACACAGACCGATAGCAACTGTGACACGCGGAGAGCGACGCGCACGGCCCATAACGAGAGGGCAACCGGGGTGGCCCATCCAACGCACTACGAGTGGCGAAAAGGGGTGCTATATGCAGCAGTAGCTCAACGGCAGAGCACTGGCCTTCCAAGCCGGGGACGCGGGTTCGATTCCCGTCTGCTGCTCCAATCCATCAAAAGAAGGGAAGGTGTACAAGGTGAAGATTGTTTCTGCCGGTTTTGAAGTCATGCGACCGCAGAAGATGGACGAGGCAAGCCGCAAGGCGATTTACAGTGCCATCGAGCAGGCAGGCCGCGTGTGCTACAAAACCGAGTACAAAATCGGCGATGACAGCGCGGAGGAGTTCATCAGAACGCTGGTATCACGCGGACACGAGGCGATGCTGGAACACGCAAGCCTGACGGTGCGCTTCATCGTGGATCGCGGCGTAAGCCACGAGATTGTGAGGCATCGTCTCGCCAGCTTTGCGCAGGAAAGCACGCGATACTGTAATTACGCCAAAGATCAGTTTGGCAGGGAGATCACGGTCATCAGGCCGTGCTTCTTCCGGGATGGCTCTCCTTCCTACGAAGTATGGAAGCGAGCTTGCGAGGCGTGCGAAAAAGCGTACTTTGATCTGCTGGAAATCGGGGATTTGCCGCAGATGGCGCGCAGCGTTCTGCCGACAAGCACCAAGACCGAGGTTGTCATGACGGCCAACATTCGGGAATGGCGGCATTTCTTCAAGCTACGCGCAATCGGCACGACCGGCGCTTCTCATCCTCAGATGCGCGAGGTGGCATTGCCGCTGCTGCGCGAATTAGCTGGATACCTGCCCGCGCTGTTCGGCGATCTGCTGGAGGTGTGACGGCATGAGCGATCCGACGATCAACGGGCGCGAAATCCCCTTTGAACAGGTGATGCTTGCGCCGCCGAAACCGGGCGCTTGTCCTGTATGCGCCGTGGATCACGACCCGGCAATGCCACACAACCGCTACAGCCTGTACTACCAAATGAAATTCCGCCAGCAGCACGGACGCTTTCCGACGTGGAAGGATGCTGCGGCCCATTGTGCTCCTGAAATGAAAAAACGGTTCGCCGAGGAATACGCCAGGCACGGCATAACCATTGATCTTTTCGACGAGGAAAGCGATGGACAGCCCGAATAGCGGCTGGATTTCGGTAAAAGACCGTCTTCCCGCACAGGAGGACGGCGACGAATACGGTTATGTGTTTGTATGGCACGCATACCAGGGCGTGATGCTGACAGCATGGAACCAATTCCGCAATCAGTTCTATGCCTACTGGATGCCCACAAAGCACATCACCGCAGACCTATGGATTAAAGCGACGGAAAGAAAGCCGACGAAAGCGGACGCAGACACCCTGAATTGCGTACTGGCAAAAAATACGCATGAGGGGATCAAAGTAACCGGCTGGCACCAATTTGATTTGGACAGCGCGTTTACGGAGTGGCTTCCGCTTCCCGAGCCGCCGAGCGATTTCAGGGAGCTACGCAAAAGGGCATAAAAAATGGCCGCACCTGCTCGCAACAGTTACGACCTGGGAACATCGCTCGACTGCCTCAATTCCCGTCGCTATTATATCATAAAAACCCGGCTTTATCAAGGGCTTGGGCAAAGAAAGGATAGTAGCGATGAACGAAATCATCAACGCAGTCAGCGGCGGAGAACTCGCCTTGCTGGAAGGGCTTGCAAAGGAGGCTCAATACTACTCCTCAACCGCCGTCAACAGTATGCTCCAACTTGGGCGCGTGCTCTGCAAAGCAAAGCAGCTTGTGAAGCATGGCGAATGGGGC